>CAISJZ010000075.1 GCA_903885755.1 uncultured Hyphomicrobiales bacterium | reverse complement strand
TCCACAACATCGAGAGTCAGCGCCCACCATGGCGATTCAACGCACCTTCTCCATCATCAAGCCCGACGCGACGCGTCGTAACCTCACCGGCGCCATCAACGCCAAGATCGAGGAAGCCGGTCTCCGCATCGTCGCGCAGAAGCGGGTCCATATGACCCGCGCCCAGGCCGAGACGTTCTACGGCGTCCACAGGGAACGCCCCTTCTTCGGCGAACTCGTTTCGCAGATGATCGCTTCGCCCGTCGTCGTGCAGGTGCTCGAGGGCGACGACGCCATCGCGCGCTATCGCGGCGTCATGGGCGCGACCAATCCCGAGAAGGCCGACGCGGGCACCATCCGCAAGGTCTTCGCGCTCAACATGGGCGAAAACTCGGTGCACGGCTCGGATTCGCCCGAGAATGCCGCCATCGAGATCGCCCAGTGGTTTGCCGGCAACGAAATCGTCGGTTGATTTCTTCCGGCTTTTCATGCGTTCAGGGCGGCCCTCGGGCCGCCCTTTTCGTTGGACTTGGCGCAAGCGCGCCTGCATCATGCCGGGGCAACGGGTTTCGCCATGAACGCGCCAACGATTGTCCGCAAGCCCTCGGTCTGTCCGCACGACTGCCCGTCGGCGTGCGCGCTCGACGTTGAGGTGATCGATGGCGAGCGTATTGGCCGGGTGCATGGCGCGAAAGACCAGAGCTACACCGCCGGCGTCATCTGCGCGAAGGTTGCGCGCTATGCCGAACGCATACATCATCCCGATCGGTTGCTTTATCCCCTGAAGCGGACCGGGCCGAAAGGCGCCGGGCAATTCACGCGGATTTCCTGGGATGAGGCGCTCGACACGATCGCGGCGCGGTTCAACGAGGCGGAACGCGATTTCGGAGCCGAAGGCGTCTGGCCTTACTATTATTCCGGCACCATGGGCCGCGTGCAGCGCGACGGTATCAATCGCCTGACGCACGCCAAGAAATATTCGCGGTTTTACGGAACGATCTGCGTCGGTCTCGCCTGGCCGGGGTTTGTCGCGGGCGCCGGAAAGATCGCCGGGCCCGATCCGCGCGAGATGGCGAAATCCGACTGTGTCGTTCTCTGGGGCACCAATGCCGTGGCGACGCAGGTCAATGTCATGACGCACGTATCCCGCGCGAGGAAGGAGCGTGGCGCCAAACTCGTCGTGATCGATATCTATCGCAACGCCACGATGGAACAGGCCGACATGGCTCTGTGCATTCGGCCGGGAACCGATGGCGCGCTGGCCTGCGCTGTCATGCACGTGCTGTTTCGCGATGGTTTTGCCGACTGGCCTTATCTCGAAAAATACACGGACGAACCGCGCGCGCTCGAAGCGCATTTGAAGGCGCGCGATCCCGCGTGGGCAGCCGGTATCACCGGCCTGTCCGTCGCGGAGATCGAGGCCTTCGCGCGGCTCGTCGGCGAAACGAGGAAGACATTCTTTCGATTGGGCTACGGTTTCTCGCGCCAGCGCAACGGCGCGGTGAACATGCACGCGGCAAGCTGCGTGGCCGCCGTGACGGGCGCCTGGAAATACGAGGGTGGCGGCGCTTTTCACAACAATGCCGCGATCTTTCACTGGAATCAGGCGACGCTGGAAGGCCGTGAATTCGTTGATCCCGCGACTCGCGCGCTCGACCAATCGCGCGTCGGCGCGATCCTGACTGGCGACGCCGACGCCTTGCGCGGCGGCGGGCCTGTGAAGGCCATGCTGATCCAGAACACAAATCCGGTGTCGGTCGCCCCAGACCAGACGCGCGTCAAGCAGGGCTTTGCGCGCGAGGATCTGTTCGTCGCCGTGCACGAGCAATTCATGACCGAAACAGCCGCCATGGCCGACATCGTGCTGCCGGCGACCATGTTCATGGAGCATGACGACATCTATGCTGGCGGCGGCCATCAGTACGTCGAATTCGCGGGAAAGCTGATCGAGCCGCCGGGCGAGTGCCAGTCCAACCACGAAGTCATTCGCGCGCTGGAAAGGCGTCTGGGCGTCGCGCGACCCGGATTCGATCATTCGGCGCGCGAACTCGCCGAAATCACCCTGCGCGAGTCGAACCTGCCGCCGCTGGACGAGCTTGTCCAGAAGAACTGGATCGATGTGCAGCCGAACTTCCGCGCCGCGCATTTCCTCGATGGATTCGCGTGGCCGGATAAAAAATTCCACTTTCGCGTTGACTGGCCGCGCGTTCCCTATGGCAACATCGGTCCCATTGGCCCGTGGCGGACAATGCCGGACCTGCCGGACCATTGGGACGTCATCGAAAGCACGAATGAGGAATTTCCGTTCCGCCTCGCGACGTCTCCTTCACGTTCGTTCCTCAATTCGACGTTCAACGAAACCCCCTCTTCGCTGGCGCGTGAGAAAGCGCCATGCGTGCTCGTGCATCCCATCGACGCGGCGAACCTGTCGATTGACGATGGCGACGAGGTCACGCTCGGCAGCCAGCGCGGCGAGGTGCGCCTGCGCGCCAGATTTTTTGATGGCGTGCGCCGCGGCATTCTGATCTCCGAGGGCATCTGGCCGAACGCGGCCTTTGCCGAGGGAAGAGGCATCAACACGCTGACGGGCGCCGACGCGGTAGCGCCATTTGGCGGGTCGGCCTTTCACGATAACAGGGTGTGGATGCGACGCGTTGCGAGCAAGATGGAGATTTCATGAGATGTTGGCGCATCCTCGCGGCCGTGGCGATCATGATCACGCCATCCGCTCGCGCGGCGGCGCTCAAGGAAAAGGCTTTTGCCTGCCGCTCGGAGACCGACGCCAGGATGGCGCTCGACCTCGCAACAGCCAAGGGCAAGGTCGTCGGCCTCGAGAGTTTTCAGGCCGGAAAGATTGCCTCGCGCGATTGCCTGTCGCTGATCAAGGGCCTGAAGGTCAGCGTCGATCAGAAGCGCGCGCCCCTGATGTGCGTGCGCCTGACGGGCGACCTTGATTGTTACTGGACGCCGGAAGCAGTGGTCGATCTCAATCCACCCGAGCCGGAAAAGACGCAATGGCCAAGGGTCGGCAAGAGCAGCACGAAATTCTAGCGGATGATTTCAACTTCGACGCGAACGGCTCGCGCGATCTTTTCCCAAACGCGGTCGGCGGTCAGAGCGCGCACGCCGCGTTGCTGTGCAAGCGCGAGGCACGCCCGGTCTCCGAGCGATAGCCCGACCCTTTCGCCAACAGGACGCATCATGCCGGCGGAATGGGCCATGGTTTCGTCAAAGGGCGCGACCTCAAGGGGCAGGCTCGCCAGCATCAACCGTATGTCATCCTCCGCAGCGCCGTGGCGAGCATAATGTCCGACAACCTCGGCCATGTTGACCGATGAAATCACGGCGCTGTCCAGCGCGGCCAGAACACGATCAGCACCCGGCTCGTTCAGGAGCAGCGCCAGCAGTGCGGATGCATCGAGAACCACGCTGCTCATTCGCGCTTCGCGTCGCGTCGTCGATCCTTCACGAAATCGTCGAGCGTTGCGTCCGTCTTGCCCGCCAGAAGCCTGCGGCTCATATCCTGCGCGCGGGCCACCGTCCGGGCGACAGTCCGGATCACGATGGCGTCGCCAGTGTCCTGAATGACGACCTCGCCGCCGCCGACAAGGCCGTGGCGCTTGCGGACGTCAACCGGGATGCTCAATCGGCCCGTGGCTGTCACTTTCGCGCGCGCCGACATCGTCGCCTCCTCGCGTTGCCTTCACGGCGATCCTAACACGTTTCAGAATTTCGGCCAATTCTTGAAAACTTGGCTCAGTATTCAATTCATGGCGAAAACAAAAAATTGGCCATTTCCGGATTGAAGGTCACGCGCCTCCAACCGCTCGGGTCAGGCGCCAACCGGAAGCCCGGGATAATAAACGCCCAGCAGTCGGTCGCGATAGGCCACGAGATTGGAATACGAGCCGATGGCGTCCCGCGCCGACGACTGAAACAGCGGGCAGAGCGCCGCCGTGACAAAGGCGAACAGGGTCGCGTCGGCGCCGCAGGGCGTCTCGCCCATGAGGAACGGCTTGTCGCCCAGCGCGCCGGCGAGCGCTCTCGCGTCGCGCCCGGCCAGCAGGGCGCTTTCGGCGTCGGTGTGGCGACCAAGGCCCTGGCCCTGCAGATTGGCGCGCACCCTGCGCCGGACCATGCGAATGATCAGGGGCCGAATGAGGGCGGGCGCGGCGTCGAAGAAGCGAACCGGACCTTTGTTGAAATTGTCTTCGTTGATCCAGCGATCACGGACAACGAGCCAGTAGAGATGATCCTCGAGCAGCTTTTCGATGGCCCAGGCGACGCCGCGATGTTCGTCGTTCAATCCCTTGTCGAAATCGATCCTGCGGACCTTTTCCAGATGGAACCGGATGAACGTGGAATCGGCGACGCGCGTTCCCGCGTCGTCGATGTAGGGGAGTTTGCCCTTGGGCGCCTTGCGAAAGCCGCTGGTGTCGGTCTTGTAGTCGAGGCCGGCGAGCTTCAGCAGCATCTACGCCTTCATGACAAAGGGGCTGGGATCAGGCAGGCCAAACGCTGGTCCAAAGGAATAAAGCGTAATCATTTTGGGTCTCCGCTCGCGTGGACATGAGCCCCGTCTAACGACATGCTCCTGACAGTCCATGTCAGCAGCATGGAGCAGACTTGCATCCATGAACAGAGCCGACCGCTTTCTACGCCTGATCCAGGCCCTGCGCCGTCACCGCCGCCCCGTGACGGCGGATGCGTTGGCGCGCGAACTGGAAGTCTCCACGCGCACCGTCTATCGCGACATCGCCGCCCTGATCGCCAGCCGCGCGCCGATCCGCGGCGAGGCGGGCGTCGGTTACGTCCTTGAGAAGGGCTACGATCTGCCGCCGTTGATGTTCACGCCTGACGAGGTTGAGGCGGTGCTTGTCGGCATGCGCTGGTTGCGCGGACGCGCCGACGCGACGCTGTCGCGCGCGGCGGATGACGTGCTCGCGAAAATTGGCGACGTTCTGCCCGGGCCCTTGCGCCCGCTGCTGTTCGAAGGCGCACTGTTCGCGCCTTCCCTTGGCGCGTCGCCCGCGCTCGATGGCGTTGACGTCGCGCCGCTCCGGGGCGCGATCCGGACGGGGTTGAAAGCGACGATCGTTTACGGCGATGAAAAAGGAGTGGTCAGCGAGCGCGTCATCTGGCCCTTCGGCCTCGCGTTTTTCGACGCGGCGCGGGTCGTGCTCGCGTGGTGCGAGATGCGCCAGGCATTCCGGCATTTCCGCACGGACCGCATTCATTCGATGAGCATCGGCGAGAAATATCCTCGGCGACGCGCAGATCTTCTGCGCGACTGGGAACGTGAGACCATGCGCGATGCTACGGACTGACGAGCGCGGCGTCGGCATCCGTCGATACGCCCGCGCACAGCACGCGGCCGTTCTCGATCCGCGTCGCGCCGGACGCGACCAGCCGCAGCGCCATGGGATAGATCTGGTGCTCGCGCGCCAGTACGCGCGTGGCAAGGGTGTCGGGCGTGTCATCGTCGAGCACGGGGACGGCGGCCTGCGCGATGATCGGGCCCGCGTCCATTTCAGGCGCGACGAAATGCACGCTGCAGCCGTGGATCTTCACGCCATCGGCGAGCGCGCGCTCGTGGGTATGGAGCCCCTTGTAGGATGGTAGCAAGGCCGGATGAATGTTGACCAGCTTGCCCGACCATCTCTCGACAAAGGTGGGCGTCAGCAGGCGCATGAAGCCGGCGAGGCAGACGATCTCGATCCTGTGGGAGTCGAGCGCCGACTGCATGGCGGCTTCGAACGTTTCGCGCGACGCGAACTGCTTGTGATCGAGCGCGACGGTCGAGATGCCGCGGCCGCGCGCCGTCGCCAGTCCGCCCGCGTCCGGCCGGTTGGACAGGACAAGGGCGATTTCGGCGGGATAGTCGCCGCGTTCGGCGGCCGCGATCAGGCTGGTCATGTTCGAGCCGCGACCCGAAATCAGGATCGCGACGCGTTTGCGCTGGGCCGGCGCGGGAGCGCTCACAGCGCGAGCCGCCCGCGATAGGAAACCCGTTCTTCTCCGTCCGCCGCGATGGCCTCGCCAAGGCGCACGGGCGCTTCGCCCGCCGCGCGCAGGGCGGCTTCGGCCTCCGCGGCGTGGTCGCGCGACGCGACGACGATCATGCCAATGCCGCAGTTGAACGTGCGCAGCATCTCGCGCTCGGCGACATTGCCCGTCGCGGCGAGCCATTTGAAGACGGGAAGAACCGGGATGGCGGCGAGATCAAGCGACACGCCAACGGCCTTTGGAAGGACGCGCGGAATATTGTCGGGGAAACCGCCGCCGGTGATGTGGGCGAGGGCCTTGATCGCCCCCGTCGCCTTCAGAGCCGCCAGCAATGGCTTGACGTAAAGCCGCGTCGGCGTGAGCAGCGCTTGCGCCAGCGATTGCCCCGGCGCGAAAGGCGCGGGCGCTCCCCAGTCAAGTCCCGAACGCTCGACGATGCGGCGGACCAGCGAAAAACCATTGGAATGAACGCCGGAGGAGGGCAGGCCAAACACCATGTCGCCCGGCGCGACATCGCCGCGCGGCAGCAGGCGGCCACGTTCGGCCGCGCCGACCGCGAAACCGGCGAGGTCGTAATCGCTGCCCCGGTAAAGGCCAGGCATTTCAGCGGTCTCGCCCCCGATGAGCGCGCAGCCGGACTCGACGCAGCCCCGCGCGATGCCGGCGACGATGGCCGCGCCGGTCGTCGGCTCCAACTTGCCGGTGGCGTAATAGTCGAGGAAAAACAGCGGCTCGGCGCCCTGCACCACGAGATCGTTGACGCACATGGCCACGAGGTCGACGCCGACCGTATCGTGGATGCCCGATTCAATCGCGATCTTGACCTTGGTGCCAACGCCGTCGTTGGCGGCGACCAGAATAGGATCGATAAAACCGGCGGCCTTGAGATCAAAGAGGCCGCCGAATCCTCCGATTTCCGCGTCCGCGCCGGGCCGGCGGGTGGCGCGCACCATGGGCTTGATCCGCTCGACCATCTCGTTGCCGGCGTCGATATCAACGCCCGCCTGCGCGTAGGTGAGCCCGGTGGCGGCCTCTTCGGTCATCGTGGTCCCCTGTTCGAGGCGGGGTTAACCCGCGCGGCGCGCTGGCGCAAGGCGGCGGGGGCCTTCTTTGCCATTTCATCCAGCCATGTATACTGCCCGCAGGGATGAGCGCTCGCGATTATTTATCCGGTCTGCCCAACATCATCACGGTTGGACGGCTTCTGCTCGTCCCGGCGACGGTGGCGTTGATTTCGTCCGGGCGCTGGCAGGCGGCATTCGCGGTTTTCACGATCGCGGGCGTCTCCGACGCCATCTACGGGTTTCTCGCCAAGCGATTCGATCTGCGCACCGAACTTGGCGCCTATCTCGATCCCCTCGCGGACAAGGCGCTGCTGGTCTCGATCTACATTTCCCTCGCGGTCGATGGCGTTCTGCCCACGCCGCTCGCCATTCTCGTGGTTTCGCGCGATGTGATGATCATCGGCGCGGTGATTGTTTCCTGGGTTCTCCGCAAGCCGGTGGAAATCCGCCCTTTGCTGGTCTCCAAGCTCAATACGACGGCGCAGATCGGGCTTGCCTGCGCGGTTCTGGGGGCGCGGGCCTTCGGTCTTTCCCTTGATGGCTGGCTGCCGGTGCTGGAATGGATCGTGGCGGCGTTGACGATTGGCTCCATGGCGGCCTATCTCGACCAATGGCTACGCCACATGAATGCCTGATCGCGCGTCCGCGCCGGGACTACCGACCGTGACGGATCATTCCCGCCAGCTCGCGCTCCACCTGCCAACCGAACCACGCTTCGGGCGGGAGGATTTTCTCGTCTCGCCGTCAAATCAGGTCGCCTATGAGGCCTTCGAGCGCTGGCCCGACTGGCACGACCCCATGCTGCTGCTGCTTGGGCCGACGGGGGCTGGCAAGAGCCATCTGGCCGCGATCTGGGCCCGGCGGGCCAAGGCGCGCGTGCTGGCCGCCTCGGCCCTGCCGCTGGCCGATCTGCCGGCGCTGGCGCAGGCCGGGGCCATCTTGCTGGAGGACGCAGACAAGGCCCGCGGCGTCGAACGGGAAATGTTTCACCTCATCAATCTCGCGCGGTCGGGCGGCGCAAGCCTTGTCATGACGGCCCGTTCCTGGCCGGACGGCTGGGGCGTCGCCTTGCCGGACCTGCTGTCCCGCCTGCGCCTCGCGCCAGCGGTCGAGATCGCGGAACCCGACGACGCGCTCGTTCGCGCCGTGCTGGTCAAGCTGTTTGTCGACAAGCAATTGAGAATAGACACCAGCGTGGTGGAATATTTGGCCGTGCGGATCGAACGGTCGCTGGAATCAGCGCGGACCATCGTCGAGGCGCTCGACCGCGAAGCGCTCGAACGGGGCCGGGCGGTCAGCCGTCCCATGGCGGCGGAAGTCTTGAAGCGACTGGAACAATCGTCTTAAACCCGTCATCTTGACGGCATAGCCGCTGCCAGGGGTCGTTTGGCGCCCAGGTGGACTGGCGGGAGAGCATCGTGGCGAGACAGGCAAAGATCGCGGACGTGTCTCTGGCGCGGCGACCGGCCGAGCCGGATTCTCCGCTTGCGCCGCCAATCATCGAGGCGGCCGCTGAACTGGCGCTGTCGCCGCATCGTTTCGTCAATCGCGAACTGTCCTGGCTGGAGTTCAATCACCGCGTTCTCGAGGAGGCCTCGAATCGCAACCATCCCCTGCTTGAACAACTTCGTTTCCTCTCGATTTCCGCGAGCAATCTCGACGAGTTCTTCATGGTGCGGGTGGCGGGTCTGCGCGCGCAGATGCGATCGGGCCATCTGGCCGCCGCCGACGACGGGTTGACGCCCGCTGAACAGCTTGCCCGCATCCGCCAGCGCACGCTTAAACTGACGGCGGAGCAGGGCAGACGCTGGCGCGCGCTGCGCGACGATCTGCGCGAGGCCGGCGTGCTCATCCTGGCCGACGGCGAACTGACCAAATCCGAGAGCGTCTGGCTGGAAGAACATTTCTTGCTCAATATTTTCCCGGTGCTGACGCCGCTCGCCATCGATCCCGCGCACCCCTTTCCCTTCATTCCGAATTTCGGCTTCAGCGTCGCCTTCGAACTGGTGCGCGAGGATGACGGGCGACGCCTGAATGCGCTCGTTCGCCTGCCATTGAAGGTGGACCGATTTGTGCGCCTGCCGGAACAGCCGGGGTCCGGCAAGGCGCGTTTCGTCGCGCTGGAAACCGTCATCCGCATGCACACCGATCGCCTGTTTCCCGGCTGCTCGGTCAAGGGCGAGGGATTGTTCCGCGTCGTTCGCGACAGCGATATCGAAATCGAGGAAGAGGCGGAAGATCTTGTTCTGACCTTCGAAACCGCGTTGAAGCGCCGCCGCCGCGGCTCGGTCATCCGGCTGGAATTCGAGGGCTCCATGCCCGAGGACCTGCGCGCCTTCGTCGCCGCCGAACTCGATTTGCAGGAAGATGAAATCTTCATGCACGACGGAATGCTCGCGCTCAACGAATTGTCGGAGATCGTCGGCATCGATCGCCCGGACCTCAAGTTCAAGGCGTTCAATCCGCGTTTTCCCGAACGGGTTCGCGAGAACGGCGGCGATTGTTTCGCCGCGATCAAGCAGAAGGACCTCGCGGTTCATCACCCCTATGAATCCTTCGACGTGGTGGTGCAGTTCCTCATGCAGGCGGCGCGCGATCCCAATGTTCTGGCGATCAAGCAGACGCTGTATCGAACCTCCTCCGACAGCCCGATCGTGCGCGCGCTGATCGAGGCCGCCGAGGCAGGCAAGTCCGTGACGGCGCTGATCGAACTGAAGGCGCGCTTCGACGAGGAGGCCAATATCCGCTGGGCGCGCGATCTGGAGCGCGCTGGCGCGCAGGTCATCTTCGGCTTCGTCGATCTGAAGACCCACGGCAAGCTGTCGATGGTCGTGCGGCGCGAGGGCTCGACGCTCGCGACCTATTGCCATGTCGGCACCGGCAATTATCATCCGATCACGGCGCGCATCTATACCGACATCTCCCTGTTCACCGCCGATCCGGCGGTTGGACGCGATGTCGCCAAAATCTTCAATTTCATCACGGGTTACGCGCAGCCCGCGAGCCTTGAAAAGCTCGCGGTGTCGCCGATCAATCTGAAATCGCGCCTGCTTGCCCACATCGAGGAGGAGACAAAACACGCGCTCGCGGGTCGCCCGGCGGCGATCTGGGCCAAGTGCAACGCGCTCGTCGATCCGCAGATCATCGATGCGTTCTACACCGCCGGTCAGGCTGGCGTGCAGATTGATCTCGTCGTGCGTGGCATCTGCTGCCTGCGGCCCGGCGTTCCCGGATTTTCAGACAATATACGGGTCAAATCGATCATAGGGCGGTTCCTCGAACATGCCCGCGTCTATGCCTTTGGCGGCGGCCATGGCCTGCCGCATCCCGACGCCTATGTGTACATCGCCTCCGCGGATCTCATGCAGCGCAACCTTGACCGCCGCGTCGAGGTGATGATGCCCGTGACGAATCCCACGGTGCATGAACAGGTTCTCGACCAGATCATGGTCGCCAACCTCATGGACAACCAGCAAAGCTATCGGGTGCTGCCGGATGGCTCCAGCGAGCGGATTGTCTTGCGTCCGGGCGAGGACGCATTCAACGCACACAACTATTTCATGACGAATCCGAGCTTGTCTGGACGCGGAAAATCGCTCAAGCAGTCGGCGCCCAAGACCCTGTCCAAGCGACTGGAAGCCAGTTGACGCGATGAACCTACCGCCTCCCCCTAGGACGCTTGCGAAACTCGATGCGCCAGGCCGGCTTTCCCTGGGCAAGCCGCTGGCGATCGTCGACATCGGGTCGAACTCGGTGCGCCTTGTCGCTTACGAGGGCCTGTCGCGCGCGCCGACGCCAATATTCAATGAAAAGCACCTGTGCGGGCTCGGGCGCGGCGTCGCCACGTCGGGTCGGCTGTCCGGAGATGGAATTGACAAGGCTCTGGCGGCGCTGCGCCGCTTTCGCGCGCTCTGCGACATCATGGGCGTCGGCGAAACGTTGGTAATCGCGACGGCGGCGGCCCGCGACGCCTCCAACGGCAAGGGATTCCTTTCGGCCGCGAAGGAAGCGATCGGCGCCAAAATCGAGTTGCTCTCGGGCCAGCGCGAGGCGGAACTGTCGGCGCTTGGCGTTGTCGCCGGTTTCCACAAGCCCGACGGCGTTTCCGGCGATCTCGGTGGCGGTTCGCTTGAACTGAATCCGATCAAGGGCGCCAAGCTCGGCCGTGGCGTGACATTGCCGCTTGGCGGTCTGGCGCT
>CAISJZ010000074.1 GCA_903885755.1 uncultured Hyphomicrobiales bacterium | reverse complement strand
TGGCCGCGGAATTCGCGGGCGCCGGCGTTCGCGTCAACGCCATTGGTCCCGGCCCGATCGATACGCCCTTGCTGCGCGGAGGCCGCACAAAAGAGCAATTCGAGGCGGTGCGAACGAAATTCTCCAACAGTCTTCCGATTGGGCGCCTCGGTCGCCCCGATGAAGTCGCCGTTGTCGTCGACTTTCTCCTGAGCGATCGCGCCGCCTATGTGAACGGAACGATCATCCACCCCAACGGCGGGCAATTGCTGTGGTGAGGCCTACGCCGCGTCGCTCGTCACGATCGCCTTCGGATCGTAATTGAGCACGGGCGCGAGCCAGCGCTCGACCTCGGCGATCGCCATGCCCTTGCGCGCGGCGTAGTCCTCGACCTGATCGCGCTCGACCTTGGCGACGCCGAAGTAATGCGCGTCGGGATGCGAGAGATAGAGCCCGCTCACCGATGAACCCGGCCACATCGCGAAACTCTCCGTCAGCTTCACGCCGACACGTCGTTCGGCGGCGAGCAGGTCGAACAGCGTCCCTTTTTCAGTGTGATCGGGCTGCGCGGGATAGCCCGGCGCCGGGCGAATGCCGCGATAGGCCTCCGACGCCAGTTCCTGTGGCGTCAGGTTTTCGTCAGGCGCATAGGCCCAGAACTCCTTGCGCGCCCGCTCGTGCATGCGCTCGGCCATCGCCTCGGCGATGCGATCGGCGAGCGCCTTGACCATGATCGACCCATAGTCGTCGTTGGCTTGCGCGAAGCGCGCGGAAATTTTTTCTTCCTCCGGTCCCGCCGTCACCACAAAGGCGCCAATCCAGTCCGGCATGCCGGCCGGCGCGATGAAATCGGCCAGCGCCAGATTGGGCCGTCCATCCCGGCGATGCAATTGCTGACGCAGGGTGTGCAATGTCGCGAGCTTCTCGCTTCGCGACTCGCCAGTGAAGAGATGGATGTCATCCCCGACCGCGTTGGCCGGCCAGAAGCCGATCACCCCCTTCGGGTTGAACCAGCGCTCGTCGACAATGCGCTTGAGCATGGCCCGGGCGTCATCGAACAATTGCCGCGCCGCGGCACCCTGTTCCGGATCGTCGAGCAGGGCGGGAAAGCGCCCCTTCATTTCCCAGGTCTGGAAGAACGGCGTCCAGTCGATATAGGGCGTGAGTTCGGCGATGTCGTAATTGCGAAACACGCGCGTGCCCGTGAACAGCGGCCTTGGCGGCACGTAGGCGTTCCAGTCCACCTTGAACGCATTGGCGCGCGCGCGGGCCAGCGGCAGGCGCTGCTTGTTGGCCTCCGAACGCTCGTGCGCCTCGGCCACCTTGCGATATTCCGCCCGCACGGTCTCGACATAATCTCCGCGCGTCTCCTTCGAAAGAAGCGAGGAGACAACGCCGACCGCGCGGCTGGCGTCGGTGACATAGACCGCCTGCCCGCGCGAATAGTTCGGGTGAATCTTAACCGCGGTATGCACGCGGCTCGTCGTCGCGCCGCCAATGAGCAAGGGAATGTCGAAGCCCTCGCGCTCCATCTCGCTCGCCACCACGCACATCTCGTCGAGCGATGGCGTTATGAGGCCGGAGAGGCCGATGATATCAACCTTCTCGCGCCGCGCGGTCTCGAGAATTTTCGACGCCGGCGTCATCACGCCAAGGTCGATCACCTCGTAATTGTTGCAGGCGAGCACCACGCCGACGATATTCTTGCCGATGTCATGCACGTCGCCCTTGACGGTCGCCATGAGAATGCGGCCCACCGGCTCGCGCTCCTTGCCGCCGGCGAGGCGTTCCTGCTCCATGTAGGGCATCAGCACGGCGACGGCGCGCTTCATCACCCGCGCCGATTTCACCACTTGCGGCAGGAACATCTTGCCCGCGCCGAAGAGATCGCCGACCACATTCATGCCCGCCATCAGCGGTCCTTCAATCACGTCGAGCGGGCGCTTCGAGGCTAGCCGCGCCTCCTCCACGTCGGCGTCAACGAAGTCCGTCACGCCGTTGACGAGCGCGTATTCGAGGCGTCTGGCGACGGGCTCGTCGCGCCACGCCAGATCCTTTTCCTTGCTCTCGACGCCCTTGCCCTTGAATCGGTCGGCGATGGCGAGCAGGCGCTCGGTCGCGTCGGCGCGGCGATTGAGCACGACGTCCTCGCAAGCCTCGCGCAACTCCGGATCGATCTTTTCGTAGACGACAAGCGCGCTCGCGTTGACGATGCCCATGTCCATGCCCGCGGAAATCGCGTGGTAGAGGAACACGGAATGCATGGCCTCGCGCACGGGATCGTTACCCCTGAACGAAAACGACAGGTTCGACACGCCGCCGGAAATATGCGCCAGCGGCAGTTTCTCGCGAATGGCGCGCGCCGCCTCGATGAAATCGACGCCGTAATTGTCATGTTCCTCGATGCCCGTCGCGACCGCGAAAATATTGGGATCGAAGATGATGTCTTCCGGCGGAAAGCCGACCTGTTTCGTCAGCACGTCGTAGGCTCGCGCGCAAATCTCGACCTTGCGGGCGAACGTGTCGGCCTGGCCCTTCTCATCGAACGCCATGACGACCACCGCCGCGCCATAGCGGCGCACGAGTCTTGCCTGCGCGATGAATTTTTCCTCGCCCTCCTTGAGCGAGATGGAATTGACGACCGCCTTGCCCTGCACGCACTTGAGGCCGGCCTCGATCACCTCGAACTTCGAGGAATCGACCATGATCGGCACGCGCGCGATGTCCGGCTCGGAGGCGATGAGGTTGAGAAAATCCGTCATCGCCTTGGCCGAATCCAGCATCCCCTCGTCCATGTTGACGTCGATGATCTGGGCGCCGTTGGCGACCTGTTCGCGCGCGACATCCAGCGCGGCGGAAAACTCATTGTTCTTGATGAGCTTGCGAAACCGCGCCGAGCCCGTGACGTTGGTGCGCTCGCCGACGTTGACGAATTTGATGTCCCTCGTCAGCGCAAAGGGCTCAAGTCCCGACAGGCGCAGCATCGGTTCAATTTTTGGCGGACGGCGCGGCGCGACGCCGCGCACGCGGTCGGCGAAGGCACGGATGTGCTCGGGCGTGGTGCCGCAGCAGCCGCCGACGATGTTGACGATGCCCGCGTCGGCGAATTCGCCGAGCATGCCCGCCATGTACTCGGGGCTCTCGTCGTAGAGACCGAATTCGTTGGGCAAGCCGGCGTTGGGATAGGCGACGACGAAGGTGTCGGCGAGGCGCGAGATTTCCGCCACATGCTGGCGCAATTCGCGCGCTCCGAGAGCACAGTTGAAGCCAACCGCGAAAGGCTCGGCGTGGCGCATGGAATTCCAGAACGCCGCCGGCGTCTGTCCCGACAACGTGCGACCGGACAGATCCGTGATCGTACCCGACAGGATCACCGGCAGCTTGACGGCGAGCGCGTCAAAGGCGTCCCACACGCCGAACATCGCCGCCTTGGCGTTCAATGTGTCGAAGATGGTCTCGATGATGATGGCGTCGGCGCCGCCTTCCATCAGCGCGCGCGAGGCGAGCGCGTAGGCGCCGCGCAACTCGTCGAACGACACGCCGCGAAAACCGGGGTCGTTCACGTCGGGCGAGATCGACGCGGTGCGGTTGGTTGGCCCCAGCGCGCCGCAGACAAAGCGCCGCCTCCCATCTTTTGCTTCCGCGAGATCGGCGGCGTCGCGCGCCAGCCGCGCGCCCTCGAAGTTGAGATCGACGACGGCGGCCTCAAGCCCGTAATCAGCCTGCGCGATCGTGGTCGAGGAAAACGTGTTCGTCTCGACGAGATCGGCGCCGGCGAGAAAATAGGCGAGGTGAATATCGCGCACCGCGTCGGGCTGGCTGAGATTCAGAATATCATTGTTGCCCTTGAGATCGCGCCCGTGGTCGGCGAACCGCGCGCCGCGAAAGCCCGCCTCGTCGAGTCGCAAGTCCTGGATCATCGTGCCCATGGCGCCGTCGAGCACGAGCACGCGCTCGCGCGCGGCCTGGGTCAGCGCGGCGCGCACGGCGCGCCCGTCGGCGATACGCGACTGGCTCATGACGCAACTCCCTCGCCAACCGGCGCCCGCACGCCCAGCAGATGGCAGATCGCGAAAACGAGATCGGCCTTGTTCATGGTGTAGAAATGCAGATCCGTGACGCCGTGATCGACCAGATCGATCACCTGTTCGGCGGCGACCGCGGCGGCGATCAGCCGGCGCGTGGCGGGATCGTCATCAAGACCCTCGAAGCGTCGCGCCAGCCACGCGGGAATGGACGCGCCGGTCTTGGCCGCGAAGCTCGACGTCTGCCGGAAATTCTGCACCGGCACGATGCCGGGAATGATCGGGATCGTGACGCCGCGCGCCCGCGCCCGATCGATGAAGCGGAAATAATGCGCGTTGTCGAAGAAGAACTGCGTGATGGCGCGATTGGCGCCCGCGTCGATCTTCGCCTTCAGCACGTCGATATCCGCGTCGATCGTGGCGCTTTCCGGATGCTTTTCCGGATAGGCGGAGACAGTGATGTCGAAGTCGGCGACGCGGCGGATGCCCGCGACAAGATCGGTCGAGGTCGCGTAGCCCTCGGGATGCGGCTCGAAGGTCGAGCCAAGCCCGCCGGCGGGATCGCCGCGCAGCGCCACGATGTGGCGAACGCCGGCGTTCCAGTAGCCGCGGATCACCGCGTCCACCTCCGCGCGGCTCGCCGCCACGCAGGTCAGATGCGCGGCGGGGCGGATCATCGTCTCCTTCACGATGCGCGCGACCGTGGCGTGGGTGCGCTCGCGCGTCGAGCCACCCGCGCCATAGGTGATCGAAATGAATTTGGGCCGCAACGGCGCGAGGCGGGTAATCGCCTCCCACAATTGCGCGTCCATCTCCGCCGTCTTCGGCGGAAAGAACTCGAAGGACACCTTGACGCCGCCAAGGCCCGAACGGCTGGCGCGCTTGAGATCGTCGGCCATCACGCCATCTCCGCGTGGGTGATCGGCAGCGCGTCGCCCTGAACGCGCCGGTCGCGCCCGACCCAGATCGACACGGTGAGCCGGTCCGCTTCGCCCTTGCCGGGGCGCAGGTCGCGGTGCTCGACGAGATCGAGATCGGCCTCGCGCATGAAGTCGGCGATTTCCGCGGCGTCAAAACCAAGCCGGCGATGGGCGTATTTTTCGCGCATGAATTCGTGCGTATGGGGCGCGAAATCGACGACGATCAGCCGCCCGCCGGGGCGCGTCACCCGCGCCGCCTCGCGGATCGCGCGGCCGGGATCGTCGAGATAATGCAGCACGCGATGGATGATCACGAGATCGTAGCGGTTGCGCTCGACCGGCAGCGCGTAGATGTCGCCCTGCCGCAACTGGGTGTTGCGCAGGCCGGCGCGCTCCAGCCGCGCCCGCGCGACGTTGAGCATGGCCGGGCTCTGGTCGACGCCCACGGCGCGCTCGGCCAAGGGCGCGACGAGTTCCAGCATCCGGCCGGTGCCGGTGCCAAGATCGAGCACGGCGCCAATGGGGCCCTGTCCCACGATATCCAGAATCGCCGCCTCGACCTTGTCCTCGGCGACATGCAGCGAACGGATGCGGTCCCACTCCGGCGCGTGGTCGGCGAAATAGCGGGCCGCCGTGTCGGCGCGGGCGCGGCGCGCCTCGTCGAGCCGGGTGCGGTCGCTGGTCAAAAGCGGATCGCTCGTCTCGATGCGCGCCAGAATGTCCCGCGCCAGTTCGGCCCGCGCGCCGCGGTCGGCCATGCGGAAAAACGCCCACGCGCCCTCGCGGTGCCGCTCGATCAGGCCCGCTTCCACAAGCAGTTTTAGGTGGCGCGAGATGCGCGGCTGCGACTGGCCCAGAATGGTCACGAGCTCGCTGACGGTCAGTTCCGCCTCGGCCAGCAGCGCCAGAAGCCGCAGCCGTGTGATCTCGGCGGCGGCCTCGAGGCCGGCCAGAATGACGGGGAAGGGAGCCTTGCCGGGGTTTTTCATGGCGCACTCGGAATACTGTTCGAATTAGATATAAAGATATGTTTATGTCGAAAATGAGTGGGGCGCAAGTGGGCGGTGGGGAGGAAGCCCACGGGTAGCTATGACGGCCGCTTATCAGGTCAAATTGCAGGAGCTGGAGGGCGCTGCGTGAAAAGCCACCGGCCTAAATTCTCGAAATCCCAATAATTCCAGAGATAAAAAACATCGGAAAAGACAAAACATACAAAATAGCGCCAATATCGAATCTTAATAATTTTTCTTTCAAAATTTCGAGGCCAACAAATGCCTCTGAATTCAAGCCAGGAGGGCGATATCGTTTGTCTCGGCGGTCTCAAATTTGAAGCGCAACACCCGGCCTCTGGATTTCATTATAGAAGACTTCCTCGGGGGTTTGAAAGCCGAGGCAGGCGCGCGGCCTTGTGTTGAGGCTATGGGCGATTTTTTC
>CAISJZ010000073.1 GCA_903885755.1 uncultured Hyphomicrobiales bacterium | reverse complement strand
GTTCCTGCAAGGCGAATTTGAGGCCGAATTCGACGGAGGGATCGGAAAACCCCACGACGGCGTCGAAGGGAATCAACAGCTTTTCCGAGACCCCCGAAAACGACAGACCGACTTCGAAGGCCTGATCGGTCACCGACAGATCCCAGAACTGATGCTGCAGAATAATCGTCATTTCCTCGGGATAGCGCTCTTTCATCCGGTTCGACAGACGCACGCCGCGCGCGTCGGTGCGAAATGTGATATAAAAATGATGTTCGCCCGGCAGGCCGTTGTGCGCGGCGTCGGCGAGCACCTTGCGCACGACGCTTCGCAGCGCGTCCTGCACCAGAAGATCGTAGCGGATGATATCGTCTGACATGCCGGGACCGCGTGCTGTTCGCCGGAAAAAATCGCGCCGGCCACCGACTCCACTAGCCGAGCCTCGCGTTGCTTGCAATCATAGCTTCTTCCGGGGGAAAGCAGGACACGGTTTTTTTATTCGAATGCGTCTGAATCCATTTGACATCCGGGAAAGCCGATCGGGAACCCCATCATGAAAAAACTCATTCGTCCCGCTTTGACCGCCGCGCTGATCCTGTCGGCCGCCCCCGGCGCCATGGCCGCCGCCACGTCCGAGGAGGCCGGCCGTCTCACCCAGGTTCTGGAAAAATATATCGGGCGCAATCCGGCCGATCAGCCGCCAATCTATACCGTTGAGCCGAAAGGCGACTCCTACGTCTTCACGGTGAACGCCGACCGGGTCTTCGCCCTGTTGGCGAAATTCGGCGCGAATAAAATCTCCATGCCGCCCACGCCATGGTCGATTGAGCTGACGCCACGACCGGATGGCAAATGGGCGCTCAAATATGGCCAGGATCTTTCATTTTCCCTGAACATGCCGGATGGCGTCAGTACCTTCAAAATGGAGGGGGTGAACGGCGCGGGCGTGTTTGATCCGTCAATCCCCGGCGTGATCTCCGATAGTTCGAGCATCGCCCGGATTTCCGGCGACAGCCACAGCGCCAGTCCAGACGTCGCGAAGATGAATATGACCCGGCTCTCCACGGGTTATCATTCGGACGTGACCGGCGCGGCGATCGCGCCCGGCGTCGAAACCGCGAAGGTTCATCAGACCATCGCCAGCACGGCGCAGCACTTGACGCTCGACCGGCCCGCGCCCGCCGGGGGCGCCAAGCCCGCTCCGATCGACATCGATCTCGCGATCGGCCCGGTGACGGTCGACGCCGCGCTGAACGGCATGCGCAACCGGGCGCTTCTCGATCTCTGGGCCTTCATCGTCGCGCATCCCTCGAAGGAAGCGCTTCGCGACGCGCAGGTCGATCTGAAGGCGCTCATCCGCGCCGCCCTGCCGCTGTTCGACCGCATCGAGGGCGCCGTCGAGGCAACCGCCGTCGCGGTGAACTCGCCAGTTGGCAAATTCGCCGTCGCGAACTTTACGGCGGGGATGGGCCTGAACGGCGTGACAAGCGAAGGCGCCTTCAGCGAAAAATTCGCGGCGAAGGGAATTGAAATTCCCGCCGGTCTGGTTCCTCCGTGGGCGAAGGATCTGACGCCGCGCGAGGCGGCGCTTGAGTTCGCCGTGACCGGTTTTGACCCCGCCCGCGCCGCGGAGGCCGTCATCGCCGCCGCCAATCTCGAGGAGACGCCCGCGGTCAAGCAGGACGTCATGGCCAGCGTCGCTGGCAAGCTGCTGCCGCAAGGCGCGGTCGACGTGAAACTGTCCGGCGTTCGCGTCGCGACATCAGCCTATTCGGTCACGCTGGATGGACAGTTGAAAGTCACGCCCGGCGTCATGCCAACCGGCGCGATCACCATCCGCGCCAAGGGACTTGACGCCGTGCAAAAAATTCTCACCGAAGGCGCGAAGACGGACCCTAACGCCGCGACCGCGGTCGCGGGCCTCGCCATCGCTCGTGGCATGGCCAAGCCCGGCCCGGACGGAACATCGGTCTGGGAGATCGCCTCGACGCCCGACGGGAAAATGACCGTCAACGGAGCGCCCTTGGGCGGCGGTGGCAAGAAATAGTGGTGGAGGGAAAGTGGAGGCTTCTGTTGCCAGGTGCCTCCGAACCCCGCCCTAGAGTGCAACCCCTAGGGACTTGATTTCCCAAACCAGCACCGCATTACGCGGCGAGGGCCTCGGGAGCATAGTTGTCATTGGCAACTATAGGTTTGACCCGATAACGGCGGTATCATGCCGGGCAAAAGCACACCCTTT
>CAISJZ010000072.1 GCA_903885755.1 uncultured Hyphomicrobiales bacterium | reverse complement strand
TCGTCGCGAACAGCGGCGCAAGCGGCGTTGCAAACCCCATTTCCTCGCGAAGTCGTCGGGTCGCCGCGTCAGGCGTCGACTCGCCGGGCCTTGGATGGCTGCAGCAGGAGTTGGTCCACAATCCGCCCGAATGGTATTTGCCGACGTTCCGTCGCTGCAGCAGCAGATCTCCCGCGCGATTGACGACTATCACCGAGATCGCGCGGTGAAGCTTGCCCTCTACGTGCGCTTGCAGCTTGGGCGCCTGGCCGATTTCGCGATCCTGCTCATCGACAAGCACGAGCAGGTCGTCGGTCGCGCTCACGCGATGCGGCCCAAAGCGCCAGCGGCCGGCTTGCCGAGGGCGTCCAGAACCTTCGCGACGATACCCTTGGAGTCGAGACCGGCCCGCTCGTACATGCGCTCCGGCTTGTCGTGGTCCATGAAAATGTCGGGCAGGGTCATGGCGCGCGCCTTGAGGCCGCGATCCAGCGCTCCGGCGTCGGCGAGCATGGTCAGAACCGCCGCGCCGAAGCCGCCGCCCGAGCCTTCCTCGATGGTGATCAGCGCTTCGTGGGAATTGGCAAGCCGCAATACCAGATCGCGATCGATTGGCTTGGCGAAACGCGCGTCCGCCACCGTGGTCGACAGGCCCATCGCGGCAAGGTCCTCGGCGGCCTTCAGCGCCTCGGCGAGCCGGGTTCCCAGCGACAGCAGAGCGATGCGATTGCCCTCGCGGACCACGCGGCCCTTGCCGATCGGCAGGGGAACGCCGCGCGCCGGCATTTCAAGGCCTACGCCTTCGCCGCGGGGATAACGGATGACGCTTGGCCCGTCATTATGGGCGGCCGCGGTCGCGACCATGTGGACAAGCTCCGCTTCGTCGGCGGCGGCCATGACCACCATGTTCGGCAGGCAGGTCAGATAGGCCAGATCGAAGGCGCCAGCGTGGGTCGCGCCATCGGCGCCAACTAGGCCGGCGCGATCCATGGCGAAACGCACCGGCAGGTTCTGGAGCGCTACGTCATGCACGACCTGGTCATAACCACGCTGCAGGAAGGTCGAGTAGATTACGCAGAAGGGTTTGTAGCCCTCCGTGGCCAGACCGGCGGCAAAGGTGACGGCGTGCTGTTCGGCGATGCCAACATCAAAGGTTCGTGCCGGGAATGCCTTGCCGAAGAGGTCGAGGCCGGTGCCTGACGGCATGGCGGCGGTGATGGCGACGATCTTGTCGTCGTCGCGCGCTTCCTGAATGAGGCTTTCCGCGAACACGCGGGTATAGGCGGGCGCGTTCGCCTTGGGCTTGGCCTGGGTTCCCGTGATCACGTCGAAGGCGTTGACGCCGTGATATTTGTCGGCGGAGGCCTCGGCGGGGGCATAACCCTTGCCCTTCTGCGTGACGACATGGACCAGTACCGGGCCCGTCTGCACATCGCGCACGTTCTTCAGAATGGGCAGCAGATGGTTCAGATTATGCCCGTCGATCGGGCCGACGTAGTAGAAACCGAGTTCCTCGAACAGGGTGCCGCCGGTCAGGAAGGCGCGCGAATATTCCTCGGTTTTCCTGGCCTTGTCGTACAAAACTTGGGCAGGCGAATCGCCAGCTGCTTGGCGGTGTCCCGGATCGATTTGTAGGTGTGGCTCGAGGCGAGGCGCGCGAGGTAGGCCGACATGGCGCCGGTTGGCGGCGCGATCGACATGTCATTGTCGTTGAGAATGACGATCAGGCGGGAATGCATGGCGCCAGCGTTGTTCAGGGCCTCATAGGCCATGCCGGCCGACAGCGCGCCGTCGCCAATCACCGCGATGACATTATTGTGACCGCCCGCGAGGTCGCGGGCGACCGCCATGCCAAGGCCGGCCGAGATGGAGGTTGAGGAATGGGCGGCGCCGAAGGGGTCGTATTCGCTTTCCGAGCGCTTGGTGAATCCGGACAATCCTCCCGCTTGCCGCAGGGTGCGGATGCGGGCGCGGCGGCCGGTCAAAATCTTGTGAGGATAGGCCTGATGGCCCACATCCCAGATCAGTCGGTCCTTCGGCGTATCGAAAAGGTAGTGTAGCGCAACCGTAAGCTCGACTACGCCGAGCCCTGCGCCAAGGTGCCCGCCGGTCACGGAAACCGCGTCAATGGTCTCGATGCGCAACTCGTCCGCGACCTGTCGCAGGTCGGTTTCCGGCAGGGCGCGCAAGGCGGCGGGGGTGGAGATCTTGTCGAGGAGGGGCGTTTTACTGGAGTCGGACAATGGCAACCAACGCTATTTGAGACCCGCACAAAGGCAAGTCGAGGCTACACAAGGTCGGGCTTCGCCGCAATGCCGCGAAACCCGGGTATCGCAACGGGGTTAACCCCGACCGGCCGTGCCGAACACGGAATCCCACCAGGGCGCGCTCACGCCGTACCATTTGTCCGGCTCGCGGAAATGGTGAAGCATGTGCGTCCGCTTCAGATACGCGCCAAGGGCGGTTCTGGATGTGCCGTGATGCACATGAAAGTGAACCATGTCGTAGGCGACATATCCGGCGATGAAGCCGGCAAGGGTGGGAAGGGCGAGCGCGCCGCCGATTGTCAGGATGATGACCGCGGCGATTGTCATGATGGGCAGGCTCATCAGCAGGGGCATGACCAGTCGGAGCGGGTCGCTGGGGTAATCATGGTGGACGCCGTGGATCAGGAAATGGGCGCGCGCGCCGAGCCGCGAAGTCATCTCCCAGTGAAAGACATAGCGATGACCGAAATATTCGGTCAGCGTCCAAGCGACATAACCGATGAACATACCGGTGAGCGTCGAGGGAAACCCCGTCCGCTGGATGGACAGGATCGCCAGCGCGAGAATGATCGGCCCGTAGAAGATTGGCGGCACGCGATGGTCGATCCGCGACAGACGATCGAGCAGGTTGTTGTCGAATATGCGTGGCGAATCCGAAAGGGATCGGGTCGGGGAGTCCGGTGTCATCGCTTCAAGCTTTCGAACGCGCGGGCCATCGCGCGGGTCCTATCATAGCTATTTCCGGCGAGCGAGAGCTCGGGTCGGCGAATATCGTGTGGGGAAGCTGGCCTCTGGCCGAAACCATCCGCCTTGTGTAGGGTTGGCGCAAACACCGGCGGTGGCGCGAACGCCCAGATCAAGTCCGGGTAAGCCGAGGCGGGGCCATATGAGGCGGTTCGGACGCGTAATGTTGGCCCTCGCTGGAATGCTCTGGCCCTTGAGCCTGACCGCGAGCGCGCAGGAATTCTATCGCGGTAAGACGATTTCTATCATTGTCGGGTTTTCGCCCGGCGGCGGATTCGACATCAATGCCCGGCTGCTGTCGCGGCACATAGGTCGTCACATACCGGGGCGCCCGGACGTGGTCGTCGTCAACATGCCCGGCGCCGCAAGTCTGACCGGGGTGCAATATCTCGAAAACATCGCGCCGAAGGACGGAACCTGGCTGGCCACGTTCAATTTTGGGCTGATCGGCGATTCCAGGGTTTTTCCCGAGCGGGTGAAAGCGGATTTCCGCAAATACGCCTGGCTTGGCAGCATCAGCCAGGACGTGACCGCCTGTTACACCTGGGGGGCGCTGGGCCTGAAGACCCTCGATGACGCGCGCAAGCGCCCGGAAGTTCACATGGGCGACGTCGGCCCCGGCACCTCG
>CAISJZ010000071.1 GCA_903885755.1 uncultured Hyphomicrobiales bacterium | reverse complement strand
CCGGCGCGTCGCGACGAGATACGACAAGCTCGCCGAAACGTTCGGAGGCTTCGTTCAAATCGCCTGCATCCGGCTATGGATGTGCTACTTTGTCAACGAGACCTAGCTTGCATTCTTACATCATTGTAATTTCCCGCAACTGTTTTGACGTGGCGCGGTGCGTCGACTTCCCCTACCCGCCCACATGCATCGCCAGCCATACGGTCGGCGCGGTTGCGTCGGACCATTCGATGCGATGGCGCGCGCGGGCGGGGATCGTCACCCAGTCGCCGGGTTTTAGCACGCGAGCCGCGGCCTCGCCGTCGAACAGCAGGCCGGCGGAGCCCGACAGCAGCGCGACCCATTCAACCCGCTCCTGTTGCAGCCACTGGCCCGCGGGCGTCGCCTGACCCGTCGAGACAATGCGCTCGACGCGAACGCCCGGCGCTCCCAGCAGGGTTTCGAAAAGCTCTTCCGCGAGCGCGGCGGGCGCGTTGGCGAAGAGATTGCCAGTTTCAATCACGGCGCCCGTCACGCTCCGGTCGGCGCCGTGGAAGGACAGTTTCACGCGTTTCTCCCCGGTCGGCTTAAGCGCTCAGGCGGGCTGGCCTTGCCGTTCGCGATCGAGCCGCTCCCAGTCCTGGATGCCGCGCCAGATGTCTTGCGCCGATTCGGCGAACCAGAACAGCTCCCGGTCCTCGATGTCGATGACGCCTTCCTCGACGAGAAAATCGAAATCGACGGCGCGCTTCCAGTAGTCCTCGCCGACCAGCACGATGGGGATCGGCTTGATCTTGCGCGTCTGGATGAGCGTGAGGATTTCAAACATCTCGTCGAACGTGCCGTAGCCGCCGGGGAAGGCCACCAGCGCCCGCGCCCGTTGCAGGAAATGCAGCTTGCGCAGCGCGAAATAGTGGAACTGGA
This sequence comes from uncultured Hyphomicrobiales bacterium, assembly GCA_903885755.1. Taxonomy (GTDB): domain Bacteria; phylum Pseudomonadota; class Alphaproteobacteria; order Rhizobiales; family Beijerinckiaceae; genus Terripilifer. The sequence goes on along the minus strand of CAISJZ010000071.1, from coordinate 29,505 downwards.
AACACAGGTCGGTCGTCACGTAGGGGTTCGGAAACTGCTCGTGCGGCAGGCTGATGTTGAGGCCGATGGTCTGCGCCCCGCCATCGAAGGCGCCGCGGTTCGCCGCTTCCATGATCCCCGGTCCGCCGCCGGTCATCACCAGGGTTTTCGGCCCCGTGGCGGCCTTGTTCGCCTCGCCGACGATGCGCCCAAGTTCGCGCGCCACATCGTAAAGGCGGCTTTTGGCGAGGATGCGCCGCGCCACGTTCAGCCTGCGCGCGACTTCGGCGTTACCCGTGTCGGCGGCGAGCGCCGCCTCCAGCTCCTCGACCTTGCGTCGGGCCTCGGCGGGCTCGCAAATGCGTGTGCTGCCGAACACGACAATGGTGCGCGCGACCTCGTGCTGGCGCAACAGCAGTTCGGCCTTGAGATAATCCATCTGCAGACGCAGACCGCGCGCATCGACGCCGCGGAGAAAGTCCGCGTCCTCGCTGGCGACGCGATAGCTCGGCGACGCCATGATCGCCCGGACGCGCGCCAGCGCCTCCGGGTCCTCGGCGGTCGATTTTGGTCGGTGCCAGGGCAGCGGATCGCGCCGCCGCGCGGGATGGGCGGGCGGCGGACACTGGACGGGCGGAGCCTCGGGATTGCGCGTGGTCATTTCGGATTCACGACGGTCCAGAAATAATAGGCGAGCGGCAAGGCCATCACATACATGCCAATCGACACATCGCGCGCCTTGCCGGCCAGCACCTTTACCAGCACATAGCACAGCAGGCCCCCCGCGATGCCCGTGCCAAAGCTGTTGGACATCAGCGTCAGCATCACCGTCAGGATCGCCGGCAGACCATCGGTGAAGTCGTCGAGATCGACATGCCGGATGCCAGCGAACATCGACAGGCCGATGAGGATGAGCGCCGGGGCCGTGGCCTGAATGGGAATCATCAGCGCCACCGGCACGAGGAACAGCGCCACCAGAAAACACAAGGCCGCGGTCAGCGCGGTCAGGCCCGTGCGTCCGCCCGCTTCCGCGCCGGCGGCTGATTCAATAAGCGCCGTCAGCGCGGGAATGCCGACGAGCGGACCAATCGACGCGGCGATGGAATCGACGACAAAGGGTTTGTTGATGTCCGGCATGTTGCCGTCCTTGTCGAGCAGCCCGGCCTTGCCGCCGACCGCCAGCGTCGTGCCCATGGTTGAGAAGAATTCAGCCGCGAAGAAGGCGAAAAGATAGGGAAACAGCACCGGATTCAGCGCGCCAAGAATATCGAGTTTCAGCGTCACCGGCGCGATGTCGTGCGGCAGGCTCACGAAGGTCGCCGGCAGTTTCGTCACGCCAAGCGGCACGCCGATGGCGGTCGCGCCAAGAATCGCGAAGAGGATGCTGCCGGGTATTTTGCGGGCGTGCAGAACCACCGCGATGGCGAGACCGGCGAGCGCCGTGAGCGCGCCGGGCGTCGTGAAATTGCCGAGCGCCAGAGCGTTTGTCTTGACGTTCGCGACGACAAGGCCGGCGTTGCGGAAGCCGAGCACCGCGATGAAAAGCCCGATGGAAGCGCTGAGCGCCAGTTTGATCTGCGCGGGCACCATGCGAACGACGACGTTGCGCAAGCCGCACAGCGTTAGAAGCAGGAAAGCGATGCCCGACAGGAACGCCACGCCGAGCCCCGTCTGCCACGGCACGTGTTCGGTGAGCGCCATGTTGACCGCGACGATCGCCGATCCGCCAATGCCCGGCCCGACGATGAACGGCAGGTTGGCGTAGAACGCCATGAGCAGCGAACACCCGAAGATCAGAAGGATCGTCGTGGTCGTCGCGGCGGCGCGGTCAATGCCCGCCGACGACAGGATGCTGGGAATGACGACCAGCAGATAGGCGGCGGCGAGAAACGTCGTGACGCCAGCGATAATCTCGACGCGCGGCGTCGTGCGCCGTTCGCTCATCTTGAAGAAGGCGTCGAGCCCGCCGGGCTGGCTCGCCGGCGCCGTGGTTGTCGCTTCCGTTTCGCCTGTCATATCGCGCTCCCCCATCCATGCCTCAATCTATTTCGTGGGCTCGGTACCCGCCAGTCGCGCGCGCAACGCGTCGAACGATTGGGTCCACTCGTCGCGCCATCGCGCGCGCAGATCGTCCGGGATCCACGCGCCATCGAGCCCGTTGATCATGAAGCCTCTGAGATCATCAAGATCGCAGCCGAAATGCTCCATCATCATGCGCCAGGCGCCGGTGGGCGTGACGTGGTGCAGCGTGGGATCGTCCGTGTTGGGGTGAATGCGCAGACCCAGTTGCTTCATGCGCCGGATCGGATGGTCCGCCGCCCATCGATCCGGCGGCGATACACGCAGGTAATACGAATTCGTCGGCACGACGGTAAAAACGATCCCCCTGTCCGCGCAGCGGCGCGCGAAGTCGGGATTATCGACCACGGTATATCCATGATCGACCCGGTCGACGCCGAGCAGATCGACGGCGGTCTCGACATTCGTCCACTTCATGCCGAATTCGCCCGCGTGCGCCGTTGTCTTCAATCCGGCTTTTCGCGCCGCGCGATAGGCCTTCCAGAAGAGTTCGGGAGGCCTGTCGGTCTCGGTATAATCGATGCCGATGCCAACGACCTCCGGGACGCGGTTGTTGACGATCCAGTCCACCATTTCGACGGCCTCGGCGGGATCGGCCTCGCGGTCGATGCTGGGAATCAGTCGCGACACGATGCCGAAATCCTTCTCCGCGTCGTGCATCGCGCGAACAATCGCGCCTTGCGCCAGTGGATAGGGTATGCCGGATACACGCGCCGTGCCGGTCGGGTTCCAGAAGAACTCGCTGTAGAGGACGCCATGATGTCTGGCGTCCTCCAGATATTCGTGGGTGATCCGATGGAGATCGTCGGGCTCCACGAGCAGATGCGCGTCAAGCGCGCGCAGAACCCGGATGGCGCCGACAGGCTTTTCGCCGCGGGTATAGAAGGCGTCGATTTCCGACTTTTCGAGCGGCGCGTTTCTCGCCCGCGCCATATCAAGAAAGGTCTGGTGTCGAACCGTGCCGAGCAGATGGCAATGCAGTTCCGCTTTTGGAATGAGCCTTAAAAATTCGTCGTGCGCGAGCCGCGACACATTCCCATCAGGCGCCGGAGCTCCGTTCGATTGTTCCGAAGGCATGGTCACCACGTTGGTCCCCGCAACAAGCGCCATTCATACGCCGCGGCCGCGAGCATCATGAACCCCTCGCGGCGCGCGCGGGGTATAGTCTGCCAGCCGTGAGCGAAAAATGGAAATTGATTGATTCAGCGACTCGCTTTCGACGCGGCTATTTGCTCTATCAACTCCGCCGCGGCCTCCATGCCGCGCGCGAAATCGTTCCGTGCGGAATAGTCGAGCGCGGCGGCGCTCCAACGGAATCGCAAGCCGGGATCGTCCGCGATCGACAATGCGCCCAGAAAGGCCGCTTCGCTGAACGGCTCCGCGACGACCGCCCCGGCTCCCGCGGCCGCGACGTGTTCGGCGAAGCCGCAAACCCCGCTTGCAACGACCGGCAGGCCATTGGCGAGGGCCTCGACAATGACCTGTCCCGTTACATCGAGCCGCGCCGGATGGACGTGAAGATCGGCAACCGCCATCAGTTCGGGCATATCGTCCCGAAAACCCAGCCATTGCATGCGATCGGCGACTTTCAGACGTTCCGCGAGTTGATGATAGGGCTGGGCCCGGGGATCGTCTGCGGGAAGGCCCACGACGAGAAGCCGCGCGCGAGGGAAATGCGGTAGGGCTTCGACGACCCTGTCCAGACCCTTTGTGGCGGGCTGGGTCGCGACCCAGAGCCACACGACTTCCGCTTCCCGGTATCCATGGCGCGTTCGCATTTCGCCGCGAATTGCCGGTTCTCGAAGATCCGGCCGCGCGCGATCGCGCGCGATGCGCGGAGGCAGGAGAAATAGGCGATCGGCGGACGTTCCCCAGGTCCGGCGACATGTTTCCATGACCTCGGCGGACAACATGAGCGTCGACGTCATCGACAATTCGTCGAAACAGGCGCGCTCCAGCGCGAGCCGCGCACGATGCCGCGGCAACAGGCGCTTCCACGCGGACACCGGCTTGGCCGCCACGCAGGGATCGGCGCAATAATAAACGTCGAGCCCCGGCAGCTTGTTAAACCCGACGACGAGTTCGAACCCGCCGCGAACGGCGTCGCAAAACGCCCGTCCGAACGCCAGATCCCGTCCATGATTCGTTCGGCCCCCCGTGGCCAGAATTCGCGCGGTTTGCGAAGCTGGCCGGGGCTCGACGCATCTCGCGGCGAAAATTTCGACCTCGTGCCCGCGAGCGCGCAATGCCGCCGCGAGCGCCAAAAAATCCCGTTGCAATCCGCCCTGCTCGGAAAGTGTCACGATCCCCAGGGCGATTCTCATGCTGGCGCCATCGGCCGCGACCCAGCCCGTGCGGCGAGCGCCCGGCCTGCTTGTCGAGCCCAGCGGATTCGCGCATAAGCGCGACCGATCGCACAGGACAATATCTCCCATGGACCACGTATGTCCCGCATCCTGATCCTCTCCGGCGAGGCGTCTGGCGAATTGCACGGCTCCGCGCTGGCGACGGCCCTCAAAAAGATATCACCCGACATCGAACTGGAAGGCATAGGCGGACCGAAAATGGAGGCCGCCGGCGTTCGCCTGCTGACGGGTCTGGATAAGCTGGACATCATGGGCATACCAAGTTGGCCTGAATTGCGCCGGGCGCTCGCCGTGCTCAAGAAGCTTTCGTTGTATATCAAGAGCTCGTCCTTCGACGCCATTGTGCTGATTGACAACCCCGGGCTCAATTTGCGTCTCGCCCGCGTCGCCAGGGACAGCGGACATCGTGTCATTTATTACATCGCGCCACAGACTTGGGCGTGGCGCGAAGGCCGGATCAAGAAACTGCGCAGGAACGTCGACAAGGTTCTCTCGATTTTGCCCTTCGAGGAAGCCTATTTCAGAAAGGCCGGCGTCGATTGCGACTTCATTGGCAACCCCATCATGGACGAGGTTCCGATCTCTTTTGACGTCGCGGGGCTCCGGACGGAATTTGGCCTTGAGTCAACCGATGCCGTGGTTGGATTCCTGCCCGGCAGTCGCAAGGGCGAGGTCGAGCGTCTGCTGCCTGCGATGCTGGGGGCGGGACTCCGTCTCCTCGATTCCGGCGAACGCGCGGGTCGGAAGCCAAGGTTCATTCTGGCGCGGGCAGCGTCCGTTCCACTCGATCTGATCGAAAGTCTGATTCGCCCGACAGGCCTGCCTGTCACGATCATCCCCGAGCGAGCCTATGACGTCATCGCGGTCTGTGACGCCCTGATCGTCACGTCGGGCACCGCCACGCTTCAAACCGCGCTCGTCGGCAGGCCGATGTCAATCGTCTATCGAATATCGGAGCTCAATTACCACGCCTTCAAATGGGTGGTTAAGGCTCGCTGGATGGGGCTTGCAAACCTCATCGCTGGCCGATTGATGTCCCGGGAATTCCTGCAGAAGGAGGTGACGGGCGAGCGGCTCGCGGACGCGACGGCGGAACTCCTCACCAACCCGAAAGCCCGGGAGCAGGCCGAAACTGACGCGGCGGAACTGCGGGCGAAGCTGGGCGGTCCGGGAGTTTCAAATCGAGCCGCCGCGCGCATTCTTGAACTGATCGGCGGCCAACGCGCCTGAATTGGCTGGAGCTGACACGACCCGTATCCCGGTCGAATGGCAAATTCGCTTGGATTGCCACGCTTGCCGCGACCATCCTGGAAACCTATAATGGCGAAGTTCAGGTTTTGTGGCGAAACGCCAAGTAGCGGGCCAGTCAATTGGCCTTGAGAATAGTTTGGAGCAAACGATGTCAACCTTTGATGTGATCGCGGATATCATGGCTGAGGCCTGTAGCCTCGACCGCGACACGATCAAGCCGGAAAGCAACATTATTGACGACCTTGGCGTCGATAGCCTGGACTTTCTGGATGTGAACTTCGAAATCAATCAGAAGTTCGGCATTACGCTTCCCGTCGAGCGCTGGACGCAGGAAATCAGCGAGGGCAAGGCGAAGAAGGAAGACTATTTCGTGGTCGGAAATCTCGCCAAGGCCATTGATGAGCTTGTCGCGGCCAAACAGGCGACCGGCTGAATCTCCCGACCATCGCGCGGTCGGTACGGGGATGCGAGCGCTCAATGCGTCTTGAGTATTTTGAAATGATCGACCGCGTGGTCGAGCTTGACGCGGTTGCGCGCTCGATCCGCTGTGAATCCAGGGTTCCCCTTGAAAGTCCTGTTTTTGAAGGACATTTCCCGGGGCATCCGCTTGTGCCCGGGGTCCTGCTGACCGAAACCATGGCCCAGGCGTCCGGCTACCTTGCGCTGGCATTGAACAGGTTCGAGAAAATGCCATTTCTGGCCATCATCAAACAGGCCAAGATGCGAACTTTCGTGGAGCCGGGCGCCCTACTGGAGGTAGGCGCGACCCTGGAACAGGACGGATCTGGTTTCGTGGCGACGAAGGCCTACATCAAGTCGGCGGGCAAGCGCATCTGCGACGGTGATCTCATGTTCCGCATTATGCCTTTCCCTAGCGCGGATTTTTCCGCGATGATGCGCCAGCAGGCCAAAAGGCTTGGAATGCCGGCGAACTCGTGAGCGCTTATCGTGCATGACGTTGTAATCACTGGCATAGGATTGGTCTCCTCGCTGGCCGAGGGCGCGGAAGCGCACTACGCGCGCCTGCGCGGCGGCGTGAACCCGGTTTACGATTGCCAGACGATCGCGCCGTACCCGAGCCATCCGCTGCCGCTGGTCGACTACGACAAGCTCATCCCCAAAAAGAGCGACCAGCGCCAGATGGACCCAGGCCAGCGCCTCGGCGTCTACGCCGCGGGCCTCGCCCTGCGGGACGCTGGCGTGCTCGGCGACACCGCGATCCTGCCGAAAATGCACATGATTGTCGCCGCCGGACCCGGCGAGCGCGACATCGCCGTTGATGAAGCGATCATGAGCGGCATCCGCTCGGCCGCCGACCGCGACGCCTTCCTGAACGACCAGATGTCCAAGAACCTGCGGCCGACTTTGTTTCTCGCGCAACTACCGAATCTGCTCGCGGGCAATATCTCGATCGTTCATGGCGTGACCGGATCGTCCCGGACCTTCATGGGCGAGGAGCCTTCGGGGCTGGACGCGATCGGCACCATCGCCGCCCGCATCCGCGCCGGCGACATCGACATCGGCCTTGTCGGCGGCGCCTATGTCGCGCCGCGCCTCGACATGGCGCTGCTTTTCGGCTTTGGCGGCTCGCTGCTGGCGGGCGAGCCGGCGGGCGTGTGGTCGCGCGCCGGGCGTGGCGGGGGATTGATCCCGGGATCGGTTGGCGCGTTTCTGGTGCTGGAATCGCGGGCTCACGCCACGGCTCGCGGAGCCCGAATTGCCGCCGTGATCGACCGGACGCTCTCCGAGCGATGCAATCGTTCACCCGGCGCGGCGGCTGAAGTCGCTCGCAAGCTTTGGTCGGAAGTGGAGGGCTCGCTTGAGTCGGGTGCACTCGGCGTTCTGTCTGGCGCGAGCGGCGTCGAGCCGATCACGTCGGTTGAACGAGCGTTGTTCGATGAAATGGCTCGTCATCGCGACATTTTCGTCCGTGCGACGGGCACGGCGATCGGCCATTCCAACGAGGCCACCGCGCCCGCCAATCTTGGCCTGGCGGCGCTGGCCTTGCGCGAAGGCGGCTATTTCCAGCCATTCGAGCAAAATTCCATCGAACGCGAGGCGCCCTCGCCGCCATCGCAGATCATCGTCACGAATTTTGGCCATTGGCGCGGCGAGGGACTTGTTCTGGTCCAGCGCGATCAGGGAGGCCTGCCATGACCTATATGGATTCGCGCGGTCGTCCGATCGTCGTGGTCACAGGCATGGGCGTTGTGACCTCGCTCGGGGCAGGCAAGGCGGAGAACTGGGAAAAGCTGACCAGCGGCCAATCCGGCATCCGTCAGATCAAGCGCTTTTCGACCGAAGGTCTCCGGACGCGGATCGGCGGCGCCATCGACTTCGTTCTGCCGCCAGGGTTTGTCGCGCCTGAACTATCGCTCGCCTTGGCCGAAATGGCGGCCGGCGAAGCCATCGACCAGGCGACACTGGAGCAAAAGGGCGAATTTCCGGGTCCGTTGTTCATCGCGGTTCCGCCGGTCGAGGTGGAATGGTCGGTTCGCCAGAAGCTCTCGGCCAGTCAGCCCACGAATTCGCCCGTCACCTATGGCGCGCTGATTGACGCCAGTTTCGGCCGTCACCTTGAATATCAGGACCTGTTTCTGCTGGGCGGCGTCGCGGACCGCGTCGCTGAGCGGTTTGGAACGCAAGGCTCGCCTGTATCCATATCCACCGCGTGCGCGTCGGGAGCGACCGCGATCCAGATGGGCGTCGAGGCGATCCGGCGCGGCGATACCGACATGGCGCTCACCGTCGGGACGGATGGCTCCATCAATGTCGAATCGCTGATCCGCTTTTCCCTGCTGTCGGCGCTATCCACTCACAATGACGTCGCCGAGGAGGCCTCGCGGCCATTTTCCCGCAATCGCGACGGCTTTGTCATGGCCGAGGGCGGTGGCGCGCTGGTGCTCGAAAGCCTGGCCTCGGCCCGTGCGCGCGGCGCGACAATTCTGGGCGTCGTGGCCGGTTGTGGCGAACGCGCGGATTCCTTTCATCGCACTCGCTCCAACCCCGACGGATCGGCCATCATCGGCGCGATTCGCGCCGGTCTGGATGACGCTGGCCTTTCGGCCGGGGACATCGACTACATCAACGCCCATGGCACCGGGACGCCCGAAAACGACAAGATGGAGGCCTTTGCCTGCGCCGCCGTGTTTGGCGAGCGCATGGCCAGATTGCCGATCTCATCGAACAAATCTCAGATTGGCCACGCGCTGACCGCGGCTGGAGCCATCGAGGCCGTATTCTCGCTGATGACGATCCAGAACAGCCTGCTACCGCCTAATATCAACTATTCCGAGCCCGATCCCGCCATACCGCTCGACATTGTCGCCAACGTCGCGAGGCCCGCCCGCGTTCGCACGGTCATGTCGAATTCGTTCGGCTTTGGCGGACAGAATGTCTCGCTCGTCTTCCAGGCGGCTCCCTGACCCCTGAGAGCAAACCCGGCCACCTCCCGAATCGAGGATTGACGGGTAAACGACCGCCGGGCTAGCACCGCCGTGGAGCTAGTGCGCCCCCAGACATGACCAATGGAGTGAATATGCGGGCGCTTCGCCTCGTCGCTGAACAGCATCTCGAATTGACGGACATCCCCGAGCCCACGCCGCCGATCGAAGGAGAGGTGTCGATCCGGGTTCTAGCGGTCGCCTTGAATCATATAGATGTCTGGGGATTCCGCGGCATGGCCTTCGCCAAGCGAAAGCTGCCGCTGGTTGTCGGCGCCGAAGCCGTTGGCGTGATAGACGCGATCGGACCCGGCGTATCGCAACTCTCCGTGGGACAACGCGTCGTGATGTACGGCGCGCTGACATGCGGGCAGTGCGCTGGTTGCCGCGCCGGCCGCGACAATCATTGCGAGAACGTCGGCGGCGTCATGGGATTTCATATCGACGGCTTCGCCCAGGAGCGGGTCAACATGCCGGCCCGACTGGCGATCCCCGTGCCCGACGCCGTCTCGACCACCGACGCCGCCTGCGCGGCGATCACATTCTCCACCGTTGAACACATGCTGTTCGACAACGCGCAATTGCGGCGCGGAGAGACGATTCTGGTTCACGCTGGCGGGTCCGGCATCGGCACCGCCGCCATTACGCTCGCCAAGGCGACGGGCTGCCACGTGATCACGACCGTGGGCGATAATGTGAAGGCGGACAAGGCGCGCGCGCTTGGCGCCGATCATGTCATCAATTATCGCGAACAACGGTTCGAGCATGTTGTCCGCAAACTGACCGCCAAGCGCGGCGTCGATGTCGTCTTCGAGCATACGGGAGCCGACACGTGGAACGGCTCGCTTCTCTCGTTGCGGCGGGGTGGGCGGCTCGTGACCTGCGGCTCGACCTCGGGGCCCTCGACGCAAATGAATTTGATGCAACTGTTCCAGCAACAATACCGGATTTTCGGGTCATTCGGCGCGTCGATACGAAACGTCGGCGACGGACTGCAGAAAATGGCGATCGGTCTCAAGCCAACCATCGATACCGAAGTTTCGATGGAGGACTTTGGCTTTTGTATCGAGCGATTGCGTAATCGCGACGTGTTCGGCAAGCTCGTCGTTCGCATCTCGCCATGAGCTTCCAGCGATTGCTAATGCTCGCGCGGAAGGCGGCGATGGAGGCGCGCGATCTCCTTCTGGCGTCCATCGCGCTCATATTTTTCGGGATCACCTGGCTGTTGCCCGAGCGAAAGGTCGTCGCTGCGACCGGCTATCTCGCGCGCCGGATCGGTGTACGGATCCCAAGGCTCCGGCAGATTGGTCTTCGAAATCTCCTGATTGCGTTTCCGGAAAAATCGGACGAGGAAAGACTCGATATTCTCGCCCGATCCTGGGACAATCTGGGTCGCACCGCCGCTGAATATTTCTATATCGACAAGATCTGGGATTTCGATCCGGCGGCGGCCCAACCCGGGCGCATTGAAATCGTGGGGCTCGATCGATTTATCCGATTGGCGACCGACGACAAGCCGGCGATCGTTCTGGCGGCGCATCTGGCCAATTGGGAATTGCCGATGATCGCGGCGTCGCGTCACGGACTGGAGGCGACCGCGCTTTTCACGCGGCCCCGAAATCGCTGGATCGCGAAAATGGTGATGGCGCGCCGCGAGACCCTGATGGGCGATCTCGTCATGTCGGAGCCCGGCGCTCTGCATCGGCTGGCGAACGCGCTCGCGGCTGGCGGCCATGTTGGTCTGCTGGTGGATCAATACTATTCAAAAGGACCGACAATTCAGTTGTTCGGACATCCGACCCGAGCCAATCCCATTTTCGCCCGGCTCGCGCGGCTTTACGAATGCCCCGTCCATACGGTGCGCGTCACGCGTCTGCCCGGCGATCGTTTCCGGATCGAACTGGGCGAGGAACTGGCGCTCCCCCGCGACGCAAGTGGGCGAATCGATGTAACAGCGTCCGCCCAGATGATGGGGAATATCATCGAAGGCTGGGTCCGCGAGAATCCGGATCAATGGCTGTGGGTGCATCGGCGCTGGCGATAGCGCCCTGAATTCACGAAATCCAACCAGATCGCACGCTCAGCCGGCGCCTTGCCGATACAGATTGGCCAGATGCCGCTCGATGCTCTCGTTCAGCTGTCCGGCGATCTTGACGGCCTCAAGCCCGGCCCGCCCGTCGACGGTGGGTCGCGTCCGATGTCGAACCGATGTCAGGAAGGCTTCGATCTCGTTGCCGAGACTGTCTTCGCGCGGAACATTGGTCACTTCACTAGCGATGCTGTCGATGCCATCCTTCCGAATATCACCCTTCATCGAATAGCTGAAAATCCGGTGGGTGACGAAATCACAGACGAGATAGGCGCCGGGCTGGAAAACGCGGAGACTTCGCTCGACCTTGTGACTGACGCGGCTCGCGGTGATATTCGCGACGCATCCGGTCTCGAAGGTGAGCCGCGCGTTGGCCAGATCCACCTTTTCGCTGAAAAGTCTCGTGCCGACGGCGCTGACGTCCGTGACGCGCGAGCCCGCGAGACCAACGATCATGTCGATATCGTGGATCATCAAATCGAAGATGACATCGGTGTCCTGGCTTCGCTCGTTCCAGGGCGAAATACGATTGCACTCGAAGTAGAACGGCATCTTGACCTTGCCGGTCAAGGCGCGGAAGCACGACGAAAATCGCTCGATATGCCCGACCTGAAGAATCAGATTCTTGCTTTCCGCCTTCAGCATCAGCGCCTCGGCCGACGCCTCCGTATCGGTCAAGGGCTTCTCGACGAGCAAATCCAGCCCGGCGTCCTGCAGTTCACTCGCGATCTGGAAATGCAATGAAGCGGGAACGGCGACACTGACCGCGTCAACCTTTCCGATCAGGTCCCGGTGATCATAGAAAGCGGCGCATCCGTATTCAGCGGCAATGGCGTTCGCGGCCTCGGGATTCGCATCGACAACAGCCACCAGTTCGGCTTGCGCGTTCGCCGCATAGTGTTTGGCGTGATACCGGCCAAAGCGCCCGACCCCCACCACGGCGACCCGAATTGGCCGTTGCTTGCTATCCGAGGACATCCGTTTCAATTCCAACTTGCTCGCGGCAAAATCCAGCCGCTCGACGACCGTGCCGTCAAGCGGTCGATTACGCGCCGACCCGTGTGGATTAGTTGGAACAAATTATGCGATTTTGCAAGGTCATGATCAGTCCAGGCCGCGAAAGTCGGGAAGGAATCCGGATTTTCTAGCTCGCGATCGAGCGTCTCTGCCACCACATCCACTGGTCGGGCGTTTCGCGAATCCATCGCTCGAACTGGGCGGCCATCGCCGCGGTCGTTTTGACCAAGTCCGCCGCGCGGTCGGAAGTTCGATCAACAGGCAATTCGGCTACGTCGATCCGAAAACGCGACCCTTTTCCCGACCGTAGGCATCGCGCGACCCACATCCGGGCGCCGACCTGCCGGGCAAAGAGAGCCGGCGCGGGCGTGAATTTCGCGTGATGGTCGAAAAAGGGAACGGTAAAAGAGCAAGTGTCGTCGACCTGATCACAGACGACACCGAGATGCCCTCCTTCACGGAGCATCCGGATGGCCGCGATGGCCGCGGTCCCGGCGGGAATCGTGTCCTGCTTCGTGCCCTTGAAAAGCATCCCCCCGGGATAATATGGGCTCCGCTTGGCTAGGAGATAACGGTCGAGATAGGGGTTCCGGAGCGGGCGGTAGACTCCGGCCAGGCGGGCCCCAAACAGTCCGAGTGCAATGCCGGGAACCTCCCAGTTGCCCATGTGAAGCGTAACCCCGATCTGCGCGCCCGATTCGCGAAAGTGCTGCCCAAGACGATCAAAACCAGAGAATTCAAGCCGCGAGGGATCGGCCGCGATCCGGTCGAGCATCATGGTCTCGGCGATCACGCGACCGGTATTGCGCCACATCTCGCGCGCGATTTGATTACGGCGATCTCGCGTCCAGTCGGGAAAGGCCGCCACCAGATTGCCGAGCGCGCGGGCATGCATCGACGTCCAGGGCGCCGACCACGCCACGACCGTTCCCACGATATTCGCGGCGACGTCGAGCGGAAGCAGCCTCAACAACCATTCCGCTACTCGAACCAGGCCGTACTCGATCCTGTAGCCAATATCCTTAAGCATTGGCTTTCGATGGCGACTGCGCACAGGAATCGACGGCGCGTCTGACCGCGTCGATCACGCGATCCTGCGTCGCCTCGTCGAGATAGCCGTGCATCGGCAGGCTCATCACGCACGTCGAAAGCTGCTCCGCGCCAGCAAGCCGGGGCGTGGCGGTTGGAAAGCGCTTGTAGGTCGGCAGCCAATGCAGGGGCGCGGTATAGTGGACCGCGATCGGCGTGCCCGACGCCCGGCAGGCCGCCGCGATGGCGTTACGGTCGCCCGGGACCTTCAACGTGTACTGGGCCCAGACCGACAGGTTTTCCTGGTGGACGGTCGGCGCGACAACCGACCTGGGCAATCGCTCCGCATAGCGGCGCGCCACTGTATTGCGAGCCTCGATCTCGCTTTCGAAGATCGACAGTTTTTCAAGAAGGATCGCGGCCTGAATCGTGTCGAGCCTGCTGTTGCGTCCGATGCGCTCGCCAATGGCGCCCGAATCCGCCGGACCGTGATTGCGCAGGGAACGCAACAGCGACGCAATTTCAGGATCATCGGTGAATACCGCGCCGCCATCTCCATAGCAGCCAAGCGGCTTGGAGGGGTAAAAGCTGGTGATCGTGACATCGGCGAGGGAACCAACCTTGCGGCCGCGCCAGGACGCGCCAAAACTCTGTGCCGCGTCGGCGAGAACCTTCAGTCCGTGCTTTTCCGCGAGGCGGCCGATCATGTCGTAGTCGGCGGGCTGGCCGAACAGATCAACGGGGATAATGCATCTGACGTTGAGCCCGAGGCCCTTGGCCACGCCGATCGCGGCTTCCGCGCTGTCTCCGCACATATTAAAACTTGTCTGATCCACATCCGCGAACACCGGCGTCGCGCCCAGACGCACCACGGCTTCCGCGGTCGCGAGATAGGTGAAGGCCGGCACGATCACTGCGTCGCCCGGTCCAACGCCAAGAGCGGCAAGCCCTAGTTCGAGGGCATCGGTCCCGTTGGCGCAGGTCACGCAATGGCGCGCGCCTGAAAAGGTCTGAAGGCGCGCCTCCAGCTCGCCGACCTCCGGACCAAGAACGAAGCGGCCGTGGTCCAGAACGCGCGCAATGGCTTGCTCGATCTGTGGCCCAAGCCGCTTGCGCTGAGCGGCAAGATCAATGAACTCGATCGTGGAGTGACTCATGTACCCTGACTTTCGTCTCAAGTTTCCATTGTCGGGCCGCCCGGTCGACCGGCTGTCGCCAGGCAAGGCCCGGACACCGATGTTTCCCGTAAGTGATTTTCCGCGCCAGCAATAGCGCCTGTATCAGTCGCTATTCGGTCCGGCCAACGCAGCGGCCCACCGCGTACGACCGTTTATTAGTTTACCAATCGGCCCGCCACAAGCGTCATTGTAGCGAACCCGTCCACGAACGGCTCCCCGCGGATCACGCTCGCTCCATCTTTGCTTCCATGGTCTGAATGACGTGCTCGGCCGTGATCTCGCGCATACAGGCATGGTCGTGGCCGCAGCGTGACAAGCTCCTGAGATAACAAGGAGAACAGCCAAGATCGGCGCGCTCGACCAGATCCGGCCGCCTGTAGGGGCCAACCCAGACTGGATTAGTGGGCCCAAACAGCGCCACGGCTGTTTTGCCAAGCGCGGTCGCCAGATGCATCGGCCCGGAATCATTCGTCAAAACAATCGCCGATCGGCGGATCAGCGCCGCGAGTTCGGCAAGGGATGTCTGACCGGCCAGCATGATCGCGCCCGGAGCGGCGTCCGCGATCCGCTGACATTCGGCCGCCTCGTTCGGCGCCCCGGCGAGCACGACGGGATACCCTTTTTCAATGAAATGACGCGCAACAGCGGCGAAGCCATCGGCTCGCCAGCGCTTTGTCTCCCACAGGGCCGCGGGGGTCATCATGATCAGCGGTCCGGTCGATTCGCCAAGCTGGTCCCGCAGCAGGGCGTCGATCCGCTGCTCCGCCTGCTTTTCGACGGGAATCGACAGGTCCGGCTCCGCCGGTTCGAATCCCAGCATATCGCCAACCAGAAGGTATCGATCGATAGCGTGAATCGAGAGCTTCGGCAGCCGGACCGGATCCGTGTACGCCAGCCAGGAGCCCTCGCGCGCGCCCTTCCAGGCGCGTTCGATCGTTCCCGGCGGCAGGGTTTTCCCCTCGGCCTCCCAGACCGCTTTTCGTGGCCGATCGAAGCCTATCCGGACCGGGGCCCCGGTCACCATGGACACAAAGCCGCTCCGGAACTGACCCTGCATGTCAATGACAAGGTCGTAACGGGCCGACCGCAATCGGGACAGCATCGCCGTAAAACGGTGGTCGCGGATCAGACGAACAAAATGGGTAAAGCCGTCCCAGTTGTACTGGGGCGCCTCGGTCTGGTTCTCGCCATAGACGATGACATTGTCCACGCCCGGCACATTGCGAATGAATTCAGCGGGCGTGGGCTTGGACAACCAGTCGATGCGCGCGTCGGGATAGCGCCGGCGCAGGGCGTGGAAGAGCGGAATCGTATGAATGACGTCGCCAACCGCCGAGAGCTTGATCAGCAAAATCCGTTGGAATTTCCGATCGGCGAGTGTCATGCTGCGCGAACGAACCTCGAATATCCGGTTGGCGGGAAACCGTTTCAGAAATCATCGGAGGAGGGCCCGTTTCAGGAACGGACGCCAGCCACCTTGCCACACGGGCGCGGCTCGGGGCAAATCCTTCGGAGCATTGGTCATTTTGATCACGCAAGACCCGGACCAAGGCCATGTGTCGGTGGAGACCGGATGCCGGCCCTAGACGCTCCGCGTGTCAGCGTCATCATGCCCGTCAGGGATGGCGCGCGATGGATTGTCGCGGCGTGCCGCGGCGTGCTCGAACAGAGTCTGGCTGACTTTGAGTTGATCGTCGTGGACGACGGATCCACCGACGAAACACCGGGGATTGTCGAGGATCTCGCCAGAGCGGATGCCCGGGTGCGACTGATCCGGCAAAACCCGAAGGGCCTCGTCGGCGCGCTCAACCATGCCATCGCCCTGGCAAGGGCGCCGCTTCTGGCGCGACTAGACGCGGACGACATTGCCCTGCCCGGACGGCTCGAACGTCAGGCGACCATCCTCGATCACGATCCCGGGCTTGTTCTGCTGGGCGGTTGGGCCCGCAAAATCGACGAGAATGGTCGCCTCATCGGAGACCTCAGGCCGCCTTCCGAACCCGACCGGTTGATGGCGATCCTGGAGCGAGGAAATCCGCTGATCCATTCGTCGATCATGATGCGCGCGGAGGCCGTGCGCCAGGTTGGCGGCTACCGCGAAGTCTGCCGACATGCGGAGGATTACGACCTTTGGTTGCGCCTCGCCGAAATAGGGGGGGTGGCGGTCCTCCCCGAAGCAATGATCGAATACCGGGTGCATGAACGCGGCGTCACCCGACAACATCGACTGAGCCAGTGCTTTTCCGCCCGCCTGGCCCGGCGCGCGGCTTTCATTCGCCGTTCCACTGGCGTCGATCCGCTCGCGGCGCTCTCGGAGCCACCCGACTGGCGGGCCGAGGAAGCCCTGCAATCTTTCTATGCGGATGACGCGGTCATCTACCGCTTTCTGGATTTCGCCAATGCCGGGGCGGCTCCATCCGCCAACATTGCCGATTCGCGGATGCCGACGCGCGCCATGTTCGCCGATCTCGGTCATGACGAAAAGAAATTCGCGAGACGCGCGATCAGGAACCTTCTGGCCCGACCGGACAGACCCAAGGCGTTTTCACGCGGAGAGCTTCTGCTCCAGGCCCTCCACGGAGCGCTGAGTTGGCGACTTATTTAGTTCGGTCGGACTGTTGGATAGTTATCCAGCGCTATATTTCCGCGGCGTCGTCATCGCGCGCCCGCGGGCCGCGCGCCTGACAGAGCGGTCGTTTCCGCGGTGACCGCACGAATTCAAGGATCTCGGCGACCGGTTTGATATGTCCGAGTTCGCTGGCGGTCTCTTCCATTCGCTCGGAAAACGATCCAGACGCGAGAAACAGCTTGCGGTAGGCCGCGCGAACGCCGCCGACCTCCGCGACCGAGTATTTTCGGCGGCGCATTCCCACCACGTTGACGCCGACGATCCGGGCCTGTGCGCCAGCAGCCAGGCCGAACGGAATGACGTCGCCGCGCAGCCCCGCCCCACCGGAAACCATCGCGCCAGAACCGATATGCGTGAATTGATGGACCGCGACCAGTCCGGACATGAAAACATTGTCTCCAAGGACACAATGCCCCGCGAGGGTGGCGCAATTGGCGAAAATCGCCTCGCGCCCGATGATGCAATCATGAGCGATATGGCAATAGGCCATGAAGAACCCGTGATCGCCGACCACTGTTTTTCCACCGCCCTGAACGGTGCCACGGCTGATGGTGACGCTTTCGCGGATCGTGCAATCCGAACCAATGGACAGGGTGGTTGGCTCGCCTTTGTAGGCAATCGATTGCGGCGGTCCACCGAGACAGGCGAAGGGATGAACAACCGTTCGATCGCCAATGGTGGTGTGTCCAGAGACATGAACATTGGCGATCAGGTCGCAATCTTCCCCGATTGTCACCTCGGCGCCCACGAAACAAAAGGGCCCGATCCGCGCCCCGCGGCCGATCCGCGCGCCATCCTCGATACGCGCGGTCACGTCGATCTGCATGGTAAACACTCTTGGACGTTTGCCGAGGCGACGACCCGGACCCGGAATCCCGGGAATGATCGCCGGCGGCGCCTCTTGAAAATGCTGTCGCCGGAAATCCGGTCGAAGCAAAGACGAGGACTTTTAAGCCAGATCGGGCGCGGGGTCCAATTGTGTCGCCGGATCGCTTGACATGCTCGTCCAGTCGCCATGGGCTTGATTGAGCCCTCTCAATGGGTCAAGCCTGCGCGCGATGAGCGAAATGCAGCGCGATGCCCGAATTCTGGTGGTCGGTCCAAGCTGGATCGGCGATACCGTCATGTCGCAGTGCCTGTTCAAGGCCCTGAAAGGCCGCGATCCGGATATCGCGATCGACGTGCTGGCGCCTCCGGGAATGGGGCCCGTGCTCTCGCGAATGCCCGAGGTCGACGCGGTTTTGCCATCCCCCTTTGGCCACCGGAATTTCCATCTCGCCAAACGGATTGGAGTGGGCCGAACTCTCGTCGGTCGATACGCCGCCGCATACGTGCTACCCGGAAGCTGGAAATCGGCGATCATTCCGTATGTCGCCCGCGTGCCGCGACGGATCGGATATCTCCGCGAAGCGAGATGGGGACTGTTAAACGACATTCGACCGCTTCCATCCGCGATCAAGCGCAAGACCGCCATTGCGTATCAGGCTCTCGCGGAGCCGGAAGTCGCCGCGGATCGGTCGCGCCTCGCAGTTCCCGCCCTGCGGGTGGACATGGACAATCGCGATCATCTGCTTGGGATTGATGGTCTTTCGGAGGGCGCGTTCGCCGCGTTTTTTCCCGGAGCCGAATACGGCCCCGCCAAGCGCTGGCCAGCCCGCCACTGGTCCGCGCTCGCTGGTCGGCTGGACCGACTGGGCCTGCGAGTCGTCCTGTTTGGCTCGCCAAAAGACAGGGACTTTGGCCAGGAGATCGTCACGGCCCAATCGTCCATTCTGGACTTGACCGGCCGCACCAGCATCAAGGACGCGATCGACCTGATCAGCGCGGCGCGCTTCGCGGTGACGAATGACTCGGGCCTGATGCACGTCGCGGCGGCGGTCGGCCGCAAACTCGTGGCCATCTATGGCTCGACCTCGCCAAACGATACGCCAGCGCTGTCAGACGCAACCGCGTTCCTGTCGCTTGGCCTTCCCTGTTCGCCTTGTTTCAAGCGAACCTGCCCGCTGGGGCATTTCGACTGCCTTGAGAAACTCGAACCCGCCATGGCGATGCGAGCGATCGAGACGCTCGGCGCGATCTGAAGCAAGCAGGGCGCCGGCGATCATACTCGCCCAGGTCCACGTCCAACTAGACCGCCAGATGAACAGGCTCTCCTTCGAACGCCTTTTTTCGTATGAGCGCGAAATAGCAAATCACCATGCTAAAAATCAGAAGCAATGGCTTTGACCAGGGATCGAAAATATCCATGACCGGATGCCCGAAGGCGCCTGTACCCAAGGCCATGCACGCGAACGCGACAGCCCAGCCGGAATATTTTTGCCGCGTTTCGCGAAGCATGTAGGCGGCGAGCAAGCTATAGGGAAGCGCCATTAGCAAGTAGGTGTTGACCTCGGCGCGTGGATTGAACAGGAGCATGTACGAACATGCGAGCGTCGCCGGCACAACGACGCCATTCAAATAGTCGCTCTTCCACTTAAGCGCATGCAATGACGCAATGGCGAGAACAGCCGCGACGCCGCGGATGATATAGGCCGTCCACAAATCAAGCGGCAATTCAATCGTTCGAAAAATCGCCATGAAATCCGCCCATTCAGGATAGTCGCCTGGTCGCGACGACGCGACTTGCATCATTGCCACGAATTGTTCGTAGAGCATCGTCACATACGATGCGTCGGCGAAGGCAAACGGCGCCAGCATGGCGACGAGCAGGAAGGCCATCAACCAGGGAATCGATTTCGGCCACGCCCCGCCAATCAGAAGCCACACGACAATCCCGGGCGGCTTGGCGACGACGGCCAGCGTTGCCCAGATCGCGGCACTGGCAAATCGGCGGTCATAAACCGCGTCGAACGCGAGATATGTCACGGCGAGCAGAAGGGTCGTTGATTGTCCATTGCGAACGGACGCCGCAGCGCCGGGCAAGGCGAACAGCAGAGACAGCCCCATCAACTCAAATGCAGCGGCGGTCGTGGCGAGACGACGCGCAATTCGCCACACGGCGTACCAGGCGCCAAGGATCGAAAGGACCCTCCAGACGAGATCAGCCGTCAGTGAACCAAAAATTGTCAGCGGGACAAAGGCGACGGCGAATGAGGGCAAATAGACAAAGCCGCTGCTCGCCTCTGGCATGTAAAAATTTTGTTGGCGACAAAAATCCAGCGCCGCATTGATATAAACGTGCAAGACAGACCGATAGGTGGGGTCAACGACAACCATGACAAGAATGGCCGCGAGCGCCACGAAGGTCGAGCCAACTCCGACCTGGGCGGCGATACGATAATTTCTGTCGGAATTGGAATTCCGCATGTCCATCGACTGGATTCCAGACTTCGAAATTTGAATGTTCCCCGCTCCCGTTAGGCGATCATCCGACACGCGGACAGACCGGTCCAATCACTTTACGCGCCCTGACGTCAACCGGCTCGTCGCCGCGTCGTCCCCCCAATGCCTCGATTAACGCCGGCAAGACCAGATCCGGGGCGTTAACGGCTCGAAAGCAAGGCCGGGGCCGAGAATCCATTCGGGATCCTGGCCACATTCGGATTCACGGCCCCGCGACATCGACCTCAAGCGAATTGGCCGTTAATCTGCGAGCGCGATGGCGCGCCGAGATCGGCCCGCGCCCGGTTTGTCCCGGACCGCTGGGGCGCTCGTCGGCTGATCTGGAACCGGTCATGATTTCCGACTTTTCAACAGATGACGATCTCGTTCAGATCAGGCAAAGCGTCCGGAAATTATGCGAATCGTTCCCGCCAGATTACTGGCGGCGGCTTGATCGCGAGAAGGCCTATCCGGGTCAATTCGTTGAAGCGCTCACCCGCGAGGGATTTCTGTCGGTCCTGATTCCAGAGGAATATGGCGGTTCGGGTCTCGGCCTGACGGCCGCCGCCGCGATTCTGGAGGAGATTCAGAAATGCGGCGCTAATGGAGCGGCCTGCCACGCGCAGATGTACATCATGGGCGCGCTGCTGCGGCATGGCTCCGAGGCGCAGAAGGCCGACTATCTCCCGCGCATATCCTCGGGCGCCTTGCGGCTTCAGGCGTTCGGCGTGACCGAGCCGACAAGCGGAACCGACACGGCCTCGATCAAAACCTTCGCGCGACGCGATGGCGACAGCTACGTGATCAATGGTCAGAAAATCTGGACATCACGCGCCGAACATTCCGACCTGATGCTGCTGCTGGCGCGCACGCGGGCAAAAAGCGACATCGGAAAACGCACCGATGGTCTGTCGATGTTCATTGTCGACATGAATCTCGCCTTGCAAGCCGGAATGACCATCCGCGCCATCCGCACGATGATGAATCATTCGACGACGGAGGTCTTTTTCGATGATGTCAGGATTCCCGCGAAAAACCTGATCGGCGAGGAAGGCAAGGGATTCCGCTATGTTCTTTCCGGGATGAACGCCGAACGAATTCTGATCGCCGCTGAGTGTATCGGCGACGCCAAGTGGTTTCTCGAGAAATCGGTGGGATACGCCAACGAGCGTTCCGTCTTCGGGCGACCGATCGGACAGAACCAGGGCATCCAGTTTCCGCTCGCCAACGCCTACGCGAAAATGCGCGCCGCCGAATTGATGGTTCACGAGGCCGCGCGATTGTTCGAGAGCGGCGCCGGTTGCGGCGAGCAGGCGAATCTCGCCAAGCTGCTCGCCGCGGAGGCGTCCTGGGCCACGGCCGAGGCCTGCGTTCAAACCCACGGCGGCTTCGGCTTCGCGGAGGACTACGACATCGAACGAAAGTTTCGCGAAACGCGGCTCTATCAGGTCGCGCCGATCTCCACGAACCTGATCCTGAGCTACATCGGCGAACACGTTCTGGGACTACCGCGCTCCTATTAAAGCGGCCAACGCGGGTGAGTTCGTCATTCCACTTGATCCCAATACGGACATGGGCCGAAGCGATCGGCCAGGAAATCGACAAACGCCCGCACCTTGGGCGAGAGATGGCGGGAATGCGGATAGACGGCGTGGAGCCCGATGTCCCGCGGAATGAAATCTTCCAGCACCGTGACGAGCTTTCCAGCCCGCAAATCGCGACCGACGAAGAACGAGGGAAGACTGACGATCCCCAACCCCCCGAGCGCGGCGATGCGAAGGGCGTCGCCATTGTTGGCGCTGAAACGTCCACTGACATTTATCGAGAGGGGCTTACCGTCGGCCCCGACGAACCGCCATTCACGCGCCGCAGCGATGTTGCTGTTGCACAGACAATCGTGGGTCTTCAGGTCCTCGGGCGCGAGGGGGGGTCCTCGCTCCCGCAGATAGGCCGGGCTGGCGCAAATAACGCGACGGATCGGCGCGAGCCGGCGGGCGATGAGACTGGAATCCTCCAGCGCGCCAATGCGAACCGCGACATCGAACCCCTCATCGACGAGATCGACGAAACGATCATTCATAATGAGGTCAACCGCCACCTCGGGATAGAGCGCCAGAAAATCGGGGAGCGCGGGGGCCAGATGCAGAAATCCGAAACTCATCGGCGCGTTGACGCGCAGCCGCCCGCGCGGCGCCGCCTGCAACTGGCTGACCGCCAGATTGGCCTCGGCGAGATCGCCGAGGATTCGGGAGGCGCGCTCGAAATAGCCCTGCCCGGCCTCAGTCAGGGTCAGGGAGCGAGTCGTCCTGTGAAACAGTCGCGCGCCAAGTTCGGTCTCCAGAGCCCCCACATTGCGGCTGACGGCGGACTTGGACGTCCGCAACCTCCGGGCGGCCTCGGAAAAGGATTGGGTCTCGGCGACCTTGACGAACGCCTCGATGGCGGCAAGTCGGTCCATATTGTTGCTCCATTTGCAACGATCTTGTGTGAATTAGATGAATTGTCCCATCAGACAATGCAACCTAAATCCATGCTCACTAGCCGGGCGACAGGCGCCTTTGGCTTTCAAGCACGGAATGTCATCATGTCCCTCGCCTTCGAATCCCCCGCCAGGCCTCTCGTGCCCGCCTTCGGCTCCGTCGCCAACGCTTTGTCGCCTCTCGCCGAACCGATCGTGCGTATCGCGACCGGCCTGCTTCTCGTCCCCCATGGCGCGCAAAAACTGTTTGGCTGGTTCGGCGGCTACGGCCTCGACGCCACGGGCCAGTTTTTCGCCACGAAGCTCGGCCTGCCCGCTTCGCTGGCGCTCGTCGCCGGGGCCATCGAGTTTTTCGGCGGGCTCCTGCTCGCGGTCGGCTTCCTGACCCGTCCCATCGCGGCGCTGGTGTTCGGCCTGATGGCGGTTTCGGTTGTCCAGGTGCATCTGCCGATCGGATTCTTCTGGACCGACGGCGGTTATGAATATCCGCTCTTCTGGGCGGTCGTGGCTCTGTCGTATGTCATCCGCGGCGGCGGGCGCTATTCCGCCGACGCCCTGATCGGGCGCGAACTCTGACACCCCTTCGGCGGGCGCCGCGGCGCCTGCCGCCCCTAGGAGAGCCCATATGTCCGTGACAGTTCGACCGGCTCAAGATCGCGGCCACGCCAACCACGGCTGGCTCGACAGCCATCACACGTTCTCCTTCGCCAATTACCACGACCCGGCGCACATGGGCTTCGGGCCGCTGCGCGTCATCAACGAGGATCGCGTCGCCGCTGGCGCGGGATTCGACACCCATGGCCATCGCGACATGGAAATCATCTCCTACGTTTTGGAGGGCGCGCTGGAACATAAGGACAGCATCGGGACCGGCTCGGTCATCCGGCCCGGCGATGTGCAGGTCATGTCGGCGGGAACCGGCATCCGCCACAGCGAGTTCAATCACTCGCGCTCCGAGCCGGTTCACTTCCTGCAAATCTGGATCATGCCCAACGCGGCGGGTCTCAAGCCCCGCTACGATCAGAAAGCCTTCGCCGACGCCGACAGGCGCGGGCGGGCCAGACTTGTCGCCAGTGGCGACGGGCGCGAGGGATCCCTGATGATTCATCAGGACGCGGATCTTTACGCGGCTTTGCTCAAGAACGGCGAGACCATCACGCATTCGCTGAAGCCAGGCCGCAAGGCGTGGGTCCAGATTCTTCGCGGAAGCGCCGATATCAATCAAGCCGCGGTCAGGCTTGGCGATGGCGTGGCAATCACCGGGGAAGCCGCGGTCTCCATCGTGTCGCGCGGCGACACGGAACTGCTTGTTTTCGATCTTCCCTGAACACTCAAAGGAGCCTGTCATGGCGAAAGTTCTGGTTCTCTACTATTCCACCTACGGCCATATCGAGAAGATGGCGGACGCCATAGCCGAAGGCGCCCGCGCCGCCGGCGCCCATGTCGATATCAAGCGCGCGCCTGAGACCGTTCCGGAAGAGATCGCGCGCAAGTCGCACTTCAAGCTCGACCAGAATGCGCCGATCGCCACGGTCGCGGATCTTGAGCATTACGACGCGATCGTCGTCGGCGCCGGCACGCGCTTTGGCCGCATGTCCTCGCAGATGGCGTCTTTCCTCGATCAGGCCGGCGGATTGTGGGCGCGCGGCGCGCTCAACGGCAAGGTCGGCGCGGCCTTCACCTCCACCGCCACCCAGCACGGCGGACAGGAGACAACCCTGTTCTCGATCATCACCAACCTGCTGCACTTTGGCATGATCATCGTCGGCCTGCCCTACAGCCATCAGGGGCAAATGAGCGTCGCCGAAATCGTCGGTGGCGCGCCCTATGGCGCGACCACGGTGGCCGGCGGCGATGGATCGCGCCAGCCGACAGCGATCGATCTGGCCGGCGCTCGCCATCAAGGCGAACTGGTCGCCAAAACCGCGATCAAGATTTTTGGCTGATCCTTGCCGAAGGGCCGCGCTCTTCGGGCGCGGCCTAACTTCGAATGAACTGGCGGTCCCGGGAAGACTCGAACTTCCGACCTTCGGTTTAGGAAACCGCTGCTCTATCCGGCTGAGCTACGGAACCGCGCGGGACGCGTCTAGCATGTTTGCGCCGGTCGATAAACCACGCCAAGGCGACACCATTCAACACTGCCGTAATCGCCTGTTGCGGCAGCGCCAATTGAATGTTTGCATCTCCTTCCAGTGGATTTTCGACACGGGAGCGCGTCTTGGGGGATCGGCATAACCCTCGCCGGTGTGGGCCGGACTGGCGACCATTTCGCCAAACGCCAGGCATCGCGCTCTGTCTTTTGGCTCTCCAAGGCATCTGCGGCGCGGCCGAGGCGCCCGCCACGCCCTGCCCGGCCATCGAGACACGAATCTCGCGCATCGCCGCCATCGATGATCGCCTGGAAATTTTGCTCGCCGACGGGACAAAACTCCGTCTGTATGGCGTCGAGCCCCCGGCGAGCGCCGAAGGCGCGCGCGTTTCGGCGGACCTGCGCGCATGGCTGGGCGATCACGACCTCGGGACTGAATTTCTCTCCACGACCGTCGATCGCTGGGGCAGGCGGGTCGCGCGTGTTTTCCCGACGGCGGAAAATCGGGGCGGTATCGCCCTTTCAGTCGCGGAGGCGCTCATCGACGCCGGTCAAGCGCGTGTGCGGCTCGAACCTGGCCCGGTCGCCTGCCTGTCAAAATTGCTTTTTCTCGAAAACAAAGCGCGAGCCGAAGAAGCCGGACTCTGGGCCGACCCGGCCAACGCGCCTATTCCCGCCAGCCGGCGCGAAGCCTTCGCCGAACGTGGCGGCCAGTACGTCATCGTGGAAGGCCGCGTAACCGGCGTTGGCGAAACCGCGACAAGGCTCTACCTGAATTTTGGACCGATCCGGACCGTCGATTTTTCCGTCACAATGACAAAAGCGACGATCAAGGCGCTGACCGGCTTCGGCGTAGATCCTCGCGCCCTGACCGGTGTGCGGATGCGGGTGCGCGGCGTCCTCGACCTGCGTTTCGGACCGCAGATAGAAATTGTTCACCCCGCCGCGATCGAATTGATGAAATGATCGCGTCTGACGCGGTTTCGCCTTACAATGGCCCCGACCTCCGCCGATAGGCGAACCTCCAATTGCAACGCGTGTTCATCCCCCGACAGTCTCGCCGCCCCATGATGTTTGACCGTATCGTCCGGGCAGGCCTGGCCCTCGCGACCGCTCTTGGCCTCGCCAGTTGCGCGACGATCGAGCTGGAGACGCGCGGCCCGGCGACCCCGACGACAATGCCGCCCGAGGCGCCAAAAACGCTGGGCGTCGAAACGCCCGCCTCGACCGAGCAGAAGCGCCTGACGGCGATGTTCGGCGGCCGGTATTCCTTACCCGCCGCGGAGACCTACATCAATCAGGTGCTCGCGAAACTGGCGGCGGCCGGCGACAGGCCGACGGAGGCCTACCGCGTCACCATCCTGAATTCGCCCGTCGTCAACGCTTTCGCCCTGCCCTCCGGCGATCTTTTCGTCACGCGGGGCCTGCTCGCCTTGGCCAACGACACTTCAGAGGTCGCGGCGGTCATGGCCCATGAGATCGGCCATGTTACAGCGGGCCATGCCCAGGCCCGCGCTGAAACGGAAAAGGCGCATCAGGTCGTCGCGCGCGCGAGCGATGTCTTGCAGAGCAAGGAGCGCGGCGCCCAGATCAAGACAACGAACCTCATGTCCTTCGCGAATTTCTCGCGGTTGCAGGAGTTCGAAGCCGACCAGATCGGCGTGCGAACAATCGCCGCCGCGGGCTATGATCCATATGGAGCTTCACGCTTTCTCCAGTCCCTTGGACGCTCGATCGCGCTGCGCGCCTCCCTGTTCAATCAGCGCGGCGCGGATCGGCCCGACCTGATGTCCACCCATCCGTCGACCCCGGAGCGCATCCAGAAGGCGATCCAGGCCGCGCGCCAGATCGGCGGACCGGGAATTGGCCAACAGGCGCGGGCCGAATACCTCGCGGCGATCGACGGAATGGATTTCGGCGACGACCCGAGCGACGGGGTTATCCGCGGACGACGATTTGCTCACCCGCGTCTTGGATTTGGCTTCACTGCTCCCGAGGGATTCGTGCTGGAAAATACCTCACAGGCGGTGCTTGGCGTCGCCGATGGAGGCGCGCAGGCGCTCCGGCTCGACAGTGTCCAGATTAGCGGCGAAACATCCCTCGATATCTACCTGGCCTCCGGCTGGATCGAGGGCCTGCAAAAGACGTCGGTGCAAGCCACCACGATAAACGGTCTGCCGGCGGCGACCGCGACGGCCAGGAGCGGCGACTGGAGTTTTCGCGTCGCCGTCATCCGCTTGGGTTCGGACGTCTATCGCATGATTTTCGCGACGCATGACCTCACGGACGCGGTGGATCAGCATTACCTCGAAGCGATCAACTCCTTCCGGCGCGTGCCTTCAGACGAGGCGGCGAAACTCCGGCCCCTCCGCCTGTCGGTCGTGCAGGCCAGCGGGGGCGATTCGGCCCACGATCTGGCCACCAGAATGGCGCTTCTGGATCGCCCGCTGGACCAGTTCCTGTTGCTCAATGGTCTGGATCGGGACGGCGTCCTGAAAACCGGCGAGCGTTACAAGATCATCGTCGAATAGCGCTCGCCCGCCAATCGGTCACGCCAGCAGGCGCGCCTTGAGGAATGCGATCGTTCGCCCCCACGCCAGCCTGGCGGCGGCTTCGTTGTAGCGCTCGCCGCCGGTGTCATTGTTAAAAGCGTGGTTCGCGCCATCGTACTTGAAGACCTCGAGCTTGACGCCAGACTTCTGCGCCGCCTCCTCGTAGGCAGGAATCGTCGAATTGACCCGATCATCGAGAGCGCCAAGATGTTCCATCATCGGCGCCTTGATCTTCGGCACGTCGTCGAGCTTGGGGGCAAGACCATAATACGCGACGCCCGCGTCGAGATTTGCGGCCTTGGTCGCCACGATGTTGGTCATTGCGCCGCCCCAACAGAAGCCGATCACGCCGACTTTCAGCCTGGGGTTTTTCGATTTCAGATTGGCGATGAGTTTCGCGAGCGAATCGCCGGTCTTGTCGAGATCGAGCTTGGGGAACATGGCCATGGCCTGATCCACGTCCTTGGGCGTGCCGCCCAGCGGCGTGAGCAGATCCGGCGCCATCGCCACGAAACCCTCCGCCGCCAGACGACGGGCGATGTCCTGGATATGCGGATTGAGGCCGCGGTTTTCATGAATGGCGATAACAAAGTCGTTCGCCGTGTCGGCCTTCACGCCTTTCGGCGTCGCGAGGTAACCCTTGATGCCGGCGCTTGCGTCCTCGAAGCTGGATGTCTCCACGCGGGGATCGCTTTCCGCGACGATGGCCGCCCGCGCGTAGTTCGGCGCGATCGCCTGGATCGCCGCCTCGGCGGCGCCGACCGAACCCACCAGGGCCACAAGGCGCTCCATGAAGGTCCGCCGTCCCAGCGGCGTATGCGTGTACTCATCGTAGAGTTCAATAATGCGCTGGTCCATCTCGCCTGATCCTCCATCATTCGCGACCCTGTTCTCCGCCTGGTCGCCAAACGCGTATGATATCAGGACGGGAAGGCCACGCAATTGCAGGCCGCCAGAACGAAAAAAGGCCCGGCTTGCGCCGGACCTTCTATACTTCGATTGAAATCCGGACTCAGGCGGCCTGTTCGATATCGGCCTCAACCACCGCGTCCGTCGGCTCGGTCTTCGCGCCGCGCTTCGGACCCTTGAGCAGATTGCCTTCGATCATCTTCAGCGCCTCAGCCTCGATGATGCGATGGACGGCGGCGATTTCGCGCGCCATGCGATCAAGAGCGGCCTCATAGAGTTGCCGTTCAGAATAGGACTGCTCCGGCTGGGCGTCGGAACGGTAAAGATCGCGAACCACCTCGGCGATGGAGCCCAGATCGCCCGAATTGATCTTCGCTTCATATTCCTGCGCGCGCCGCGACCACATCGTACGCTTGATGCGAGCCCGACCCATGAGAATGTCAAGCGACTTCTTGACCGTGTCGGGTTCCGCGAGCTTGCGGATCGCCCCCGCAATGACCTTTGGCATCGGCACCTTGAGGGTCATCTTGTCCTTGGCGAAGCTGATGACAAACAGTTCCAGCTTGAAGCCAGCGACTTCCTGCTCCTCGATCGCGACGATCTGCCCGACGCCATGGGCGGGATAGACAATGTATTCATTGGCCTTGAAACCAGTCCGATGGGTCGGCTTGGCGACGAAGGGTTTCGGTTCGGGCCGGGCGGCGGCTGGTTTGACGACAACCGGCTTTTCCGCGACGACGGGCGCGGGGGCGACGACCGCCGCGGGAACGGACTTGACGGGCGAGACAGGGGCCGCCGGGATTTGAGCTTTCTTCTGTGGCACGGGTTCCGCAATCTTTTCAGGAGGTTTTGCCGCCAGTGTCGAGACTGGCGCGGGATGGGCGGCTTTCGCGCCCCCGCTCACGACCGGCGCGCGCGGCGCGACGGCTTTGGCGATCTCGGGGGCCCGGGAAGGCGAAGTCTTTTTCGTCGCTGTCTGCTTGGCTGGTTCCTTCTTGGTGGCGGCAACCTTGACGCGTTCGTTCTTGACGGGCGCCTTTCCCTGAACCTTGTTCTTCCCCTTGGCGGACTTGGCCTTGGCCATTTCAATGGCCT
>CAISJZ010000070.1 GCA_903885755.1 uncultured Hyphomicrobiales bacterium | reverse complement strand
TCGATCATAACGCGCGCGATTTTCGTTGGTCCACATCAGCGACCCCTCCGAATCAGGTCGCCTCTCTTGAATCACAAACGATTCATTCGATTCAAGAACTCATCGGACAGACACTTAGGTACCCAAATCGCCGTGGCGCAGTGTCGGACAAATGACCGTTTGGGGTCAAATCGCGCCATCGAAGGCTGGGGCCAGATGTCCGCTTGAAGCCACATTGCCGCGGCGCCCGCCAATCCGTCGTTTTCGGGTGGAAGGCTTCAGCGGCTGATTTGACGGGATTTCGCGGACGACCTTTCATCGCGCGCGGTTCGCATCTTTGCCGCGCCGCCTGTCACGGCAGGGCGATCATCGCGACGACCTGATGCATGACGCGCCCGGGCGCGCAGGTGAAGGCGCCGGCGATCAGCAATCCCGCGTAATTGAGGACCATGCTTCGAGCGTGCATTTTGATGTCGCCGCGGCGGCGCGCGAGAATGGCGAGCGGTATCGTGGTCAGCGTCACGATCGAGAGAATGTGGATCGGGCTGAACTGGCCGGGCCAGAGTCCGGTGATCCAGAACGAGGAGACCGCGGTGGCGAGCATCGCCACCGCGAACAGACGCCCGAGGGCCAGATGGGTCCGCGTGCCCTTCGCCAGACCGAGAACCAGCGTTCCCGACAGCAGCGCGAGAACCGCCGCCGCCGCGTGAAACTGGGTCACGGGCGGCGCGGCGAAGAGCGGCGCGAGCGTCACGGCGCGGGTTGGGCCGGGCCGGCGTCCGGTCCGCGCGACTGACGTTCGCGCATGAACCGGTCGAACTGCTCGCGATCGCGGGCGCGGCGCAATTGCTCGATATGTTCGGCGAATTCGCGCTCGGCCTGTTCAAGCTTGCGGCGCTCTTCCTCGAGACGCGCCAGTTCGCCATTGCGCCACTCGTCGAAGGCGGTGTTGCCGGTCGGGCGGGGACCCCAGCCGCCGCCAAAGCCACGCGCCTCGCGGCGCTGGCCGCCCCAGCCGCGGCAGGCGTCGCGCGCGGCCTGGGCGCGCTCCTCGGCGAAGCTGAACACGTCGCCGCCATAGCCCGAACGCTTCTGCCAGACCTTGAAGCCGATGATGGCGAGGCCGATCGGCCAGAACACGATGAAGCCAAGGATCATGGCGACAAGCTCCAGAGGCCGCCAGCGGGCGAAGCCTCCGCACCGGCCCTGATGCCGCCATTGACGGTTCTGGCCGCCTGGGCCCGCTCCCGCCTGCGCCGCGCTTTCGGTCGAGAATGACATGTGTCTGCTCCAATGCCCCCACGATCCACCGCCCGGCATGACCGTCGATGTAAATGTAATATACATTTACATTTTTGGGTTTGAAAGGGGGAGGCGCGAAATTTTGTCTGGGGAAGGGCCGCCTTGACCCCCTCCGCTTGTGCGCCCGCCCGCCTTCGGCGATTGTCGCGAGATACGCGGGATAAAGGGACGGGAATGCGGAACAGGCGGGACATCATGACCCTGGCGGGCGGGGCCGGCGCGGGGCTCCTTGCGGGAGCGCGCGCGAACGCCGAGGAGCCCTGGCCCTCCAAGCCGATCAGGATCATCGCGCCGGTGGCGCCGGGCGGCGGCGTCGATCTGGTCGCGCGCACCATCGCCGACCGGCTGACGCAGCCGCTTGGCCAATCCTTTGTCGTGGACAACCAGAGCGGCGGCGGCGGCATCATCGCCTCGCAGATGGTCACGCGCGCGGCCCCCGATGGCTATACCCTGATGGTGGGCTATGTCGGCACCCACGGCACCAACCCGGCGGTGCGCAAGGTGCCTTACGACGCCATCAATGGATTTTCGCCCATCGCGATGGTTGGCGGCACGCCCAACATTCTCGTCGTCACGCCGGGGTTGCCGGTCAAGACGGTCGCGGAGTTCGTCGCCTACGCCAGGGCCCACGCGGGCGAATTGAGTTACGGCACCTCCGGGCCGGGAACCCTGACCCATCTGGCGATGGAGCAGTTCAAGGAGCTCACCGGCATCGCGCTCACCCATGTTCCCTATCGCGGCATCACGCCGGCGATATTCGATGTGATGGCCGGCCACACGCACGCGATGTTTCCCGGCCTCGCGGCGGCCCTGCCGCAGATCGAGGCGGGCAAGCTTCGCGCGCTGGCGGTCACGGGGGCGCGGCGCCATCATCTGCTACCGGACGTGCCGACGCTGGAAGAACTCGGCTATGCCGGTTTCGATGGCGTCCAGTGGTACGGCATCGTTGGTCCGCCCGGTATGCCCGCCGAGATCGTCAACAGGCTCAACGCCGAAATCAACCGCCAGCTCGCCATGCCGGACCTTGCCGAACGCCTGTCTGGCGAGGCGCTCGATCCGATGCCGATGACCCCGGCGGAATTCGGCGACTACATGAAAAGAGACATCGCCAAATGGGCGGCGGTCGTGAAGGCGCGCCATCTCGAAATGGAATGACCGCCGCGCCAACCGCGTTCAATAGTGCGGGGGCGGCGGTTCTGGCGCGTCGCGCGGGGCGCCAATCGTCTGGAACTCATCGCGCAATTGCGACACCTGCCGCGCCAGCGCGTCGATCTTGCGCCATTGCGCGGTGATGACGTCGTTGAGCTCGGCGATCACGCGGTCCTGATCCGCGATCCGCATTTCCAGCGCTTCGAGTCGATCGGAGTGACCGTCGTTCATTTGTCCGCTCCCGTTCGGTTTATCGCGATTACAGCCTTTTGACCGGCGCGAGCGTGACGCCGGACGGCGGCTCCTCGAGCCCGAGCCCGTATCTCAGCAAGGCGTCGGCCAGCGGCCGCGGTCGCACGTGATACGTCAGTACATGAGCGCGCGCGGCCTCGGCGATTACGCGCAGGCGCTCCTTGTCCGCCAGCGCGGCGTTGATCGTCCGCGCGAGGCTGTCGGGCTCGTCGGGCTGGTAATAAAACGCGTGAACGCCCTCGACGAGCGGGGCGTAGCGAACGATGGTCGGGCTGTTGATCACGGGAATCGTGTGGGACAGCGGCGCCTCGTAATGGCGGAAGCAGTCCCAGCCCAGTCCCTCCGGCGACCATGTCAGCCAGGCGCGCGTCATGCGCGCGACATACTCGGGATAATCGACGCGGCCCTCGACGATATCGATCGTCAATCCGGCGTCCGCCATCGCGCGGAGCTGTTCAATGCCCTGATTGCGAACGGTCGTGCCGCCCTCGAGCGTCAGCGCCACGAACATGTCGACGGATTTTTCCGGAAAGGGCGCATTCGCCGGCACGGGCTCGCGCGGCGTCACGCCAATCGAGATCGGCCGCAGTTTTTCCACCCGGCGGCGGTTGCGTGGCTGCGATCGGAACCGCGCGCCCGGCATTCCAGGATGGGCGGTGTGCTGGAAAACCTGCCAGCGGTCGACCGGCAATTCGCGCTTGAAGAAATATGTCGCCTTGTCGAGCAGGAAATGGCTGTGCCGGGCGATCGTGCGGGAATCCTCGTTGTCGATCGCGATCATCGGGGTCGTTGTTTTCAGAAATCGCAAAAACTGGACGCCAAAAATGCGAACGAGCGAGCCCCACGGCCTGAACGGCTTGCCAATGACCGCCTTGAACTGGCGGTAATTCCACGGCGCGTAGGGATAGACCCAGACGACGATCAGATCGAATTCGCCGGCGCGCAACTGGCGCCAGAC
Organism: uncultured Hyphomicrobiales bacterium; assembly: GCA_903885755.1. Classification (GTDB taxonomy): domain Bacteria; phylum Pseudomonadota; class Alphaproteobacteria; order Rhizobiales; family Beijerinckiaceae; genus Terripilifer. The sequence goes on along the minus strand of CAISJZ010000070.1, from coordinate 5,055 downwards.
CCGCCATGCCGCGCGCAGCGTGAACGGCTCGTATGATTCCGGCGGGCCGGACGCCTTGACGTAAGTCCACAGGAGCCGCGTGCGCTCCGGGAATGCCGTTCTCATGAGAGATCCGGCCCCGATCTCGAGGATCCGGGCGGTTGCGGGATTTTTCGGCGTGTCTGACGTCATGGGCCTGTTCGATCAGGTCCGGCAACCGGCGTCCAGCCGATCATCGGGCGGTTTAAACGGGATTGTTCTAAAGCCCCCAGGGGCCCGTTGGCGCGGTTGGCCTGGCGGCCTGTTCGAGCAGGCTTTTGACGCCGCTGGCGAGGACCTTTTCGGGGTCGGCGCCATTGTTGTCCGCGCATAGATGGCCGCCGGCGGCCAGCGTCGCGACGCCGTGCGACAGCGACCAGATTTGCAGGGCGAGCAGGGGCGCGTCGGCGGCGCGGCCGCCGCGCTCGGTCAGCGCCGCCAGCGCCGCCCCTTGCAAACGCTCGAAGGCCTTGGCGCCGGCGGCGCCGGATTCCGGCGTGCGGTGCAGCGCGCCAACGTCGGTGAACATGGCGGAATAGAGCCCCGGCTCCTCGCGGGCGAAGGCCAGATAGGCCGAGCCCATGCGGTTGAGCGCGGCGACAGGGGTGGGGCGCCCGCCATCCCAGGCCCCAGCCATGCGCTGGCTGAACAGTTCAAAGCCGCGCCGGGCGAGTTCGGCCATAAGGGCGTTGCGGTCGGCGAAGTGGCGGTAGGGGGCGGCTCCCGTGACGCCGACGAGCTTGGCCGCCTCGGCCAGGGTAAAGCCGCCGGCCCCACGCTCGGACAGAAGCGAGCGCGCGGCGTCCACCAGCGCGTCCTTGAGACGTCCGTGGTGGTAGCCCCGGCGATGATGGCCGAAAAATCCGGCCTTGCGGAATGGCTGTTCGCTATCCATGTGACTCGCGTCGTCGTCGCCGGACCATAGGTCCCAATGGCCGGGAAAGCGAGCCACGCGGCGGCGTCCATGACAGGAGGTCCTCATGCATGGCATGGCTTTGGCCCAGGTTCTGGAGCTTCTGGCGATCGGCGCGGCGTTCCTTTTCGTCGGGGCGATCGTCGCCACCGCCCTCTAGCGCCAAAAAATTCGGCGCCCGGCATTATCTTTCGGAAAGGCAATCGCCATATACTGCCCGCCCGGGGCAGATCGCCCCGTCTCTCGTGGGGTCATTCATGTCGTCGTCGACGCACCAGTCCCGCCAACGTTTCCTCGCCCTCGCGCTGTCGCTGGGCCTCGCCCTGACGCCGGCCCTCGCCGAGGCCAAGGCCGGCGGCGGCTTCAGCTTCGGCAGCCGGGGCGCGCGCACCTATACCGCGCCGCCCGTCACCAACACCGCGCCGCGCGCCGCCGCGCCGATGGAGCGCTCGGCGGTCCCGCAGAGCGCGCAGTCGTCGTCCTTCGCGCCGCGTCCGGGCTTTTTTGGCTCGTCCTTCAGCCGCGGCCTGCTCGGCGGTTTCATCGGCGCCGGCCTGTTCGGCATGCTGTTTGGCCACGGCATGTTCGGCGGCCTCGGCGACATGATGTCCATCCTGGGCCTCATCCTGCAGATCGGTCTCGTCGTCATTCTGGCGCGCCTCGCCTGGACCTGGTTCCAGAACCGCCAGCAGCCAGCCATGGCGGGCGTCTCGGCCCGGCAGGCTTTTGGCGCGGCCCCTCCGCCGCGTCCCCAGGGCTTCGGCCTCGGCGGCGGCGCGGCGGCCCCCGCGACCGCGCCGCTCAGCGTGACGCCGGTCGATTTCAACGCCTTCGAGCAGCGGCTGGTCGAGGTTCAGACCGCCTTTTCCGCCGAGGACCTGAACCGGCTTCGCTCGCTGGCGACGCAGGAAATGGCGAACTATTTCGCCGAGCAGTTCGCCGAGAACGCGCGCAAGGGCGTCGTCAACCGTATTGCCTCGCCCAGGCTGGTGCAGGGCGACCTGTCGGAGGCCTGGCGCGAGGGCGCGGATGAATACGCCACCGTCGCCATGCGCTTCTCGCTGATCGACACGATGGTCGATCGCGCCACGGGCAAGGTCGTGTCGGGCGACGTCTCGGCGCCGACGCAGACGACGGAACTGTGGACCTTCACGCGCTCGCGCGGCGCGGGTCCGGACGCCTGGGTCCTCTCGGCGATCCAGCAGGCGTAACAGCCCCAATCGGCCTCCTTCCCGCGCGGGGAGGGGGCCGGACAGCCGCATGGTTTAGACATACCAATCGTTAACCCCGATCCTTGATGGCGGGTTAACGGCTTTCGCGCATGTCTACGCACATGGCGCGTTGCGTAAGGCCTTTCGCCGTTTCGGCGGCTCTTGTCGTTCTGCTATCGGGTTGCGGCGTGATGCAGCGACCGCAGCGGCCGGCGTGGCGCGCGCAGGCGGAAAATATCTGTCTCGCCCAGAAACTCGTGACGGCCACCGCCTACACCCAGCCGGCCGGCTCCATCGACGGGCCGGGCATCTGCGGCCTCGAACATCCCTTCCACGTCACCGCGCTGGCGGGCGGAACGGTGAGCCTCAACGCCTCCCAGACCGTCGGCTGCCCGATGACGGCGGCGCTCGACGAATGGGTGACGAATGTCGTCCAGCCCGTCGCCATGGCGCGCTTCGGTCAGCCGGTGGCGCGCATCAATTCCATGGGCTCGTTCTCGTGCCGCTCGATCGACAATATTCGTGGCGCGAAGCTCTCCGAACATTCCTTTGGCAACGCCACCGACATCGGCGGGTTCCGTCTCGCGGACGGTCACGAGATCGTCGTCGTCAAGGCGTGGAGCCATGGCGACGAACAGGAGCGCGCCTTCCTGCGCGAGGTGCAGGCGGGCGCCTGCAACATCTTCACCACCGTGCTGGCGCCCGGCGCCGACATGTTCCACTACAACCACATCCATCTCGATCTCGCGATGCACGGCAATTCGTCGAGCGGGCCGCGGCGCTACTGCAAGCCGAGGCCCTCGCCGCAACTGACGCCCGCGCCAGGCCCGCGCGACAACCTGCCGGACGCGCCGGACGTGGATGAAGACCTCGACGTGTCGCAGGCCGCGCCCGCGCGCCACACCACCGTGGCGGGGGCGCTCGACCTTGGCGCCCCGCCCGCGCCCCTGACGCGCCAGCCTGCACGGCAGGCCTACGCGCCGCCGGCGGGCCTTGCCCCGCCCATGTCGATCGGCGCGGTCAGCGCCCGTCCACGGCCTTCCGCGCCCGCGCGCGGCACGATGGACGACAATGGCGTCTTCACCCCCGAGGGGAGCCCGTCGGACTGGGACGCGACCTCGACGATCCCACCAAGGCGCTGACGGCGTCGTTTGCCTCCGCGCATCCGTATGCTAGAGGGGCGGCATGATCTGGATCCGCCGACGCTCCCTCGCCTGACGCCCTCTCCGGGCCCGCCTCGTCGCGTCCCCAGCCTGTCTCCAGGTCCAGCCGCCATGTCCGATCTATCGCTCGCCATCGCCCCGCTCCGGGACACCGATCTGCCCGCCGTCGAAAGGCTCGACGAACGCGCCTTCGGACCGGGCCGCTACGCCAAGACCGCCTATCGCCTGCGCGAGGGCGTGGCGCCGGATTTCGCCCTGTCCTGCGTGGCGCGGGTGGGCACGCTGCTGGTTGGCGCCAACCGCATGACGGCGATCAGTGTCGGCGGCGCCCCGGCCCTGTTGCTGGGGCCGCTGACGGTCGATCCGCCGTTTCGCGAGCGCGGCGTCGGGCGGCGGCTGATGGCTCATTCGCTCGACGCGGCGCGGGCGGCGGGGCACCGGCTCGTCATTCTCGTGGGCGACGAGCCCTATTATGCCCGCGTCGGGTTCAAGCGGGTTCCCGCCGGACGATTGACCATGCCGGGGCCGGTCGACGCGCGGCGGCTGTTGTATTTCGAACTGGTCGAAGGCGCGTTCGAGGGTGTTTCGGGCGCGGTGGCGAGAGCGGGGTAGGGGGCGGAAATTGCCCGTGATCGAGCGCGCCATTCGTGCTATGGTTCGCCCATGAACAGGCAGGATATCCTTGATCGGCTGCGCCAGAACGAACGCGCCTTGCGCGAGCGGGGGGTGAGCCATGCCGCGCTGTTCGGGTCGCGGGCGCGGGGCGACAACCGGCCCGACAGCGACATCGATATCATGGTTGAAATCGCCCCTGATTTTCCCATGGACGTGTTTCAATATGTCGGGGTCGTTCACGCCATCGAGGATCTGTTTCCCCTGCGCGTCGATGTCTCCAATCTCGCCGCGCAGAAACCCCATGTCCGCCCCTTCGCCGAGCGCGACGCGGTTTATGCCTTCTGACTCGCTCCGCAACGCCCTGTACGACATCCGCGACAACATTCTGCTCGCGCAAGAATTTGTCGCGGGGCTGGACTACGCCGCTTTCATCAAATCGCGGCGGGACGTTTACGCGGTGACGCGAGCGATTGAAATTGTGTCGGAAACCAGCAAGCGGTTGCCGGATGACATGCGGGCGCGGCATCCGCGCATGCCGTGGCGCGACATACGTGATGTCGGCAATTTCTATCGGCATCAATACGACAACGTGGCGGAATCCTATGTGTGGCGGACGGTGCAGGATCATCTGCCGCCGTTGCTCGCCGTTGTTCTCGCCGAAATCGCGTTGATCGATGCGGGAGGGTGAGGCTTAGCCAAACTCGAAGCTCGCTGGTCGACGCGCGGCGGCTGTTGTATTTCGAACTGGTCGGAGGCGCGTTCGAGGGTGTTTCGGGCGCGGTGGCGAGAGCGGGGTAGGGCGAGTTCGGCAAGCTGATTTCGTGCAGGCCGCCGATCTCGGAATCCCGCGAAACACGAGAAACGACGTGAAAGATCGGAAAGCGGACGCCACGTGCGAGTTTTTGCGGCGTCGCTCCAAGTCGGCGATGCGCCAAACGCGGCGATGACTATTGTGCTTAATAAGCAATCAATGGTTGCTATCGACCGAGTGGCTATTAGGTCTCGTTGACAAAGTAGCGCATCCATAGCCGGATGCAGGCGATTTGAACGAAGCCTCCGAACGTTTCGGCGAGCTTGTCGTATCTCGTCGCGAAGCGCCGGGCATTCTTGAGTTTGTTGAAGCATCGCTCGATGC
>CAISJZ010000069.1 GCA_903885755.1 uncultured Hyphomicrobiales bacterium | reverse complement strand
CGATCATGCCGGAGACCTTCATCGAGCTGCCGACCACCCCGAAACGCAAGGCCTTCTTCGAGGCCTATCACAAGGCCTATGGCGGTGATCGCATGCCCTCGCCGGTGTCCGCCGCGCAGGGGTATGACTCGGTCTATCTGCTCGCCGCGGCGATCAAGCAGGCCAAGTCGACCGACGGTCGCAAGATCCGCGAGGCGCTCGAGAATCTGCAGGACAAGATCGAGGGCGTCGTGACGGTCTACGATCATCCCTTCACGGCGACTGACCATGAGGCGATCAGCCCCAACATCCCGGTCATGGGTCTGGTCAAGGGCGGCCGGGTCGTTCCGGCTCACGCCGAGGACGTCGCGGGCGACAACGCGCTGCGGATGAAACCGAAGTCCTGATCCCTGAAATCCGAGAAGCCCCTCTCCGTCATGCGCGGGGAGGGGCATCTATTTCCGCGAACCGGAATTCCCCATGCAAGTTCTCGCGCAGCTGATTGTCAGCGGCATTTCCGTTGGCATGATCTATGGCGTCATCGCCTTCGGCTACCAGCTCACGTTTTCGACATCCAAGACGCTGAACTTCGGACAGGGCGAGGCGCTTATGCTGGGCGCGCTCGTTGGCCTGACGACCATCAACTTTCTCATCGGCAACGCGCTGGGGACATTGAGCGCGTTTCTGATCATGTTGCCGGTCGTCTTCGCCTTCGGGCTTTTGCAGGGCGCCGTGGTGGAGTTTCTCGGCGTGCGTCAGGCCATGCGCACCAAGTCGGAGGCCGGCTGGATCATGGCGACGATCGCGCTCGGCATCATCTTCCGCAATCTCGCTGAAAACATCTGGGGCCATGACGCGCTGCGCTTTCCCTCGCCGCTGCCGGAGGCGGCGTTGTCGTTTGGCGGCGTGCGCATCCAGCCGATGGAAATAGCCATCGTGGTCGGCGCGATCCTGCTGATGATCGCCATCGAGATTTTCAATCGTCGCTCGATCTACGGCAAGGCGGTTGTCGCCACGTCGAATGATCGCGACGCGGCGGGGCTGATGGGCATCGACACGCGGCTCGTCATCACCTTCTCCTACGCGCTGTCGTCGATGAGCGCTGCTTTCGCGGGCGTTCTGGTCGCGCCGATCACCCTCACTGGCGCCAACATGGGCGCGGTGCTGGGACTGACAGCCTTCGCCGTCGCCATCATCGGCGGCTTGTCGAGCGGCGTCGGCGTCGTCGTCGGCGGGCTCATTCTCGGCATCACCGAGAACCTGACGGGCTACTACATTTCCACCGGCTACAAGGACGTGCCGGGCCTGCTGCTTCTGCTGCTTGTATTGTCGATCAAGCCGGCGGGATTGTTTGGCGCAACCGCGATCAAGAAGGTCTGACCATGGCGCGGACCTCGGCCCTCTTCCTGGCGGTTCTGGCGGCGGTCGTCGTCTGCCCGTTCGTCGTCACCAGTCCCTATTACCTCCATCTTATCGTCACAGTGGCGATCTTCTCCATTGTCACGCTCGGTCTCGACATCGTCTTCGGTTACACCGGCGAAGTCTCCATCGGTCACGCGGCGTTGTTCGGCATCGGCGCCTACACCGCTGGCGTGTTCATGATGCATCTCGGCCTCGGCTTCTGGCCCTCGCTCGTCGCCGGGCCCATCGTCGCGGCCTTTTTCGGCATGATCCTCGCGCTGCCAGCGCTGCGTGTCACCGGCCCCTATCTCGCCATGGTGACGCTCGCCTTCGGCACCATCGTGCAGATTCTCATCAACGAGATGACCGATCTCGGCCCCTGGTTGAACCATCTCGATCTCACCCATGGGCCGCTCGGCATCACGCTGACGACGCCTTTCGTGTTCGACTGGCGCGATCTCGGCGATAAATATCCCCTGTTCGACATGTCGCTGAAACGCGTGCGCGAGGTTCAGTATTTCTACGTCGTCGTTCTCTTCCTCGCCCTGACGATCCTCATCATCAACCGGATTCTCGCCTCGCGTTTTGGCCGCGCCTTCGAGGCCCTGCGCGACAGTCCGATCGCCTCCGACTGCATGGGCGTCAGCGTCTATCGCCACAAGGTCATGGCCTTCGTGCTGAGCGCCGCCTTCGCCGGCCTCGCGGGAGTTATGTTCGCCTATTCCGAGCAATATATCGCGCCGAACAATTTCAGCTTCGACCTGTCGATCCAGTTCCTGCTCGCCGTGACGATGGGCGGCCGCAAGTCGCGTCTCGGCCCGATCATCGGCGCTGCGATCGTGGTCTATCTGCCGAATCTGCTCGCCGACATAGACCTGTTTCGCTCCGTCGCGCTGGGGATCGCGATCATCGCGGTCGCCGGCGGCGCCTGGGTCTTTGTGACGAAGCCGGACGACAGGCGCGGCGCGATAGCGCCCGTGGCGCTCTGTCTGGCGTTTTATGTTTTCTCGTTGCGGCTGGAAAAGATCACCGACTTCAAGACGGCGATTTTCGGCGTGATGATCCTGTTCGTCGTCTATTACCTGCCCGATGGCATCGTCGGCTTCCTCAAGAAGATGATCGGCGCCTTCAGGCCGGACTGGGTGCGCGCCCATGCGCGGATCGACGCGCAAGGCGTGGCGGCATCCGCGATGTCGCTCACGAGTGGCGGCGCGGAAGGCCCGATCCTTACGGTCGATCAGATCGTCATGCAATTTGGCGGCTTGCGCGCGCTCGATCAGGTCGACCTCACGGTCGGACGTGGCGCGATCCATGGACTGATCGGCCCCAACGGGTCCGGCAAGTCGACGATGATGAATGTGCTGACCGGCATCTACACCCCGACCGCCGGAAACATCCGCTTCGAGGGCGCGGACATCGCCGGTCTGAACTCGCCGGAGATCGCCGCGCGCGGCATTGCCCGCACGTTCCAGAATGTGCAGCTGTTTGGCGAACTCACGCTGATCGAGAACGTGCTGGTGGGCCTGCACCACTCCTATGCCTCGAGCGTGCTCGACGTGGCGCTGGCGCTGCCGCGCGCACGTCGCGAGGAAGAGACCGCGCGAAAGCGCGCCGCCAGCATTCTCGCATTTGTCGGCCTCGCCGACCTCGCCAACGAGGAGGCGCGCAATCTGCCCTACGGCAAGCAGCGCCTGCTCGAAATCGGCCGCGCGCTGGCGCTCGACCCCAAGCTGCTGCTGCTCGACGAACCGGCCGCCGGCCTGACCGCGCCCGACATTCGCGACCTCATGGATATCATCCGCAAGATCCGCGATCAGGGCATCACCATCATTCTGATCGAGCATCACATGGATGTCGTCATGTCGGTCAGCGACACGGTGACGGTGCTCGACTTCGGCCAGAAGATCGCCGAAGGCAAACCCGCCGACGTGCAGGCCAATCCGCGCGTCATCGAGGCCTATCTCGGCGGCGCAACCGCCAGCGCGGCGTGAGGACAACCCCATGCTGAATGTCGAAAATCTCGTCGCGGGCTACGGCAAGGTGCAGGTGCTGCATGGCGTCAGCCTGGAAGTGCCGAGGGGCCAGCTTGTCACGCTGATCGGCTCGAATGGCGCCGGCAAGACCACCACCCTGCGGGCGCTGTCGGGCATGATCGCGCCGGCCTCGGGCTCGATCAAGCTGGGCGGCGAGGAAATCGCCGGCCTGCCCTCGCATCTTATCGCGCGCCGCGGCGTCGCCCATTCGCCCGAGGCGCGGCGCGTCTTCGCCTCCCTGCCGGTGACGGACAATCTGTTGCTTGGCGCCTTTCCGCGCCTGACCGGCGCGCGCCCCAGGGGCGACACCGCCGCCGATCTTGAAAAAATGTTCGATCTTTTTCCGCGTCTGCGCGAGCGCCGCGCGCAACTCGCCGGCACGCTGTCGGGCGGCGAGCAGCAGATGCTCGCCATGGCCCGCGCGTTGATGCTCAACCCGGACCTGCTGATGCTCGACGAGCCGTCCATGGGCCTGTCGCCGCGTCTGGTGGAGGAGGTCTTCGCGACCATCGCGCGGCTCAAGGAAGCGCGCATCACCATGCTGCTGGTGGAACAGTTCGCGGCAGCGGCGCTTGAAGTCGCCGATTACGGATACGTGCTGGAAAACGGCCGCATCTCGACCTCGGGCGCGGCCTCGAAGCTGCGCGATGATCCCGCCGTGCGCGCGGCCTATCTCGGCGCGGCGCACTGAGTTAATCGTCGAAAACAATATATGCGTGGGCGGGATCAGCCGGCGTTCCCTCAAGCGCGCCGCCAGCGGATGGCCGCCATTGCAGCACCGCCTCGATCCTCGCGGCGAGTTCGAAATCGCGATCGGTGACGCCGCCGGCGTCATGGGTGTCGAGGCGCACCTCGACTGAGGGATAGGTGGCGCGCAATTCCGGATGATGCCACGCGAGTTCGGCGAGGTGGCCGATGGCGTTGACCGCCATCAGCGTGCCTTTCCAGCCATGGGTGCGATAGACCCGGCGAATGACGCCTCCATCGAGGCGCCAGTGCCGCAGTTCGCCCACGAGGCGAGACTGGATTTCGGCGGCAGTGTAAACCCGGAGGCTTGCCTTCGCCATGCGATCCTCCCGCCCCGAAAATTATTCGGCGCCCGAACCGTCGGCCTTGATGGTCTTGAGATAGGCGATGATGTTGGCGACGCGTTCCGGCTGCTTGATGCCGGGGAAGACCATCTTGGTGCCCGGCACTTTGGCGCGCGGATCCTTGATGTAGTCCGTCAGCGTCGCCTCGTCCCAGGTGAAGCCGGAGTTCTTGTTGGCGTCGGAATAATTGTAGCCGGGATATGTGCCGGCCTTGCGGTCGACGATGCCGTTCAGCACCGGACCGACCGAATTCTGCGCGTCGGCGCCGATCTGGTGACAGGCGCGGCATTGATTGAACAGATTCTTGCCCGCGGCGGCGTCGCCATCGGCGAAGGCCTGCGACGACAGCGCGGCGAATGACAGGGAAGCGACAAAGGCCGCGGCGGCATGCGTCAGTTTCATCTAGAGTTCCTTCGCGGATGGCGATGATCGGTGAAATCGCGCGACGGGGGCTCGGGGGAGCTCCGGGGGTGACGGCGTCGCGCGAGTCGATATTATGGCAGGCGCGCGCGGCAAACAACCTGCCGCCGCCGGGAAAAAATCGGGAGGACGACGTGCGCCAGGGATGGCTGGGGATGGCCCTGATCGCCGCGCTGGCGAGCGCCAGCGGCGCCATGGCCGCGGACCGCCTGCGCATCGTCGCCCAGAAGACTGGCACGCTGGCGTGGGAACTCGACGTGATCCGCGCGCACGATCTCGCCCGGGCGGCGGGTCTTGACCTTGTCGTCACGGAACTCGCCTCGCCCGAGGCCGGCAAGATCGCGCTGGAAGGCGGATCGGCCGACATCATTCTCGCGGATGTCATGTGGGTGGCGCGTGAACGCGCGCTGGGCGGCCAGCTCCAATTCGCGCCTTATTCCTCCACGCTCGGGGCCGTCATGGCGCCCGCGGGCTCCACCATCGCATCGATCGAGGATCTCAAGGGCCGCAAGCTTGGCGTCGCTGGCGGGCCGCTCGACAAGAGCTGGCTGATGCTCCGCGCGCTCGCCCGGCGGGCCGGGTTCGATCTGGCGCGGCAGGGCGAGATCGCCTATGGCGCGCCAAAACTGCTGGCGGTCAAGGCCGAGCAGGGCGAACTCGACGCGGTGCTGGAATACTGGAATCTGTGCGCCGACCTCGAGGCCGTTGGATTCACGCGCGCCATCGACATGGGCGACGTTCAGCGCCGCCTTGGAGCGAAAGCGCCCGTGGCCATGGTCGGCTATGCCTTTTCGGAATCCTTCGCCGAGGCGAACGCATCGGCGTTGCGGCGCTTTCTCGAAGTCTCGGCGCGGGCGCGCGACATTCTCGCCACCTCGCCCGGGGAATGGACGCGGCTCGCGCCGCGCATCGGCGCGGCCTCGCAGGCGGCGCTGTCCATTTATCGCGCGCGCTATGCCGAAGGCGCCGTGCGTCGTCCGCTCGACGAGGAGGAGGCCGACGCGCGCGCGCTGTATCGCGTGCTCGCCGACATCGGCGGCGCCGATCTCGTGGGACCGGCTCGCGAACTTGATCCGGGAACCTACTGGCGGGCGCCGCGGGAGGCGGTGCGTTGATCGCGCGTCTGGTCTCGATCCTGACGCTGCTCGCGCTCTGGCAGGCGGGCGCCGGCATGGCGGGCCCGCGCATGCTGCCCGGCCCGGCGAAGGTCGCCGCCGCGCTCGTCGCCGAGGCGGAATCGGGAGATCTGTTTCTCAATCTCGGCGCGACCCTGGCGCGTGTCGGTATCGCCTTCATGATCGCGATGGTTCTGGGCTCGGCGCTGGGCGTGTTGATGGGGCGATCGCGCCTCGTCGACCGGCTGGCCGATCCATGGCTCGTGGCGCTGCTCAATCTTCCCGCGCTGGTCATCATCGTGCTCGCCTACATCTGGGGTGGCCTGACCGAGACCGCGGCGATCGCCGCCGTCGCGCTCAACAAACTGCCATCGGCGACCGTCACCCTGCGCGAGGGCGCCCGTGCGCTGGACTCGCGCCTCGATGACATGGCCAGGGTGTTCAATATGTCGCGCGTGACCTGGCTGCGGCACGTCGCGGCGCCGCAACTCGGGCCTTATTTCGCCGCCGCGTCGCGCTCCGGACTTTCCCTCGTCTGGAAGATCGTCCTCGTCGTTGAACTCATGGGCCGGCCAAACGGCGTCGGCTTCGAGATCGGCTCCGCTTTCCAGCTGTTCGACGTCACGCGCATACTCGCCTATTCTCTGGCCTTCGTCGCCGTCATGCTGGCGATTGAATATTGTCTGGTGCAACCATTTGAACGATATGTCTCACGTTGGCGTCCGCGATCGGCTTGACGTCAGCATTTCCGACAAGAGCTTCGTGGCGGCCAACGGCGATCGCCTCGTCGTGCTGCGCGATCTCGCCTTCCGTCTGGGCGCGGGAGAGGTCGGCGCGCTGGTTGGCCCCTCCGGCTGCGGCAAGACGACCTTGCTGCGCCTCATCGCCGGTCTCGACGAGGAATTTGTTGGCTCCATCGCGCGCCCGTTGCGCGGCAAGCTCGGCGTCGTGTTCCAGGAGCCGCGGCTGCTGCCGTGGCGTAGCGTGATCGACAATATCCGCATTGTCGCGCCGCGAACCAGCGAGGCGGATCTCGCGGCGCTGCTCGCCGCGTTTCATCTGTCCGAGCATCGCGATCATTATCCCGGCGAACTGTCGGGCGGTCTGGCGCGGCGTGTCGCGCTGGCGCGCGCCTTCGCCGTCGAGCCCGACCTGCTGCTGCTCGACGAGCCCTTCGTTTCGCTCGACGGCGCGCTCGCCACGCGCCTGCGCGAGGAACTCGTCGCCATGGTCGAGCGGCGCCCGGTGACAACCCTGCTCGTCACCCACGATCTCGATGAAGCGATCTCGCTCGCCGATCGACTGATCCTTCTGTCGCCGCGTCCAGCCCGTGTCGTCGCCGAGATCGCGATCCCGGAAAAGCGCGGCGCGCGCGCGCCAGCGCGCATCGCGGAAATTCGCGCCGAGGCCATGCGCCATTTCGCGGGAGTTGGCAGGTGACGCCGGGGATGGACGAGGCGCGCGCCGCGTTGTCGCGCGTCTTCGGCTTTTCCGCCTTTCGTCCCGATCAGGAAACCATCATCCAGTCCGTGCTCGCGGGCGAGGATGTGCTCGCCGTCATGCCCACGGGGGCCGGAAAATCGCTCTGCTATCAGCTTCCCGCGATTGTTTCGCCGGGATTGACCGTGGTTGTATCGCCGCTCATCGCGCTTATGCGCGATCAGGTAGCAAAGCTGCGCGCGGCGGGAATCGCCGCTGGCGCGCTGAATTCGGGAAACGACGGAGGAGAGACCCTCGCGGTCGAACGCGCCATCGAGGATCGTCGTCTCAAGCTTGTCTATGTCGCCCCCGAGCGCTTCGCCTTGCCTGGTCTTGTCGATCTCTTCAAGCGCGGCGGCGCGAGCCTGCTCGTCATCGACGAGGCGCATTGCATCTCGCAATGGGGCCATGATTTCCGTCCGGAATATCTGGCGCTTCGCGAAATCGCCGATGACCTTGGCGGTCTCCAGACCATCGCGGTCACGGCCACCGCGAATGAGCCCACGCGCGCGGAAATCGTTGAGCGCCTTTTCGCGCGATCTCCCCGCGTTCTCGTGAGTTCTTTCGACCGGCCGAATCTCCGCCTCGCGATGGCGCGCAAGGTTGACGCTTTCAGGCAGATCGCGGCGTTTCTGGAGCGACGCCGCGGCGAAAGCGGCATCATCTATTGCGCCTCGCGCCACAGGACCGAAAAATTCGCGGACGCGCTTTCCGCGCGCGGACATCGCGCCATCGCCTATCACGCGGGTCTCGATCCGGAGGCGCGCGCCGCGCATCAGGATGAGTTTCTTCACGCCACCGGCGTCGTCATGTGCGCGACGATCGCCTTTGGCATGGGCATCGACAAGCCCGATGTTCGTTTTGTCTGCCATGCCGACACGCCGGGGGGAATCGAGGCCTGGTATCAGGAAATAGGCCGCGCCGGTCGGGATGGACTGCCAGCGGATACGTTGACCCTGTGGAGCGAGGAGGACATCGCGCGTCGCCGTCGCCGCGTTCTCGACGGCGCGGCGTCGCGGGCCCGCAAAACGAGCGAACTCGCTCGGCTTGACGCCCTGCTGTCGATTTGCGCCGGCGCGGGCTGTCGGCGTCGATCCTTGCTGGCGGCCCTTGGCGAGGCATCGCAACCCTGCGGGAATTGCGATAATTGCGACGCGGCGAGTTCCTTGCTCGGCGGAATTGGCGCGGGACGATCGCTTTCCGCCGCGCTGCGCGGCACGGGCAAGCTCGTGGCGACGAGAATTGGCGAAATTCTGACGGGCGAAGCGAGCGAGACCCTGCGCCGACGCGCTCGTGAATGGCCCCGGATGCTGACCACGCGCGTTGTTGGTCCCGACACGGAAGAGCGGCGGCGCGTTCGACGAGCCGTTGAGGGGGAGCCGGTCTCGGCGGCGGTCATGGACGATCCGATCAGCTTGCGCGCCCTGACCATTGACGAGCGTCGATTGCTGGCGGCGCTGAAAGCGCGGCGGCTGGAACTGGCGCGAAAAACACGCAGGCCGCCACACGCGATCATGCCTGACCGCGCGCTCCTCGACATGGTCGCGCGACGACCGGGCGACGTCTCGCAATTGACGGATATCCCGACGATTGGCGTTGACCGCGTCGCCAGTTACGGCGAGTTGTTTCTCGACGTCGTGCGGCGCCACGGAAACGGCGCGCCATGATTTCACTTTTTCGCGACTTGCGATCATGGACGCGATGCCCCAAAAGGCGCCGAGATCACCCGGCCTGAGCGCCGCGACCCCTGGAACGCGAATGACGATCGAGGACCACGCCGCCCAACCCAAATTGGGCAAGGCGGAAATACGCGTCATCATGATCGGCCTGATGGTGGCGATGTTTCCCGGCGCGCTGGATTCAACGATCATCGGGCCCGCCATGCCGACCATCGGTCGCGAACTCGGCGATGTTGGCAATCTGCCGTGGATTGTCACGGCCTACCTGCTCGTCGCCACGGCGGTGACGCCGCTCTATGGCAAGCTCAGCGACATTCATGGGCGTCGCGTGATGTTGCTCGCCGCAATCAGCCTGTTCGCCATTGGCTCGGTGCTGTGCGCTCTCGCGCCGAGCATGATCCTGCTGGCGGCGGCGCGCGCGGTGCAGGCGCTCGGGGGCGGCGGACTTGTCTCGCTCGCGATGACGGTCGTCGGCGATATCGTGGCGCCGCGCGATCGTCCGCGTTACCAGGTCTACACCTCCATCATGTGGACGAGCGCGAGCCTGCTTGGCCCGGTGCTTGGCGGCTATTTCGCCGAACTTTGGCACTGGACGCTGATCTTCTGGATCAACCTTCCCCTCTGCCTCGCGGCCTTTCTGCTGACGGATTCCAAGCTCAAGCGGCTTCCAAGGCACGAGCGACCTCACAAGCTTGATATCGCCGGCGCGTTTCTGCTGGTGATCGCGTCGGGTCTCGTGCAGCTCACGCTGAGCTGGGGTGGCTCGCACTATCCCTGGTCGTCGCCGACCATTCTGTCGCTGGCGGCGGCGTCGATCATCTTCATCGCGCTGTTCATCTGGCGGCTCGCGCGGGCGGGGGAACCGCTCATTCCCTATCGATTGCTGTCAAACAAGATCGTGCTGACCGGGGCGTCTTCCGTCGGCATGACCATGGGGGTCTTCGTCGGCCTTTCGGTCTATGCGCCAATCTATTTCGAGAATGTGCGTGGCCTGTCCGCCGGCCAGTCGGGGCTCGCCCTGTTGCCCCTCATGGTGTGCTCGACCATTGGCGCGGTTACGGCGGGTCGCGTCATGGTGCATCTGCGGCGATACAAATTCGTCGCGCTCATTGGCCTGGGGCTCGCGGCCGCCGCGCTGCTGCCGTTGTTTCTCCATCCCGTCGATCTGTCGTTCACGTTGGTCGAGGTGCTTCTGGCCGTTGTCAGCACCGGCGTTGGCGCGGTGTTTCCGACGACGACCGTATCAATCCAGAATTCCGTCGCGCGCCACGATCTCGGCACGGCGACCTCGCTCATCACCTTCATGCGCAATCTGGGCGGCGCGGCGGGCGTGGCTCTGTTCGGCGCCGCGCTCGGCGGCGTGGATCTGGGTTCGGCCGCGGCGGGCGAGGCGCTGGCGGGCGCTTTCCGATGGGTGTTCCTTCTGGGCGCGGCAGGATTGGTCATCGCGTTGATTATCCTCGTTTTCATGGAGGAGCGCGCGCTTTCCAGCGGTAAATCCGGGGCGCTGAATTGACCTAGTGCCCCGATTCACTGGAACTGCGGGTAAAGCTGTTTGAGCTTAACGCGGGCGTCTGCGGTTGTGAATTGCCAGTCGGCTTTGGCATGGTGTT
>CAISJZ010000068.1 GCA_903885755.1 uncultured Hyphomicrobiales bacterium | reverse complement strand
TGGCCGGAATCCGCCTTCCCCTTCATCCTGTCGCGCGACGCGGAAGCGCTGGCGCGCGTAACATCTTTTCTCGGGCCCAAGACCATCCTACTGACGGGCGCCGCCCGCATGGGCGAGTCTCGTCGCATCTATCACAACTCGGTCCAGGCGATGGATCGAGAGCGCGGCATCTTCGCCAGTTATGACAAAATCCATCTCGTCCCCTTCGGCGAGTATCTTCCGCTCGGCGGGTTGCTCGAGCGCTTTGGCGTTCGCCGGCTGGTGTCGCTGCCTGGCGGTTTCGAACCCGGCGGGCCACGGAAATATATGACCATTCCCGGCCTTCCCGTTATTTCCGCGTTGGTCTGCTACGAGGCGATCTTCTCCGGCGAGGTCACGATTCATGACATCGGCGCCGAGCGGCCGGGACTCCTGCTGAACGTCTCCGAGGATAGCTGGTATGGCCGGACGTCGGGGCCCTATCAGCATTTCTCGCAGTCGCGACTGCGCGCGATCGAGGAGGGCCTGCCGTTGGTGCGGGCCGCCAACACCGGAATATCCGCCATCATCGATCCCTATGGGCGGGTGGTAAAATCCTTGCCGTTGGGAGTCGAGGCCGTGCTCGACGGACGCCTGCCCAAGGCGATCCCGGCCACTGTTTTCGCGCGCTGGCCGCTAGCCGGACCGCTAACGCTGCTGCTGGCCATGCTCGCGGGCGCGCTGATCGGCCGGTGGCGGTCAAGCTGACCAGGCGTTGCGTGGCGTGGGTTCTTCGCGTAATGCGTGAATTTCGGCGTCCCGGCGCCGGCGTGGTGTGGAGAGCGGCGACAAGGCGCATCTGGAGACGCGAGACGTGTTGAAAAAGCCCCCCAATCCCATCGACAAGCATGTCGGCAGTCGGGTGCGCATGAAGCGGATCTTGCTCGGAATGAGCCAGGAAAAGCTGGGCGAAGCGCTGGGTCTGACATTTCAGCAGGTGCAGAAATACGAAAAGGGCTCCAACCGCATCGGCGCCAGCCGGTTGCAGGAGATCGCCAAGATTCTGCGCGAGCCGCCATCGTTTTTCTTCGAGGGCTCCCCACGCGGCGAAATCCTGCCGACTGATGGGTTCTCGGAAGCGCCGTCCTCGCAGTACGTGGTCGATTTCATCTCCTTGGTCGAGGGATTGCAGCTCAACCGGGCCTTCGCCAGCATCAAGGACGCCAAGGTTCGCAAGCGGATTGTCGACCTCGTCGTCGCCATAGCGGGAACAGAATCCACCGGGGAACCGGTCGCCTGACCGGCTAGGCGGCGTTCGATTTACAGAACGATAACGCCCAAATCGCTTGACGTAACGAACGCGGTCTGCAATACGGCCCGACGCGACTTCAAGTCGCGCGTGCGATCGATGCGTCTTGGGCGGGCGGCGTCGCATTGCAACGGTTGAGCCCATCTGGAGGCGACGCGTGGCGCGTAAATCTTATCTTTTCACGAGCGAATCAGTCTCGGAAGGCCATCCCGACAAGGTCAGCGACCGGATTTCCGACGAAATCGTCGATCTGTTCTTCCGCGAGGGCGCCAGCGCCGGGGTCGACCCCTATCAGATACGCGTCGCTTGCGAGACGCTCTGCACCACCAACCGCGTTGTCATCGCCGGTGAAGTCCGCGGCCCCAAGATCACCGAGGACACGATCATCCATACCGCCCGTGAGGCGATCAAGGCGATCGGCTACGAGCAGGACGGCTTCCATCACGCCAACGCCAATATCGAGGTGCTGCTGCACGCCCAGTCGGCGGACATCGCCCAGGGCGTCGACTCCGCCGGCAACAAGGACGAAGGCGCGGGCGATCAGGGCATCATGTTCGGCTACGCCTGCCGCGAGACCCCTGAACTCATGCCGGCGCCGCTGCACTATTCGCACAAGATCCTGCGCCTGATCTCCGAGGCTCGCCACGCAGGCAAGGAAAAGTTCCTCGGCCCGGACGCCAAGAGCCAGGTCACCGTTCGGTACGAGAATGGCAAGCCGGTCGGCGTGACGCAGATCGTCGTCTCGCACCAGCATCTGGTCGAGGACATGACCTCCGCGCAGATCCGCGAATGCGTTGAACCCTATGTTCGCAAGGCCCTGCCGGAAGGCTGGATCGGCAAGGACACGGTCTGGCACATCAATCCGACCGGCAAGTTCTTCATCGGCGGTCCCGATGGCGACACGGGCCTCACCGGACGCAAGATCATCGTGGACACCTACGGCGGCGCGGCCCCGCACGGCGGCGGCGCCTTCTCCGGCAAGGACCCGACGAAGGTCGATCGCTCGGCTGCCTACGCCGCGCGTTATCTCGCCAAGAACGTCGTCGCGGCCGGCCTTGCGGATCGTTGCTGCATCCAGCTCGCCTACGCCATCGGCGTGGCGCAGCCGCTGTCGATCTACGCCGACCTCTATGACACCGGCAAGGTGGACGGCGAGAAACTCGAGAAGGTTCTCGGCGAGATCATGAGCCTGTCGCCGCGCGGCATCCGCGAGCACCTCAAGCTCAATCATCCGATCTACGCCCGCACCTCCTCCTTCGGTCACTTCGGGCGCGAGCCTGACGCGACGGGCGGCTTCTCCTGGGAGAAGACCGACCTCGCCGACAAGCTGAAGGCGGCGTTCTGATCTGGCAATTGCCGGATCGCGCGTTTAAACCATCGAACGCACCGGCCATGGCCGGTGCGTTTTCGTTTGAGGGACAGGGATCTTGCGAGGATCATCGGCCGCCGACCTTCCGGCGAACCGCCAGTTGCATGGCCGAAACAAGGGCAAGCCGCTGCGGCCCAATCAGGCGCGCCTGATGTCCGAACTGCTGCCGCGGATTTCGCCGCCCATCGGCGACGCGCCGATCGATCCAGCCACGCTGTTCGAATTCCCCTTTGAGCAATTCATCGTCGAGATCGGCTTTGGCGGCGGCGAACATCTCATCGACGAGGCGACGGCGCTCCCGAACGCCGCGTTCATCGGTTGCGAGCCCTTCGTCAATGGGGTCGCCAAGATCGTGGCGCGCATCGATGGCGAGGGCCTTCGCAACATCCGCGTTCACAAGGGTGACGCGATGGATGTGCTGACGCGTCTGCCGAAGGGCTGCGTTGACCGGGTCGATCTGCTTTATCCCGACCCATGGCCCAAGCGCCGCCAGCGCAAGCGGCGTTTCGTTTCGGAGGAATCGCTCGCCGAGATCGCGCGTGTGCTGAAACCCGGCGGCGAGTTCCGTTTCGCCAGCGACATCGACGATTACGTCGGCTGGACCCTCGTGCGCGTGCTGGCCTCGCCCGCCTTCCAATGGACAGCGAAAACCTCAGCCGACTGGCTCAATCCATGGCCCGGCTACAACAGTACGCGCTACGAGCAGAAGGCGCGTCGCGAGGGACGGCCCTCGTCGTATCTGACGTTTGTGCGCGTTTAGGGTATCTACTTCCGCGCCATGCCCAAGAGCTTCGCGATGGCGTCGACCTGATCGACCTGCCGCTGGACCGACGCGGCGAGATCATCAGGGCCACCCGGCGCGGGCGCCTGACCGCTGGCGGCGAGACGCGAGGAGATCGTCTCGTCGGCCATGACCGCGATCACGTCGGCGCCGATCCGCTTGCGCAGATCCAATGGCATTTTGGCGGGTCCGAACAGGCCCGACAGGCCGTCAAGTTCGAAAGACGGCACCCCGGCCTGCCGCGCGGTGGGAATGCCGGGCAAGGTTGGAACGGGCTGTTGCGCGCCGACGGCCAGCACCTTCGCCGTGCCAGCGGCCGCGACGGGCCGCACTACCGCGTAGGATGTGTACATGATGTTGATGCGCCCCTCGACGAGGTCCGGCACGGCCTGAACAACGTCCTTGTACGGAACCTTCTCGATCGTCAGCCCCTCGGTCTTCACAAAGCCGTCGAACACGAGTTCGGAAATGCCCTGCGGCACCGCCGCGTTCAGCTTGCCCGGATTGGCCCTTGCCAGCGCGACGAAATCGCCAAGCGATCCAAGCTTCATCGACGACGGCGTCGTGATCGCCATGATCGTGTTGGCGACGCGCGCCAGCGGCGCCAGATCGCGCTGGAAATCGTAGGGCAGTTTCTCGATGGAATAGGGATGCACGGTGTAGGAACCCGTGCCGCAATAGAGCAATACGTGATCGTCGTTGGCGTTAAGAAACGCCGTCATGGCGATGATGCCGTCGCCGCCCGGCCGGTTGTCGATCACCACCGGCTGACCCCAGCGTTGCGACAGTTTGTCGGCGAGAAGCCGCGCGCCGACATCGACGCCCGAGCCGGGACCAAAGGGAAGGATCCAGTGCACGGGTCGCGTCGGCCACGCGGGCGCGGTTTGCGCGTACAGGCCACCGGCTTGACTGGTCGCAAGGATCGCGGCGCCGGCGAGCGTCAGAACCGTCCTGCGGCTCGGCGTTTTCATTTTCTCTCCCCATCTTTCTTGTTCTTGGCGCGACCCTCGTCGCGCGTCGAGCAACGTGCTGGTCAGTGACGTTCCAGCAGCCAGCCGCGCCCGAACACCTTGTCATGGATGCCGTGCGCCCGCAGCGCGTGCCAGATCGTCGCGATGTTGATCGGGATGACTGGTTTGCCCAGATGCTTTTCGAGGGTCGGAAAAATATCCTGCGTCGACAGGTTCGTGCCCGCCTGCACGATGGCGTCGACGTTGTCGCCATCAAGCTGGTTCAGAATCACGTCGATGACCTGTTCAGGCGGCGTGTGCGCGATCGACGTCGCCGTGTCGCATTTGAGGCCGACGACCTTGGTGACATTGTAGCCGGATTCCTCGAGAAAACGTCGAACCTGAACGTCGCCGACATTCTGGTAGGGCGTCAGCGCGGCGACGCTCTTCGCGCCAAAGGCGTCGAGCGCCTGTTTCAGCGCGGCGGCGCCGCTGGTCAGGCCCATGGTCGGACCGATGCCATCGCGCAGTCGCGCCTCGAATTCCGCGTTGCCCTCAAGCCCGCCCCAGAAAGTCTCCGCGGACATGCCCATCATGATGTAGCTCGGTTCGCACGTCATGATATCGCGCATCGCGTCGGGAATCGTTTTCCGGATGGCGTCGATGAACGCCAGAAACATGTTGTCGCTGGACAGATCGGGTTGTTCCACGAAGAACCGCGCGAAATGCCATGTCACGCCCGGCGGGATGATGCGCTGACAGTCATATTCGACGCCGATATTCGTCGATGGGATGATCACGCCGACACGTCCGCGCGATCCGATCCATGGCGCCTGCGGCTTCAATTTATTCAATGGCTCGGTCATGTCCGCGATCTCCGCGGTCATGGTCCGCGATTTTTGCGTTGCTCGCAAGTCCTCGCTATGGTTCGGGATTGTTGGATCAAGAACAGGACGAACGCCTCGAATGGATCGGGTTCTGATCGCCGGAGCTGGACCGGTTGGCTTCACCGTCGCGCTCAATCTGGCGCGGCGTGGCATCCCGTTCACGCTGCTTGAAGGCGGGGACAAGATATTCGACGACCCTCGCGCCGGCACGATCCATCCTCCAACCCTCGAAATGTTCGCGACGATTGGCGTCACGGACACAATGATCGCGCGCGGCATTGTCGTCGGAAACTATCATTATCGCGATCGAAAGAACGGAGTTGTCGCGGATTTCGATCTTGGCGTGCTCGCGAATGACACGCCGTTTCCCTTTCGCCTGATGCTGGAGCAGCACAAGCTCTGTTACATCCTGCACGATCTGCTCAAGAATTATTCAGGGCACGAGATCCTGATGGAGCATCGCGTGACGGGCGTCGAGCAGGATGCAAGCGGCGTCGTGGCGCAAGTCGAGACGCCGGCAGGGCCAAAGACATACCGCGGGAGCTACATCATCGGGTGTGATGGCGGACGAAGCCAGGTGCGTAAATCCATGAACGTGGACTTCGATGGCTTCACCTATCCCGAGCGCTTTCTGGTTTTGAGCACCCGGTACGACTTCCAGCCGCATGGCTACGCCATCACCAATTACATCGCCGATCCCGAGGAATGGTGCGCCCTGTTCAAGGTGCCCGGCGCGGACGACAGGGGCATGTGGCGCGTGGTTTTCCCCGCCGACGCGGCCGCGCCGCCCGAGGTCATCTTCGAGGAGAGCGCGGTGCAAGCGCGCATTCAAGGCTTTCATCGCAAGGAGGGTCCTTACGATGTCGCGCATCGCAATCTCTACGATGTCCACCAGCGCGTTGCGTCCTGTTACCGCAACGGCCGCCTGCTGATCGCCGGCGATGCCGCGCATATAAACAACCCGCTCGGCGGCATGGGCATGAACTTTGGCCTGCATGATGCATTCAGCCTGACGGACAAGCTGGGCAAAATCCTGCTGGAGGGCGCGAATGAAAGCCTGCTCGATGTCTATGATCGCCAGCGGCGCACCGTCGCGCGGGAATATCTGCAGCGCCAGACTATCGAGAACAAGAACAATATCGAGCAGAAGGACCCGGCCAGACAGGCGGAGTTCTACGCCAGCCTGCGCGCCATCGTCGCGGATCGGGACAAGTTGCGCGCCTATCTCTTGCGCGTCGCCATGATCGAGGGCGTCAGGCGCGCGGCGTCGATCGACTGACCAGACCTTTCACGAAACCAACGGAAACAACGCGCGAGGGACCCCATGAAAGTCGCCATTCCCGATCTGATCTCGAATTCCTATTTTCCGGTCGCCGCGGCGGTCGAACTTGGCTTCTTCAAGGCCGAGGGACTCGACATGACGCTCGAGCTTATTTTCCCCGTCGACAAGGCGCTGGAGGTGCTGCGCGACGGCGGGGTGGATTTCGTCGGCGGCTCCGCGCATAGCACGGCCTTCGCGTTTCCCGGGTGGAAAGGCGGCAAGCTGCTCGCCGCGCAAGCGCAAAATATGTACTGGTTCCTGATCCTGCGGAAGGATCTTGGCGCGAAAAAGGGCGACATCAACGCCATCAAGGGTCTCAACATTGGCGCGGCGCCGCTGGTCGATCTTGGCCTCAAGCAATTGCTCGTTGAGTCCGGCATCGATATCGCTCGCGACAACGTGAAAATCGGCCCCGTGCCCGGCGCGTTTCTGGGCGAGAACAAGAATTTCGGCGTCGCGGCGGCCAAGGCCCTGCAAGCGGGCCTGATCGACGGCTTCTGGGCGAATGGCATGGGCGCGGAAGTGGCTGTTCGCGGTGGCTATGGGTCGATGGTGATTGACGCGCGACGCGGCGACGGCCCGCCGAAGGCGTTGCACTACACCATGTCGGCGCTCATCACCTCCGATAAGCTGATCAAGGACAACCCCGCCGCCGCCGCCGCCGCCGTGCGCGCGCTCGTCAAGACGCATCAGGCGCTGAAGGCCGACGTCAAACTCGCGACGAAGGTCGGGCGAAAACTCTTCCCGGCGGCCGAGGCCGAAATCATCGCCGATCTCATCGAGCGCGACCTGCCGTTCTATGACGCCTCGATCTCGCCGCAATTCGTCGCGGGCATGACGGAGTTTCAGCGCAATGTCGGATTGCTGAAA
Organism: uncultured Hyphomicrobiales bacterium; assembly: GCA_903885755.1. Lineage (GTDB taxonomy): Bacteria > Pseudomonadota > Alphaproteobacteria > Rhizobiales > Beijerinckiaceae > Terripilifer. The sequence continues at coordinate 5,712 of CAISJZ010000068.1, read as the reverse complement.
GGCGAAGTCGCGTATGAGGACGTCGTCGCAACGCAATTCAGCCAGTACTGGAAACCTTGACGATGCGTCGGCGCCTGTTCCTCACGCTCGCGTCGGTTGTCGCGATCGGGCTGGGAGCTCGCGCCGCGCGGGCCGCGTGGCCCGATCATCCCGTGACGGTCATCGTGCCCTATGCCGCTGGCGGCAACACGGACATCATGGCGCGTCTGGCGAGCGACGAGTTGCAGAAGGCGCTGGGCCAGCCCTTCATTGTTGAAAACCGGCCCGGCGCTGGCGGCGCGCTCGGCGCGCAATATGTCGCGCGCGCCGCGCCCGATGGCTACACGCTGCTGTTCGGGACGACCGCGCAACTGTCCATTCTACCCCACATCCAGAAAATCAATTACAAGCCGCTGACGGATTTCGAGCCGATCTGCGTTTTCGGTCAGTCCTTTTCCATCCTCGGGGTCAATCGGTCGGTTCCCGCGACCGATCTCGCGGGTTTTATCGCTTATGCGCGGGCCAATCCGGGCAAGATCAACTACGCCTCGGGTGGCGTTGGCACCGTGGGGCATCTTGTCGCGGCGCTCTTCGCCGCGCGCGCGGGTCTGACGATGGCGCACGTTCCCTACAAGGGCGGCTCCCAGTCCATGACCGATCTGCTGGGCGGGCAGGTGCAAATGTATTTCGGCAATTCGTCGGAACTGCTCCCCTACAAGGACAGCGACCGAATCCGGCTCATCGCCGTCGGCACGCCCGGTCGGGTGGCGCAATTGCCGGATGTGCCCGCGGTTGCCGAGCTTTATCCCGGCTTTTCATTGCCCGCGTGGAACGGGTTTCTCGCGCCGGCGGGTACGCCGCGGGAAATCGTCGATCAGGTGGCGAAAGTCGCGTTGGCCGGCGCGGCGAGCGCCGATGTGAGCAGGAAGCTCCACGATCTGGGCATTGACCCGGGCGTCGCGGGGCCGGATGCGCTCGCGTCCGTCATCAAGGGCGAGCAGGCGCTCTATCAGGACGCGGTCAAAGCGGCGGGCATCGAGCCCTGACGGAGGCGGGATCAAAATACGTGCGCATCGCGTCCGGACGGACTATATATGGCGCGCATAGCCGATGAGATCGCCACCATGAGCGTGACCCCCGCTCCGACCGAAGCGACCCAGCCTTTCGACACGAGGCGATTCTGGCGCGTTCTGCTCGCTGGGCTCGCTCTGCTGACCATCGCGGGCGGCCTGTTCTGGGCGAGATTCGGGTCGTTGATCTTTTTCGATATGCTGTCGGCCCTTCAGGGCTGTTTCTGACAACCCCAGGGATATTCCATGGCGACCGCCCCCTCCCGCCGGCTTGTGTTGCCGATGATTGTGTTCGGCCTTGGCGCGGTGCTGGTCGCGGGCGCGGCCATTCTGACCTTCATCGATCAGGGGCCCGGCGCGCCAGCTCCCTCGGCCATTGGCGGACCGTTCCAGATGACGGATTCCAATGGCAAGATCGTCACGGAGGTTGACTTCAGGGGCCAGCCGACGCTGGTCTTCTTTGGTTATACCCATTGTCCCGATGTCTGCCCGACGACGCTGTTCGAGCTGTCGGAAATCCTGCGCAAGCTGAAACCGGGCGAGAAGGCGCGCGGTGTTTTTGTCAGCGTCGATCCCGAACGCGACACCGCGCCAATTCTCAAGGATTATCTCTCCAGTTTCGACGACCGCATCGTTGGCCTGACAGGCGATCGAGCGGCGACGGATAAAATCCTCAAGGAGTACCGCGTCTATTCCAAGAAGGTGCCAGGAACGGGCGATGATTACACCATGGATCACAGCGCCATCGTCTATCTCATGGACAAGCAGATGCGCTTTGTGAACGCCCTCAATCTCGCCGATCCGATTAAGGCAGTGACGGAAATCGAACGCTGGATGTAGATCAGCGCCTGGTCGACAGGAACATCCAGATCGCGATCAGCGCCAACGCCACCGCGAGGGCGCGGCGCACCGCCAGTTCCCGGGTTCCGCCCGGCGTGAACCATGGCGCCAGAGCCGATGACGCCGCGACGATTGTCAGATGCACAACCGTGGCGACGGCCACGTAGATCGCGACAAGCGCGAGCGTTTGGGCCAGCAAGTGATCGCTCGCGGGATCGGCGAATTGCGGCAGGATGGCGAGATAGAAGATCGCCGCCTTGGGATTCAGCACGTTGATCGCGAATCCCCGCCACAGCAGCGTCCGGTCGCCCGGCGGGGCGCGCGGCGCTCGGTCGGGCGCTGGCCCCTCGCCGCGCCATGCTTCGACGGCCAGCCAGAGCATGTAGAGCGAGCCGCCCCAGCGCAGCGCCTCATAGGCGCCCGGAATGGTCTCGATGAGAGCTGAAAATCCAAGCGCCGTCAGAACGCCATAAACCAGCAATCCCGTCGCGACGCCGAGCACGGCGGTAAAACCGGCGCGGCGTCCATGCGCGATGCCCAGCGTGGCGAGGTAGGCCATGTTCGGCCCCGGCGTGAGTTCAACTATTAGAGCCAGAAGCGCGAACTCGGCGAGGCGCTCCATGCTAGAAAAATCCGATCGGGAAATACTTCAGATACAATTCCGCGTAGACGCCGCGTTCGGCGATCCGCTTTAGAGCGAAATCGAGCGCGCGGCGCAGGGTTATGTTGCCCCTGGCGACGGCGATGCCGACGCCATCGCCGAAGTAGCCAGGTTGCAGAAAGGGCCCACCCTTGAAGGCGCAGCAGCCCGCCGCGTCCGTGCCGTTGAGCCAGAGCGCCAGCGCGATCCCGTCGCCGAAGATGATGTCGACATCGCCGCGCCGGATCGCCGAGCGTAGCGCCGTCGCGCTTTCGAATGCGCGAATCTGCGCGCGAGGAAAAAGATCGCGCAGAAAGGCTTCGTGCGCGGTTCGCGCCTCGACGCCGACGATCTTGCCAGCCAGCGTTTCCGGAGTGGCGATATTCAGATCGACGTTGGCGCGCGACACAAAACGGCCCGGCGTCTTGTAATAGGGCGAGGAAAAGTCCACTCGCGCGCGATTGCGCGCGTTGATCGCGATGGAGGCGATGGCGGCGTCCGCGCCGCCTTTCTCGATCGTGTCCAGGATCGTGTCCCAGCGCCGCGCCTGAACGGTGCAGGGCAGACGCAACTCCTCGCAAATGGCGCGGGCGAGTTCGACATTGAAACCCATCAGCGCGCCATCGGGCGCGGTGAAATCGAACGGGGGATAGTCGTCCTCGGTGATGAACCTTAACTGGCGGATGTTGGCCGTATCGGGCTTTTCGACGCGCCGTTGCGGGTCCCAGAAGCTGGGCGCGACCTCGTTCTGGGCGAAGACCGGAATGGCGACGAAGGAAAATAACCAAATAAAAACAATTGCAAGACCCGTGAAAGCGCGGTGTTTGTCGCGCGACACTTCACTAAGGGCTGATCTCGGGTTAGGCTTGGCCATTCGCGTTCGAATATTTGAGTTTGTGAATGGTCGCGTTATCGACTTTCGAATTCCGGCCGGCGCAGCGTCCATCGGATCGACGCTCGTCGCATGTGATCGTTCGCGAGGCAAGTCCGCGCGCTCCGGGCAGGCTTGGGACACTGCCGGTCGAAATTTCGTTTCTTGCCTCTTATGGCGTGTCCGTGGCGGATCTGATCGAGGCGACGGCGTCGGCGCGCCAACTCGGCGTGTCGCCGCTCGCGGCGCTTCTGTCGGGCGGAGCAGTCTCGGACCTGACGTATTATTCGATTCTCGCGCGGCGTCTGGGCGTACCCTTTGTCGCCAGCCCTTCCGCGCTGATGGAGCAATTGTCGTCGTCGGCGCCAGCGGGCGCGCCCATCGCGCGACTCTCGAGGGAAGGACGCTATCTCATCGCGCCGGAAGGCGAGGGGTTGCGATCGCTTCTGGCGCTTTGGAAGGATGGGCGGGCGCCGACGGATCGTCTGGCGATCACGACCCCGCGCCGATTGGCGGCCTGGACGCGGACAACCGACGCTCGGGCCGTGGCGAGGGCCGCCTGCGATGATCTGCGCCGGTTTGATCCGGCGCTAAGCGCCGCGACGCCCCTCGGCTATCGCTTCGGCGTCGTGCTGAGCGGCCTCGCCTTGCTCGGGCTGTCCGTGCTGTTCGGCGCCTTTGCCTGGATCGCGCTTTGCCTGTTGCTCGGCATTGTCGCGGCGGCCTCGATTGGCGTGCGTTTGTTCGCCGCCGCCGCGACAATCGATGATGAGCCGCGCCGCGCGCCCGTCCTGCCAGACGCGATGTTGCCAAGTTACACGATCATCGTTCCGCTATACCGCGAAGCGGCGGTCGTCGCGCGTCTTGCGACCGGCCTTGCCGCGCTTGATTACCCCGTGTCCAAGATCGAGGTAAAATTCGTCGTCGAGTCCGACGATCATCAAACGCGCGCCGCGATCGAGGCGTTGGATCTGCCGGAGCGTTACGAGACGGTTGTCGCGCCGGAAGGCGCGCCGCGCACGAAGCCGCGCGCGCTGAATGTCGCGCTGGCGACGGCGCGCGGCGAACTCGTTGTCGTCTTCGACGCCGAGGACGCGCCCGAGCGCGATCAATTACGCGCGGCGGCGGAGCGCTTCGCTGTCGCCGACCAGACGCTCGCCTGCCTGCAGGCGCGTCTTGCGATCGACAACACGGGCGATGGCTGGCTGGCGGCGCTGTTCGGCATCGAATACGCGGCGCTATTCGACGTTTTCAATCCGGGCCTCGCGGCTTTTGGCGCTCCGATGCTGCTGGGTGGCACATCCAACCATTTCCGCGGCATTAGGTAGCAAGCTCACCTTTGGCCTGACGGTGCCACTGTTTACTAAGTAAAGGTGGGTCCTTAGCCTAAATGGCATGACAACCCGCCTCGCCAGAACCGAAACCTTTGAACACACCATCGCGGGCTTGCTGACAAAGCGCGCCGAGCTAATGCAGGAAGCGGCGGAACTCAGGGAGCGCATGGCGATAGCCGCGAACGCGGTAGAGGCCATCGACCAAGTTCTAGAGACGTTCGGCCACACAGAGGACCTAGAGGGCCGGTCGCCACGCGCGGCGCGCGTGATCCTGTTCTACAGGAACGAATTGCGGTCATTCCTGCTAGGCGAGCTTGGGAAGGCCAAAGAGCCCATGACAAGCCGCCAGCTTGCCGAGCGGGTCTGTGAGACGGAAGGGAAGTCCATGGCCGACCGGCGGCTATTGAATGACGTGACCCGCCGCGTGGGGTGTGCGCTCCGCAAGATGCGGGCGACGAAGGTTGTCGAGGGCTGGCGGGGGAAGGACGGGGCGGCCCTGTGGAGAGTGACGCAGAATCAGGGTGCTCCGCGAACTGCTTTTTTCCAAAATGGCTGATCAACCCAATCATCTGGGAACCCCATGTCAGACAGGCTGGCCTTAGGTCGGCTTTCAATAAGATTTTGAAGTCGTTCCGCCCACCGTGAACCGTCTGCTATGACTTCCATAAAGTGCGCTAGCATCCAACATTGGACATACAATTTCCGGTCGGATGTTGAGGGTATTGCAGGCCGGTACCCACGTGGAATTTTGGGTGTAATCGTAAAAATGCGGCGCCAGCATCGTGAGTGGTGGGCGCAAATATTTCTCGAATGAGAAATGGCATGAAGCCAGCTTTCAAGAAGGGGCTGACATAGATAAGGTTTGATATTTATACTTTGGCCCATCGTCTGAGGGTTTTCAAGAGATTGCTGGGCGGGCGGTGATTGAATCGCCATTCGGATTCTTTGAGGAAGAGATGGAAGTGGGCTTTCGGAATG
>CAISJZ010000067.1 GCA_903885755.1 uncultured Hyphomicrobiales bacterium | reverse complement strand
CGACGGCGAGGCCAAGCAGGAGGCGGATCGTTGCGGTCGAGCCGGATATCCGGCGTTCCAATCTATCTATACGATCGACAAGCGTCGGCGGCGAATGTCCACGCGGTCCGAGGTGGAACATTCCTCGCCGCCACTCCGCGACAAGTCGCAGCAACTCGTCGCGGGTGAGAAATGTAGTCCAGATATCATCGAGCGCCACGAGCATGGCGTCCGGCTTTTCGCGATGCCTCCACTCCCACGGCTTTTTCACGATGTAATGCAGGATTGAGACGCCTTCCGTATCCGACCGCGCCGAGAAGTAATGATAGTGGCGCAAAAGGTTGTAGCCCTCCTCGATAAAGGTCACGCGATCGCGCAGGATGATGTTGAGCGCGCCCTGATCGCCGCCGTCATCGGATTTGACGCCCTGCGCGACGGCGAAGACATGATCGCGCAACGCGGTCGATGGCGAAAACGCGATGACGCCCGAGTTGAATCGCCGGGTGTCGCGCGTCTGGACATAGTCGGGGCAAACCAGAATTCCGTCGCGCTCGAACAGATCATCGACGGATCGCAGGAACACGCAGTCCATATCGACATAAATGATGCGCTCCAGCGGAGTCAGTGCGAATATCCAGAATTTGTTCATTACATTGCGGAATTCGGCGCGATCGTAAACGAAGCTTTCCTCGCGCAGTTCCGGCGCGACGATCTGATGAACATCTTCGATATCGTCGGGAATCGCCATTTCCCGCGTCACGATGAGTAAGACCGGTTTGTCCGAAGTCTTGCGGAGCGACCGCAGCCAGACAACAAGTCCCCACTGGTATTCAGGCGTTGCGACGCCAACGAAGGCGAGGCGGCGAGCGCCGTCCGCATACAGCGCCTCTCGCTTGATGATCTCCTCGATCATAGCCGCGAGGCTCTCGCAGACGGACATCGTCTCGTCGAGATCGGACAGCATGCACCGGGCGTTCGTGGTTTTGACGACCGAGATGGACCGGCGCGCGTGGCTATGTTCAGAGGTCATCGCTGGCGCTCGACGCGATGGTCAAGCCTGTTCGCGCATTTGGCCAATTGTTCGCGGCTCCACAGGTAGAGTCTTCGCTTCGGCCACGGCGGAATCCAGTCGTCGATGGCCTCGATATAACCAGCGGGAAAGTCGAATGGCTCGGCGAACAGATCCATGAGCCTGAAGTCGCCAGAGACGATATCGCGGTTCTTGAAGCCATTTTCGTTCACATGCGAGGTCAGAAGGGCCAGAGGGATGTCGCTATCGATGAAATTGCGGAGGGATGCGAAGATGTCGTCGAAGGATAGATGGAACCAGCAGTCGCGACAAATCCAGAGATCGGCGCGCGGCAACCGCGTTGATCGAATGTCGCCGACCTTGATCGTCCCGACGAGGTCCGCCTGGCGTTGGGCGCGTTCGACTATGCCCGGAGCGATATCAAATCCGAAATATTGAACGCCGGATCGCCGGACCACATCGGCGATCCAGTTCAGGTCGCCGCACGGGGCGTCCACAAGCCGCTGGATTTGATGTCGTTTCAACAAGTCCAGCAGGCGAGGGCGCAGTTCCCGCGTGTACGCAAGGGTCGAGCCCGGTCCGGAAGGCGTCTCGTCCGCCCCCCAGAGGTTGTATCGGCGGACCGCTTCAAAGCGATCGGCGAGTTCCGGCAACTCCAGCATAGACGCGTATTTCATGGCTTGGATCAACTCATGGGGATCTCCACCCGACTCTTGCCCGAGCGTGGACTCCCGGCAAGCCTTGTTTCGCTCCAGCCTGATTATCGAGGCTCGGCCGGCCTGCCATGGCTCTCGCGGTATAATGATTCCGAAAACGCCGCCCGAGCGCGTCATTTTGGTCACGGTATTGGGAAAGTCGGCGTATTGTTTGAGCTACTGTTGATTTTAGTAATGATTTGCAGCAATTATCCCAATGTTGTCTTGTTGGAAATGTTGGAATCGTTGGGTTATCTTTTGATCCGCGGACTTGTCTGGGTCGCCGCCGTTTCATCCACGGTTTGCGGGGGCCTTGCGTATGCTCAGGTATCGACCGCCGAGCAGGCTGTCGGTCTGGCGGGCATGATGGCGTCCCCGACGAATCACGAGAATACATTTGAGTACGTCCGAGCTTCGGCAACCGCCAGGGACTACGAGGCGGCAATTGCCGCGCTCGAACGGATTCTTGCCTACAATCCGGGATTGACGAGGGCCAAGTACGAGCTCGGCGCCCTCTATTTCAAGCTTGGCTCCTATCCCATGGCGGTCCACTACCTCGAGGACGCGCTCAATGACGCGAATATCGATTCTGGATTGCTACGGAGGATCGAGGCTATCCTGCCGGAGGCGCGCAAACAGTTGAGCCCAAGCCGCTGGTCGGGCGTTTTGTTCGCCGGGGTTCGCTACAACTCGAACCCGGCCGGCGCGCCTGACAATGGGCTCGTGCGCTGGCGCGGAGCCGATGTCGGCGCCCGCGGCGCTTTTGGTTCGAGCCCGGATTTGAGCCTCGCGTTCATGGGCGAGATCACCCATGTCTATGATTTCCAGACTGAACGAACGTTTGTCTGGGAAACCACGCTGGCCGGCTACGGCGCCTTGCAGATGCGGCAGAGCAACCTGAACCTGGGCCTGTTCGAAATCTCCTCGGGGCCGCGCATCGGTCTTTCCAGCGATGGGCTGCCGGGCGCGACCATTCATCCCTATGTCGTGGGCGGGTCGAGCGGCATCGGAGGTATTACCTATGCCTCGACCATTGGCGGTGGCATATCGCTGACCGCGCCCGTCGCTCCATCACTGGCGCTGACGCCCGGGATCGACGTTCGCCGCGCGAGCGTGAACAACGGGGGACCGTTCGGAGCCCTTGGCACGATCAACTCTGGCGCGCTCATGACCGCGAGTCTGGATGCCCGGTGGCGTCCTGTCGATCGACTGACCTTTAACGGTAGGGTTTTTTACACCCGCAATTCCGCCGATAACGCGATTCAGAGTTCAGGCGAGACCGGCGTGGGCGCGTCCGTGAAATATGACTTCACGCCGCCTAGCGATCAGATCGGCCTCGACTGGTCCGTGACCGTTTTCGTCCGTTATGCGGACATACAGTTCGATCAGCGAAATATCGCCATCGATCCGGTGATCCGGCGGCATGACGGCCAAACGCGGGTCGGCGCCCAGCTCGACATGCCGATCGACGCAACCTTCGGCGTCAGCGCCCTCGTCCAGTACACGACCAACGCGTCGAATTTGAGCACCTATCGCGCCAATGCATGGTCGGCCATGCTTGGCCCGACCATCCGGTTCTGAGGAGGCCCGCCGTCATGCCCACCTGGCGCTTCAGCGGGATCGGGTCGAGCCTGATCGCCTTCCTCATGGGGACGACAGCCGCGGTCAATACGGCTCAGGCGCAGACCGCCGGCACCGTGGGCGCGGTCAACAACGACGCGACTGGCCAACCGCCCGGAGCCGCGTCGCGCTCGCTCGATGTCGGCCAGTCGGTTGTCCAGAAGGAGCGGATTGTCACGAACGCGTCGGGCACGACGCAGATCATGTTCAACGACCGCTCGGCCATGAACGTCGGGCGCGATTCAACTGTCGTGATCGACCGGTTCATTTACGACGCGTCCGCGGGCACGGGCGACATGGCTGTTTCCATGGCGCGCGGCGTGGCGCGTTTTGTCGGTGGTCAGGTCAGCCATACGAGCGGCGCCACGGTACAAACCCCGGTCGCGACGATTGGCGTACGCGGCGGCAATATCACCGCGGTTCATGACCACAATCGCACGACCGTGATGGTTCACAATGGCGCCGCGACGGTGTCGAACGCGTTCGGCTCTAAAATCGTGCGATCCGGCTACCAGGTTGACGTGGACGCGGGTTCCGCGCCCGGGGATCCGCACCCCATCGACATGAATTTTTTGAGGGCGGCGACCCGGCGGCTCGCCAGCCAGGGACGCCAAACCGGCGGCGCGAACATTCCGCCCACCGACCCCCTGGCTTCGCGCAACCAGATTGGCGTCACTCGCCGTTCCGTCGATACACCCAATTTTGATCTGCCGGCGGCGGGCGACGATATTGCCCGCGGCTTTACCGCCGGGCGCAATCATCCCTATCCCTGACGCCGTTTGGCGTCATATCGGCGACCACAGCCATTCACCCGTTGCGGGCGGCGCCGGCGTGGCCCTGATGTTCAACATTTCGGCGGCCTTCATCGCCACCACGGCTGTCGGGTCGTCCGCGAACCATTCCCGGAACTCAGGAGCGCGCGCTCGGGCGCGCTCCGCGAGAGCGCGATCGGCGCGAAGTCGCGCCACCGCGTCGACCAGCCAATCGCGCGTCGCATGATCCATCCGGAGGACCTCGCCGAGGCCCTCGCGCGCGATGTAGGCGCCCGCCAGTCCGTTTTCATGAAATCGGGCCAGGATCAGTTGTGGCAGGCCGAGGGCGAGCGCCGCTGCGGTCATTGTCACGCCGCCCTGATGCACCAGCAGTCCCGCGCGCGTCGCGATCAGCGAAAGCGGCAGCATCCGATCCTCGACGGCATGTCCGCTCGACCGAAATCGGGCGCGTAATTCATCGTTGAGCGAGGGAATATACACGCGGGTCGGTCCACGCAGCGCCGCGATGGCGTCCATCAGCGGCGCGGACAAGCTCGCGACGTCATGAAGATAGACAATGGTTTCGTCGCCGGGATGGGGCGCGATCTCGTCCGGCAGATCAGGACAGAATGGAGACAGGATTCGTTCTGTTCTGAAGCTGGTATAGGGATCGAACGCAGCCGGACCGAAGGGACACATGGCTTCGCACGGCAAGAGATCGGCGGCGCGGTCCAGCGGGATGCGCGCGGACGCGCCGAGGGCAGCATTGATATCGTCGAGCACGCCATCAATCGGCCAGGAGGGTTCCGGTTCGCCTGAATCGATCGGCGCGAAGGCGTCGCCACTGACCGGCGGCATGAACAGCAGGGTGGAGCCGTAAACGATCGCCGGAATGCGTCCACGCGCGGCGAGCAACGCGCCGAAGGCGTTTTCGCACAGGAGCACATCCGGTTCGACGAGGCGAAAGAGCGTATCGTAGTGGGCGATCGCCGCCGCCAGATCTGCCGGGCGGCTCACTGCGTAGTTCGCCAGTACATCGGTCAACACATGATTGGGTCGCTGTTCCGGCAAAACACCGGTCGAACGCATTGCTGGCCAGAGATAGGTCTGGACGACGTCAACGCCCAGCGACCGCGCCCATGTCTCGAAACGAGGATCGGCGACCGCCGCGACGCAGTCAAATCCCATGTGCCGCAGATGGCGCGCGACGCCCGCGAGGTTTCGCGAATGGGTGAATCCCGCGCCTATTTCCCAGGCGAGCAGCGCCCTGGGCCGTCGTTTCGATCCAGTCCGACCCAAGCCAAATGTCATTAATGCACTCAAATCGCCGCCGGTTCGAATTGTAACGATTCATTTATCTCGTTGGCAACAGACCCGCGGTAACTGTCCGTTAAGGCCGATAAATCGTTAAGCCCGTTGACCGAAGGGCAGTCTGGAGTGAGTCATGTGGATGTTCCGCGTGTTTTGTAAGCCGAATTTCAGCCGCGCTCGCGTGATCAAATCATTCGCGCGCGATCGGTCTGGCACGGTGGCGACGACCTTCGCACTCGCGGCCATTCCGGTTCTCGCGATCATAGGCGCGGGGGTCGATTATGGTCAGGGCAATGACGACAAGGCGCGACTGCAAGCTGCCGTGGATGAAGGCGTTCTGGCCGCGATGCAAGCGCCGAATGGATCATCGACGGCGGTTCAACAGGCCATCGCCACCGCGGCATTTGACGCCAGCCTCGCCGGGCGAAACGATTTCATACTGGCGTCGACCGACAGCGCGACCAAAAACACGACGCCAACCTTTATCGTCAATTCCGATGGTTCCGTTTCGGGGTCGGCGACGGCCAACATCAAGGCGTCAGTGCTTGGCACGACGCTCGCGCTGTCCGTGACCGCGAAAGCAATTCCCGCCGCGACGCAGGCGCCGTCCAATGTCACGTTCACTCTGACGGGTGGTTACGGCTGGTACTGGAAGCAGGTCGATCTCTATATCCACCAACAGGGCGCATCGAGCGATACGCATCTGGCGAGCTATGTCTACCAACCAAACAACCTGACTTACGGCAGCGGGCGCGGCACGGGCCCCGTGACCGCGTATTTTCCCGACGCCAACGGCGTCATGCAGTTGAGTTCGTTCGTCAATCAGGCGGTCTCGCTTGGCAATACCTACGACAACGCCTATCTCACCATGACGGTATACACCGACGGTTGCGGGGCCGGGATGGCGCCGAACTCGTCACAATCGGGAAGTAATTCGAACTACACGTGCGTCGCTTCGGGCACAAAGTCCGGCAATACGACCTACACCAAGACCGCGAACCCGGTCACGTACAGCACGATGGACGCCTCGACTTCGAACCATCTGTTCCTCGATGGCGTCGATTTGCCCCTGGGAAAGCCGCCGACCATCTTTCAGTTGATGGCCTGCGGGCAGACGACGACCCATGCGTGGGAAGACACGCCCTGGGCTGGCAATTACGGCGGAAGCTGGTCGCAACAGGACATCTTCTTCAGCGTGCAGACGACCGCCTGTCAGTTGAACGTCAACTACGTCACGCCGTATCTGGCGCAGTGATAAAATGAGTGACGTGACCGGCCGTGAGCAGGTCCGGTCAACGATTGGAGAATACCGGACAGCTGGAGCTTCGGGGCTCCTGTTGATCCGTCTGCCGGAGCGCCTCCGCGCGATTCAGGCGTCAGGTGTAAGCGGGAATAGGGCGTTTGCCTTGACCGCGATCTCTGGCCTATCGTCCACGCAAGGACGGGAGGCCAGTCATGTACGAACCGGCATCGGGCAATTTGGACAAACAAAAGCGGGTGGCCACGGCGATCGCGGACGAACTCGCGGGCTGTGGCGTCAGGATGGTCGCCAGCCTGCCCGACAACTGGGTGGCTGAACTGATCGAACATATCGATCGGGACGACCGGTTTATCCATGTTCCCGTCAATCGCGAGGAATCGGCGATTGGACTGATTTCCGGCGCTTTCATGGGCGCCATGGGTTCGGTCGCCCTGATGGGGGCCTCTGGCCTGATGACCGTGATCTACGCGCTCACCAAAATCAATTATTCCTATGAAATACCAGCCCTGATTCTGATCACGTTGCGCGGCGCGCCGGGCGATCACCACAAGCATCACGTTTCGAACGGGCTTTATCTTCTCCCCGTGCTCGATACAATCAGTTTGCCCTACATGATCGTCAATGATGCCTCGGAAATTCCGATGATTTCACGCGCCTACCATCACAGCCGAACCTTTTCGCGTCCGGTCGTCGTGGCGCTAACACGCGACCTGCTGAAGTGAGGCGCTGATATGAAATACCTCGATTGTTTTCGCTTTCTCGCCGCGCGCCGACGCGATCAGATAGTTATTACGTCCGCTGGCAATTCCGGTCAGGCCTGGTGGGAAGCGACTCGCGATTCCGAGGGCAGCTTCTATCTCGACGCCTCGATGAGTCTGTCGACGATGTTCGGCTGCGGACTCGCGGTGGCGCAGCCATCGCTCAAGATCTGGGCTTTCATGGGCGACGGCGCCTTCTGCATGAATCCGGGCATGCTGATGGTGGAAAGGCAGCTCGCGCCGTCCAATCTCGTGCATTTTCTCGTGTCCAACCGCAGCTATGGCGCGACATCCAACGCCGCGTTGCCCAACCGCGCGCACAACGATTACCCCGCCATCGCGCGTGGCATGGGTCTTGAACGGGTCTTCAGCTTCGATTCCCTCGCGGCGATGGAAAGGGACTTCGACGCGGTGGAGAATCCCGCGACGCCCGCCCATACTTTCGTGGTGCTGGAGGTCGAACCGTTCACCGACGCCGAACAACGGCTGCAACAGCCGCCATTCGACGCGCCGGAATTGAAATACCGGTTCGGACGTTTCATCGAGAAGCGCACGAATTGCGACATTTTCGGATACCGGCTGTAAGCCGGATCGTTGGAGTTCAGGCATGGCCGGGATGAGCAGACGCGCGGCACTTGGCTCCTTCGCCGCGGTCGGACTTTTGCCCGGCGGCCTCGCGCGCGCGGCAGCGGCCGACTATTTCAGAGGCAAGACCGTTCGCATTCTCGTGGGTTCGCCGCCGGGAGGCGGCTACGATCTTTACGCTCGCATGCTCGCGCCACATTTCGCTCAAAAAATTGGCGCGACTGTCATCATCGAAAATCGCGACGGCAACGGCGGACTGATGGCGTTGAATTTTCTGCTTGGGCGTCCCGCGGATGGCCTGGCGATCATGCATGCAAGCGCCGAAGCGGCCATGCTCAGTCAGTTGCTCGAACGCGATGGCAGCATCTGGGATGTTACGAAGCTGCATTGGCTGGCGAAGACCTCCGCCGCGCCGAAAATCTGGTTCGTCGGGAAAAATTCGAAAATCAGGTCCGTCGCCGACGCGCTGAACGCGGATCGCGTCGTGTGGGCCTCGACAGGGCCCGCCGACAACATCAGTGATGTCGCGGCCATCATTTCCGACGCCATCGGGCTCAAGTCCAAGATCGTCATCGGCTACAAGGGGGCGGGCGACATGTCGCTGGCTGTCGTCAGCGGCGAAGTGGACGCCGGCATTCTAAGCGCCGATTCCGCGCTGAATGGCATTCACAATGGCGATCTTCGTCCCATTGCGATGTTCGACTCGAAACGTTGGGCGCATTTGCCGGACACGCCGACGCTGGCCGAGGTCGCCAACATCAAACCCGACAAGGCCTGGCTCGTCGATCTGCGTCAAAGGATCGGCGACGCGCAGCGCGCGATGGTCGCCGCGCCGGGGACGGGTGACGAGTATGTCGGGTTTCTTCGTCAGGCATGGTCCGAGATACTTGCCGAGCCCGCCGTCATTGAAGAGGGCGTCAAGGCCAACCGCGAGATTAACTTTCAGTCCGGCGCCGATCTTCAGGAGGAAATCGCCGGGTTGATGAAAACCGCGGCTCCGCGGGTCGCGGAAATCAAACGCATCCTGCTCAACTCATATTTTTGAGGATGTCATGACATCGCAAACCGAAGCCGCGCTGGCAGATCTCGCGCGAGCCTGCCAGATCCTCGAAATGGAGGGGCATGGCGATTTCTCCCTCGGGCATCTGTCGTTGCGCGATCCCGAGGGGCGTGGCTTCTGGCTGAAGCGCAACCGTTTTGGACTCGGTGAAATCACGGGGCCGCAAGATTTCGTGCTCGTCGACTTGGATGGCGCCAAGCTCGCGGGCGAGGGCGGCCAGCACAGTGAATGGCCCATTCACTCAGAGGTGCTGCGCATGCGGCCCGAGATCAACGTGGTCGCGCATACGCATCCGTTCCATGCTTGCATCCTGTCGTCGTCGAGCGAGCCGATCATGCCGTTCAATCTCGACCCCGATTATTTCGTTGATATTCCGCGCCACGAGGCGGATGTCGCGCTGATCAAGACGAAGGACGAGGGCGCCGCTCTCGCGCGTTCGCTCGGTGGCCATATGGCGCTGCTGATCGCCAATCATGGCGCGTTGTTTTGCGGCGCGACCGTGGCGGAGGCGACATGCGTCGGCGTGTTTCTGGAAAAGGCCTGCCGCGCGCACATCGTGGGACGCGGCGCCGGTTTTCCCTATACAATGCCCAAACGGGAAATTCGTGAATTGCGCAAGTCGCAGATGATGACGCCAGCCCATATCGAACACACCTGGGGCTATCTCAATCGAAAGCTCGAAGTTGTCATGAAGACCGAATTTCCGGGGTCGCGGACGCTCTATCGATGAATGCGCCAAAGTCCCGCGGAGATAGCCCTTATGTCGGACAGCGGCTCCAGCGCCGCGAGGATTTCCGGTTCGTCACGGGGCGAGGTCTGTTCGTTGACGACGTCCAGTTTCCCGACATGCTTTTCATCTCGTTCCTGCGCAGTCCGCACGCCAGCGCGCGCATCGTGTCGATCAACGTTGATCGCGCCCGCGCCCTGCCTGGCGTCGCGCGGGTTCTGACCGCGGCTGACTGGGCCGCCGCCGGGCTTGGCGAATTGACCTGCGTCCATCCCATGAATTTCAGCGATGGTCGGCCAATGAACGAGGCCTTGCGCCCGGCTTTCGCGCGTGACTGGGTCTGCCATGTCGGCGATATCGTGGCCGCGGTCATCGCAGAGACCCGCTATGCCGCGATGGATGGCGCCGAGGCAATCGATATTGAATACGACGCGCTGCCGTCGATCACCGAGACGGGCCGCGCGCTCGATGACGGCGCCGTTCTCGTCCACCCCGAATTTGCAACCAATCTCGTCACCGAGGTCGTCAAGGGCGACCGCGCCGCGACCGAGGCGGCCTTTGCGCGCGCGGCGCATGTCACCGAACTCAGGCTCGTCAGCAAACGCATCATGGGATCTCCCCTTGAGCCGCACGCCTTCGTTGCGCGGCACGACAGCGCCAGCGACGAGACGACGCTTTGGGCGACGAGCCAGATGCCGCACATGCTGCGGCAGTGGATTTGTCAGCAAACCTTGCGAATTCCCGAACACAGGCTGCGAGTCATCGCGCCTGATGTCGGCGGCAGCTTTGGCTCCAAGGGTAGTTTTCTCCCGGAGGTTTCAACCGTCGTCTGGATGGCGCGGGAACTTGGCCGCCCCGTCAAATGGACGGCGACGCGGGCGGAGGATTTCCTCACGCAGACCCACGGCCGGGACCACGTGACGACAGCGCGCATGGCCTTTGACGCTGATGGCCACATTCTGGGCATGGAAGTGGACACGATCGCCGCGCTCGGCGCCTATCTGAGCAATTTCGCCCCCAGCATTCCCGGCAATTCCTATCCACAAACCATCACGGGCTTCTACAGGACGCCGGCGCTCAGCCTGCGCGTGCGCTGCGTGTACACGCACACGACGCCGGTCGGTCCCTATCGCGGCTCCGGGCGGCCGGAAGCCGCGCTCGTGAACGAGCGGCTGCTCGAGAACGCGGCGCGCGAAATGGGAATCGATGTGGCGGAGTTGCGCCGCCGCAATCTCATTGGCCCCGAGCAGTTTCCCTACAGGACGCCAGTCGGTCGTATCTATGACGGCGCCGATCCGCCGCGCATGTTGGCGCGCGTGCTGGATATGGCCGGCTACGAAAAGCTGCTGGCGCGCCAACGCGAGATGCGCGCGGCGGGACGGCTGGTCGGCGTCGGCCTCGCCGGCTTTTTCGAGAAATCCGGCTCCGGGCCCAGCGCCAACCTTGCCCGTAGCGGCGCGCACCATGGCGGGTTTGAAACAGCCACCGTACGCGTTCACTCCGATGGCAAGGCGACGCTGTTCGTCGGCACCCACAACCATGGGCAGGGGCACGAGATCACCTATGCCGCCATCGCCGCCGACAGGCTGGGAATCCCGGTCGAGGACATTGGCGTGGTCGAGGGCGATACGGGCCGTGTGCCGTTTGGCAATGGAACCTGGGGTTCACGCTCGACATCGGTTGGCGGCGCGGCGATCTTCAACGCCTGCGAATCGATCATGGCCAAGGCGCGGCGCCTGGCCGCGCATGTCCTCGAATGCGGCGAGGAGACCCTGATTTACGCGGATCAGCAATTCAGTTCACCCGCCAGCAATCGCACATTGTCCTTCGCGGAGGTCGCGACGCTGGCCAGTCGCGGGTTCAACCTGCCCAGAGGCATGGAGCCGAATCTTGAATGCACGCTGGCGCACGAGCCGCCGGATTCCAACGATCCCTCGGCGATTCATCTCGCGGTGGTCGAGATTGATCGCGACACCGGGCAAGTCAGGATCGTCGATTATTTCACGGTGGACGATTGCGGCGTGGTCATCAACCCCATGATCGTGGAAGGACAGGTCCAGGGAGGGCTCGCGCAGGGCGTCGGACAGGCTCTCATGGAGCAGGCGATCTATGATCCGGTGTCTGGCCAGTTTATTACAGGTACCTTCCTCGACTACGCCATGCCACGCGCCAGCGACGCGCCGCCCGTGACGATGGATTTCATTTCGACACCCGCTCCCAGCAATCCGCTGGGCGCCAAGGGCGGCAGCGAGACCGGTACCATCGGCGCGCCCGCCGCTATCTGTAACGCCGTGGTCGACGCGCTCTGGCATCTTGGCGTACGCCACGTGCCCCTGCCGCTGACGCCGGCGACGATATGGCGAGCGATCAAGACCGCAGGTTAGACGTTGGGCCTTTTACGATTAGTGTATTGCGTACTCGATTGATAGACGCCTGATTCGTCCATGGAATTTTCGCGATATCGACCAGAACCGCATCGCGCCACGCGCGCCTTCCTGGGCTTGCTGGGGCTGATCGCGCTCGCTGGCGTTCTTTTGCGGTTTCTCGCGGCCCGCGGCGATCTCTGGCTTGATGAAGTCTGGTCGCTGCTACTGCTGGAGCGGGCCAGCAATCTTGGCGACATATTTATAGGCATCCACCATGACAACAACCACGTCCTGAATTCGATCTGGATGTGGCTTGTTGGTCCCGAGGTCGCGCCCTTGCTCATGCGGCTGCCCGCGATCGCCTATGGGGGAATTGCGGTTGTTTGCGCGGGCGTTATCGGACGTCGGTTCAATGACGCGGCGACGGTCGCCGCCGCCGCGTTAATCGCAACCGGCTATATCTTCGTGCTCTATGGCTCGGAGGCACGGGGCTATTCCGGCATGATCGTGGCAATCCTTGTCGCCTATTGCGCGGTGCTGGCGAGTTTCGATGAAGACGCACACTGGCGATCATATGTGCTCTTTTTCATGGCTGTCTTCCTTGGGACTTTCTCGCATCTCATCATGGTCGAGGCGACGGCGGCTTTGTGTGTCTCGGCGCTGGCTATTTCCGCGACGCGCGGCGAGTCGCCTAATCGGCGCATTGCGCGATTCCTGAGGTTCTCGGTTCTCGCCGCCGTCGCGAGCATTCCCGCGGTCGCGTGTTTCGCCTTTGGCGCTTTTTTCGATGATTTCCGCGTCGGCGTGATGCGTCCGTTCAACTTTGAAGATTTGGCGGAAGGTCTCGCTGGCATGGCGCGCGCGACGCTCGGATTTCCCGCCGCGTTCGGTGATCTCCCGGTGATTGTCGTCACGGCCGCGCTGGCCGGAGGCGCTATCGCTCTTGCTCCGTCGCAACGTCGGTGGTTTCCCGCGCTGTCGATTTTCGGCCTGCCCGCGCTGCATGTGGCGCTGCAGATCCCCAGTCAGTATTTTCCAAGATTTCACCTGACCACGGCAATAGGGCTGGTTCTGGCGCTGAGTGACGGGCTCGCGGTTCTTTGGCTACGCAAGGGAGGCGCCCGGTTTCTCGCCATCGGGCTGCTTTCGCTCTTCGCGGTGGGGCAGGGCGCGCAGTTGCGTGGATTCCTGACCCATGGGCGGGGCAATTACATGGCAGCGGTGCGCGAAATGACCGCCGATGGCGCGACAACCTACGCGGTTGATAGCGACAAAAACGAAACTCGCGCGGTCGTCGATTATGTTGCGCGCCGCCTGGGGCGGTCGGCGACCATGGTCGAGGACGGAAACTGGTGCGCGGCCCCGCCGGGGTGGCTGATCGCCGTCATCCAGACGTCATCGACCGCTGATCCACCGTCTAAAACGATCGCCGGGCCCCCGGAGTGTTCCGCGCCTTTCCAGCTTCGCCGGAAGTTTCGCGCGTGGGGCCTCTCCGGCGTAACCTGGGCGTTGTATCGTCGTGAGACATGGAATTGATGCAAGTCGCTTCTTCCGTCAGCGATCCTCGAATTCCGGACGCGGCGCGGATCGCGCTTGCGCGCCAGGGCGCCGATGACATATCCCGGAACGTGAACGGTCGAACGCGACCAATCGGGAGGAATTCACATGTCCGGGACTGAAACCAATCTTCGCGCCGCCGTCGTGCGCGCCTGCCAGTTGGCCTACCACACGGGGGCGGCGGGCCTTGGCCTTGCCGGCCACATCAGCGCGCGCATTGGCAGGGACCGCATGATCCTCAAGCCGCGCCCCGTCAGTTGGCTGACCCTGACGGAAGACGATCTCGTCGAAATCGACTTTGACGGCAATTGGTTGAACAAACCGAGGAGCGATCTGACGGCCTGCGACGAATGGACGATCCACTCCCAGGTTTACGCCGCGCATCCCGACATCAACGCGGTCATCCATGCCCATCCCTCGGATTCCACGCTGATGGTGTCTCTCGGCGTCCAGATGGAGCCGCTGACCCGCGAAACGTCGGCGTTTCACAACAATCTTGCCGTCGATTCACGGCCGGAGGTCGCTCACAAGATCGTCGACAAGCAGAACGCCAACCGCATGGTCGAGATCATGGGCGCCTGCCACGCCGTCATCCTGAAATTTCATGGCACGGTCGTCATCGGCGGCTCGCTTGATGAAATGAATTACGCCGCAGCCGAACTCGAAATCGCCGCGCGCACGATGATTCAGGCCGCGGGCGCGCGCAAGCTTCCAATATTGAGCGAGGCGGAGATCGCGACCCGCGAAAGCGTCATGCCGACGCCGGCGGTCCGGCGCATTCGCGCGCGCGAGCGCATGAACATCATGCGCGGCTATTTCCCGCCCGCCGGGAAGTGAGGTAGCCTGCCTGTCAAGACAAGCCAGAGGAGGGGCCCATGACATCGGCCGCGGAAAGCGAAATTCTCACCCGCGTTGGAGCGGGCACGCCTCTTGGCGCGATGATGCGGGAATACTGGGTTCCCGCCGCGCTGTCGTCCGAGCTCGTTTCCGATGCCGCGCCAACGCGGATCATGCTTCTGGGCGAACAACTCATCGCCTTTCGCGATAGCGCGGGGCGCGTCGGCGTAATGGACCATCGCTGTCCGCATCGCTGCGCCTCCATGTTCTTCGGGCGCAATGAGGCGGGCGGTCTGCGTTGCGCCTACCATGGTTGGAAGTTCGACGTGGAAGGCAATTGCCTCGACATGCCGAACGTGCCTGCCCATCGCCGCTCAGACGACAAGGCGCGCGCGAAGGCTTACCCGTCAGTCGAGCGCAATGGCATCGTGTGGACCTACATGGGCGCGCGCCAGACCCCGCCGCCGCTGCCCTGTTTCGAGGCTTCCTTGCTGCCGGACGAGGATCGCAATCTGTTCTGCGTGCAGCGCGAATGCAACTGGCTGCAGGCGATGGAGGGCGACATTGATACGTCGCATTTCAGCTTCCTGCATGTTGGGGCGGTTGACTTCGCCGACGCCGACCCCACCAATCTCGGGCGCTTCGCGACCCTTGATCGCGCGCCGGACTATCATGTCGCCGATACCGACTGGGGCACGATGTACGCGGCCTATCGGCCGGCCAACCCCGGCGAGACCTACTGGCGCGTCGCCCACTTCATGTTCCCGTTCTGGACAATTCCTCCAGACGGCAATTTCTCCGATCACATCATCGCCCGCGCCTGGGTGCCGATGGACGACACGCACACGATGTTCTTCCATTGCTCGTGGAAGAAAAATACGCCGGGCCTGCGGAAGCTGAAGGACGGCTCGCCCATTCCTGGCGCGTCGATTGGCAATGACTTTTTGCCCAATGGTTCCGGCTGGTTCGATCGCTGGCGCCTGAAGGCGAACGCCGGGAATGACTACCTCATTGACCGCGCGCAGCAGAAATCGGGCAGTTATTCCGGCATCGTCGGTATCCATCTACAGGATCAGGCGATGACGGAAAGCATGGGCGGCGTCGTCGATCACGCGCACGAGCATCTTGCCGTCAGCGACGTGATGATCGCGCGCACGCGCCGGCGCATCGCCATGGCCGCGCGAGACGCCGCGCAGGGGATCGCGCCGCCCGGGGTCGATCATCCCGAACTCTATCAGGGCGCGCGGGGCGGAGACTTCGTCTCGCCATCATCCGTCGGGTGGTTGCAGGCCTACGCCGACGAAATGCGTGGCGCGAAAAATCCGACGGGCGCGTTGAAGATCGCCGTGGAATAATCGACAGGCGGGAGAAACGAATGATGCGTCGTCTGACTGGCCTTGTGGCCCTGTGCCTGACGGCGGGCCTTAGCCCTGCAGTCGCCGACTGGAAGGATCAACCGGCCGTCAAGGCGCTTTACGAAGCGGCCAAGGGCGAGAAAACAGTGATGATCTGGGGGCCGGCTCGCACGGAGGTGGAATGGATACCCGCCGCCTTCATGAGCGCCTTTCCCGGCGTCGAGGTCAAGTATCTCGGCGACAACGACGTCGCGACGAAGGCGATCGCCGAGGCGCGCGGCGGTCGCAACGAGGTCGACGTGATGTGGAATTCACTGACCGTCACGATGACGCTTGCACAGCGCGATTTACTCGCGCCAACCGACTGGTCGATGTTCGCGATCGATCCGGCGTCGACCGGCTTTGACGGCAAGATGGTCTATTCAAACAAGGTCGCCTATTCCGTCGCCTACAATAGCGACAACGTTGCCGCCGCCGACGCGCCAAAGACGTGGGACGAGGCGCTGGCGCCCAAATTCAAGGGCAAAATGGTCTCCAGCCTTTTTCTCTTGCCGCGGCTTCTCGGCGGATTGTCGCTGTCGTGGGGCTACGACAAGACAGCGGGTTTCGCGCGCGATCTTCTGGCCAACGCCGACCTGATGTTGACCAAGGCGCCGCGCGAGACGTTTGTTCTGTCGGGCGAACGCGCCTTCGCCTATGGCGAGATCGACACGACATTTCGTCGCCAGATCAGAGACGGCAAGCCCTTTGGCCTCGTTTTGCCCGAGCCGATCGTGCTCGCGCAGTTCGGCGCGTCCGTGATGGCGAAGGCCCCGCATCCCTCGGCGGCGAAATTGCTGGCTGGCTGGCTGTCGACGCTGGACGGTCGCAAGGCGCGCAAGGACGCCACGGGCCAGATCGACTATGACGCGACGTCGGACGAGCCCATCGCGAAAAGGATCGCGGCGGGCGAGGTCAAGACCGTGCTCGATGTGCCCAAGGACATGGCCCAGCGCGAGGACGCCATTCGCAAGTTCGGACCGCTGGTCGCCGGCCAGGCGCAATGACGCCAGTCGGCGCGGGCCAGGGCGATCTCCCCGCGCGCTCCGCGCCATGGGCCGCGGCGGCAGGCGCGCTGACGCTGGTTGGAGCGCCGATGGCGATGCTGCTCTATGCGGCATTTCGCGGCCCATCGGATTTCCTGCCCTTCGAGAACGGCGCGCGCTGGTCCTTCGAGAACGTCATCGGCGTTTTCGTCGATCCGGTCCTGCTGTCGCGGATCATTCCGCAAACGCTCATATTTGTCGCGGGCACGGTCGCGCTGACCTTGATGCTCGCCTTCGCGCTGGCGTGGCTGATGGAACGATGCGACACGCCGGCACGCGCCATCTGGCAAGGCCTGATCATTTTTCCCCTGCTGGTTCCCATTCCCGTGATTGCCATCGCATGGATCATCGTTTTCGGGCCGAACGCGGGCTGGGCGAACGTGGGATTGCGCGCGCTGACAGGCGCGAGCGGGCAGGGACCGCTGAATATTTTCAGCATGGCGGGGCTCATCGTTTGCCAGTCTTTCGCGACAACGCCTTTTGTCTTCCTACAGATCACATCCACCCTGCGATCCATGGCGCCCGCGATGGAGGAAGCCGCGCTGATGTCAGGCGCGGGCGCCTTCGCGGTGTTTCGACGGGTGACGCTGCCGGTGCTGCGGCCCGGTCTGCTGGCGCCGCTGATTCTGGTGACGCTGGTCACGTTCGAGCAATTCGAGTTGCCGCTGATTATCGGATTGCCGGCGCGGATCAATATCTTCGCCTATCGCATCTACAATGAACTGACGCCCTCGAGCGGCCTGCCAAATTATGGCGCGGCCTGCGCGATTTCGCTGCCCTTTCTCGCACTCGGGCTCCTAGCGCTGTGGCTTTACAACAGAGCGACCCGGCGCGCCGAGCGTTTCGTGACAGTGACCGGCAAGGGTTTTGGCCAACGCCGTCTGTCGCTGGGACGGTGGCGCTGGCCTTCGCTGGCGTTTCTTGGCGTATACGTCACCCTCGGCGCGGGTCTGCCTGTCGGCGCTCTGTTCTGGACCAGCCTTTTTGGCTTCACGCCGCCGGGTCGCGCGCGCCTGAGCGACGCGAACCTGTCGGCCTACGCGGTCTTTCTCGGCGATCCCATCTTCTGGCGCGCGGCGATGAACACGTTTTTTGTCGCCGCGGCCGCGGCGCTTATCGTCACGCTTCTCGGCGGCCTGATCGCCTGGGTCGTTGCGCGTTCAAACTGGCGATGGAAGCGCTGCCTCGACGCGCTGTCATTCATGTCGCTGGGGATCCCGGCGGTGATCGCGGCGCTCGCTGCCATGGTTCTATTTTTGTCCATCCCGATCGGCGTCTATGGAACCATCTGGATTCTCGTCTTCGCCTATTCGTATCGCCTCGCGACTTCCACGCGGCTGACGCGGGCGAGCCTGACGCAGCTTCATCCTGAACTTGAGGAGGCCGCCGCCATGGCCGGCGCGCGCTGGCTGGCGACACAAGTTCGCGTGCTGATTCCGCTGCTCATTCCCACGCTGTCCTCGGCGTTTCTGGTGATTTTCATCATTGGACTGCGCGAATTCACCATTCCCTTCGTGCTGAGTTCACCGGACAATCTCGTGTTGCCGGTGCTGGTCTGGCAACTGTTCCAGAGCGGCCAGCCCGCGCCGTCCGCGGCCCTGGGCGTGATCATGATCCTGATCGCCGCGCCAATCATCATTTTTGCCCGGCGCTTGGGTTCGCGAATCTGAGCGGCGCCTTGCGCGCGCGGCGCGCGCCGACCACAATGCGGGCGATCGTCCACCGACGAAAGCCTGGAAACGCCATGAACGAGCCGATCATACGCATAAGGGACATCGCTTGGATCCGTCTTCGCTCGCCGGACCTGGATAAGCAGGAAGAGTTTTTGGGCGATTTTGGTCTTGTTCGCGCCGAGCGAACAGCCGATCGTCTTTACATGCGCGCCGCGGACCCTTCGCGACATGTTCACATCACCGAGAAGGGCGATCCCGCCGTCGTATCCATCGCCTTCTGGGCGAGGTCGGAGGATGATCTCAAGACGCTGTCGCGCGAGGCGAGCGGCGCCAGCGACGTCGAGACGCTGAATGAACCGGGCGGCGGCAAGCGCGTTCGGCTGACCGAGTACAACGGCATGGGGATCGAGGTCGTCCACGGGGTCGCGCCTCTCGCCGCGTTGCCGATCGAACGCCACATCCTGAATGCGGGTTATGATAAACAGGCGCGGGCCGGTGAGTTCCTGCGCGTGGGGTCGCGACCCTCGCAAGTCAAGCACATCGGCCACGCGGTCATCAGCACACCCGAGGTCGTGAAATCCGTCGAATGGGCGCGTCGCCATCTTGGCATTGTGCGGTCGGACGACGTGCATCTCGACGACGATCCCGACGAACTTTTCGCCAGTTTCAACCGGGTCGATGGCGGCGATGATTTCGTCGATCATCACGTCATGATGTTCGGACGGCACGCGACCTCGGGGCTCAACCACGTTTCCTTCGAGGTTCAGGACTTCGACGATCTGGCGACGGGCCACGACTATCTCAAGGCGCGCCATCTCGACCGACACCTCTGGGGCATCGGGCGACACACGCTTGGCAGCCAGATATTCGACTACTGGCAGGACCCTTACGGGCGCCTGCACGAGCACTGGACGGATTCGGACGTGCTCAACAACGCCTCGGGATATCGCCGGCATAAACGCAGCGCCGGCATGCGGTCGCAATGGGGGACGCAGGCGCCGCAGGCATTTCGCGACGCGGCCAGTCGATAGCGCCGCAGACCCTAGCCGCGGGGTGGCGCTTGCCCGGGTTTCGCGGCTAGTATCAAGACAGCAACATAGTCGGGGGAAACGCATGAGGCCCTTTATCGACCGCCGCGCGACGCTCGCGGGCATCGCCGCCACGATCGCCGCGCCCAACGACGCCCGAGCTGCCTGGCCGGACAAAACCGTCACAATCGTTCATGGCTTTGCCGCTGGCGGCAATGCCGATGTCGTGGCGCGTATCATGGCGGATGCGTTATCGCGCAAGCTCGGCCAGCAATTCGTGGTCGAGCCGCGGCCAGGCGCCGGCGGTACGCTCGCGGCCGGCTATGTCGCGCGCGCCAAACCAGACGGCGGCGTGATCGCCATTCTGCCGGGCGGACATTCCGTTTCCGCCGCGATCTACAAGCAACTGCCTTACCGGACGGTCGAGGACTTCACCTGGATCACGCTGCTGACGGATTATCCCTTCGTGCTCGCGACCTATCCAGATCATCCCGTCAAGAACCTGAGCCAGCTCATCGATTATGCTCGCAAGGCGCCCGAGCCGATGCTCTGCGCCAACGTCGGCAACGGCAGCGGCCAGCATCTGGCGGGCGAATTGCTCGCATCGCTGGCGAAAATCCCGATCAAGGAGGTGCCGTATAAGGGCGGCTCCGAAGGCATGCTAGATGTCATCGGCAAGCGCATCGACATGATCATGGATACGCCGACCATTCTGCTGGAGCAGATTCGCACCGGCCAGTTGCGCGCCCTCGGCGTCACCGGCGCCAAGCCCTTTTTCGCCTTGCCGGACACGCCGCCGATCGGCACCGTTGTTCCGGGCTATGAAACGGGCTCATGGCTCGGCATGGCGGCCCCGCTCGGCCTGCCCGCCGAGGTCGAGACGACGCTGCGCCAGACCCTGCACGAAATCCTCGTTGATCCCGATATTGTCGCGAAATTGCGCGGGCTCGGAAATCTCGCCGTGCCATCGTCCGGCGAGGCGTTCCGCGACAAGGTCGCGGCCGAGGTCGTCAAGTGGACGAAGGTCGTCGCCGACGCAAAAATCGAGCGCATCTAGGATCGGCGAAAATGGCGCGCGCGACCGTTCGATCCATTCTTGCCGCGCTGGCGCTATGCGCCGCGGGTGGCGCGGCGGCACAGGAGCGGCCAGTTATCACCATCGCGACGGTGATGAGTGTGCCATCGGTCGCCAATTTCTGGGCTGAAGAAAAGGGGTACTTCCGCGAGGCCGGCGTCGAGGTCCGTGTCGAGGTCGTGGATTCCCTCACCAAAGCGGTAGCGCTTCTGGCGACCAACCAGATCCAGTTGGCGCAGGGCGGACTCAACGCGGGCTTCTTCAACGCGGTCGGGCAGGGCCTGCCAGTCGCGCTGGCGCTCGAAAGCGGCTCGACTCCGGTCAATCATAATTTCATCGTGCGCGCCGATCTCAAGGACGCGATCAAAACGCCGGCCGATCTCAAGGGGCGCAATGTCGCCGTCAGCGGCGCGGGATCGCTGTCGGTCTATGAACTCGCCAGTCTGATGGAAAGCGTTGGTATGACGCTCGCCGACGTGAACGTGAAACCGCTCGCTTTTCCGCAGATGGGCCCGGCCATGGCCGGCAGGGCGCTCGACGTGGCGTTGATGGTCGCGCCGTTCAGCGACCGCGCGGTGGCGCAGGGTCTCGGCGTTCGCTGGATCGATCCCGAGGAGGGCTATCTGAAGGTCCTGCCGATGACGAGCCTGGTCTATATGTCAAGCGCCGACTGGGTGCGCGGCAATCGCGCGATCGCGGCGCGTGTCGTCCGGGCGCTGATCCGCGCCGGGCGCGATTATTGTCAGGCCTACCATCACGGCCCCGAGCGCGGCGAAATGCTGGACATGATGGTGCGTCACGGCATCGGCGCCGATCGCGAGTCGCTTGACGCCACGAGCTGGCAGGCGCGCACGCCGGATGGGCTCGTCAACATCGACAGCCTGCGCGACATGAAACGGCTCTACACGGCGGAAGGATTTCTTGAAAAGAACCCTCCGGACGACCGGCTCGTTTTCGCCGATCTTGCCGCGGACGCGGC
Source organism: uncultured Hyphomicrobiales bacterium (assembly GCA_903885755.1). Lineage (GTDB taxonomy): Bacteria > Pseudomonadota > Alphaproteobacteria > Rhizobiales > Beijerinckiaceae > Terripilifer. The sequence goes on along the minus strand of CAISJZ010000067.1, from coordinate 748 downwards.
AAAATCGCTGGGGCCTTTCAAACTCATCAACGAGGCGAGCCCGCTCAAGGGGTGCCGCTGACAACAGGGAGTTTCAGGATGCCTCTGGCTGATCATGTGCGACGCGTCGTCACCAAGGTGGATGACAGTGGCAAGGCGGTCGTGTTGTTTGACAGCGACGCGCCCAACAAGAAGGTGCGCCCGCAGCGGGGCACTGTTTCGCGCCTGCTGTGGACGACCGGGGAAACGCCCGCCGACATCTCGGGGCCGTCGGATCGCGGCATGCGGGAAATCGGCGTCGCGCCGCCGGTCGGCGGGTCGATCTTCCGCGTCATCGACATTCCGCCGACGCCAAAAGAGGTCGATGACCTGCCACTCGACTATCTCCACAAGCAGCACGTCGGTTCGATTCCGAAGCGCCATCTGCCGCCGACCCATCCGCTGATGCACGCGACGCGCACGATCGACTACGCCATCATCATGTCCGGCGAGATCGACATGCTTCTCGACGACAGCGAATTGCATTTCAAGGCCGGCGACGTGTTGGTCCAGCAAGGCACGAACCACGCGTGGGTCAATCGGGGTTCCGAGCCGTGCCGTATCGCCTTCGTGCTGATTGATGCGAAGGAGCCCTAGGCCCCCATCTTGTGCAGGTCCATGATCTCGATGACGTTTCGGAACGGATCGTGGAAATAGGCGCTGCGGCCCTGGAATGTGCCGTCGCGCCGGTCCTCCTCCTTGAAAATTCGCACGCCGTGTCTGGCCAGAT
>CAISJZ010000066.1 GCA_903885755.1 uncultured Hyphomicrobiales bacterium | reverse complement strand
GCCATCGGCGGCGACGATCGCCTCGCGCAGGGCGCGCACGGACGCCGGCGGTTCATTCTCCTCGTCCTGATTGTAGACGGGGATGTCATCGAGTTCGAAAATCGCGAGTTCGACGCCTTCGGGCGCCGTGTCGCGCAGGGTGCGCAAGATCGCCTTCGAGGCCGACGCGCGACGGATGCTGCCGGGCAGCGCCAGTAGTCTGAAAGTCCGGGAAAACATGCTCATAACCACGATCGAGTGAATTCACCCGGTCTATACGCCATCCAATTCCCTAGGGCCATAAGCGTGGATTGCGCGAGCTCACAGGCCGACGGCAGCTTTCTGAAACAGACTGGGTCAGTCGTCGCCCAACTCCCGATACCCCCGCACGAGGCCCAGCGCCGAGAGCGCGTAGATCACCACGATGACGGCGAGAATGCCGGCGTAAATTGGCTGGTCCATCATGAAAAAACCCAGCGCGACGAGCGATAGCGCCGCGCAGGCGAGATAATAGCCGGCGATGTAATCGCGCTGGAGGACGCGCGGCACCGCCGGGCCAAGCACGAGATAATTGAAGGCGTATCGCGTTTCCGCCGCCCAGGGTTCGCGATAGCCCTCGGGAAAATAGGCCGGCGCGCGCGCGAAGGCGCGCAGCATCTTGAAGATGGCGACCGCGAGCGCGCACAGGCCAAGGCCGAAGAGCGCGATGCTGGCGAAAGTCATGACGATGGTTCCGGTTGGCCCGGCGCCATCCTACACGCAATCGGGACAAAAATTCGCGCGCCTCCCCGTGGAAGGCGCGCGAGTTCCGGTTGGATCAATCGAAGAGAGCGCTGGTCGTGTTGGTCTTGCGATTGAACTTGAGCGTGATGCGCGCGATCTTGCAAAGATCGATGTCGTTCCAGACGGCGTTGGAATCGTCGTCGGAATAGACGACCTTCAGATCCCACTTGCAGGTCTTGTCGGCGCGGCTGAACTTGATGTGGGTCTTGCCCTTGTCATGAAGTTCGTCGTCGCCCAGCACGTCTTCTTCCCAATCGTTCGACTTGCTGGCGGAGACATAGACTTCCTTGATGTCGTAACCCGTCTGGTTGACGATATCGAAATCCTGCTTGGCCTCCTGCGCCTGCGCGGACAAGGCGAGCGCGGAAAACAGCGCGGCGGACGCGAATACGGAGATTTTCATGACTGCTAACTCCAGATGGATTCATTTCATCGGGCCGTCGTTGCCGGATTTGAGCGACGTCTGGCTCCGCGGTGAACCGGTCCAAAACTCCCAGGCTGAGACAGCTTGAACGAAAACAGGGGCCCAAGCCCCTGAAGTCGCCAAGTGTTCACCCCTGAGCCCAAGCTCGGCAATGGTATTTGTAATTGGCCGGGATGACAGGTCAACGGCGCGACGGAAACAAATTGATTATTTTCTAGGCATTTAAGACGGAAATCGCGAGCGGTTCCCAGCGTCCGGCAGCGTCCCAGGGGACCATGTGCTTGCAATCCTCAAGGATCAGCAGGTCGAGTCGCGGGTACATTTCCTTCAGCTTCATGGCGCGTTTGAAGGCCCAGCTTCGATCCTGCCGCCCGAACATCAGGCGCAGCGGCATCTTGAGATCGACGAGCCTTTGCCAGAGCGGTTTGGCCGGCGCCTTGGGCGGGTTCGCCTCGGCAAAGGCGGCGCGGGCGACAAAGGCCTCGTAGTTGCGCCCGACGCTCATGGCGTGGCGATGATCCAGCTCCTCCGGGGTGACGAGATCGGAATGGAAGAGATTCCAGACCAGCTGGTTTTTGGTATCCGCGATCGTCGGCGCCCGCATGTCGGCGGCCCTGGGGTCCGCCGGCTGCTGACGCGCCGCGCCCGGCTCCTTCATGCTGTCGTCGGCCGGCGGCAACAGGGTTCCCGTGCCCAGCACGATGACGTGGCTGACGCGGTCCGGCGTGTTGAGCGCGATCTGGACCGCCGGGCCGCCCGACTGGGAATGGCCGACAAGCGCGGCCTTTTCAATGGCGAGCGCGTCCATGAACCTCGTGATCGCCGCCGTGCGGAAGGCGTTGGAGTGGTCGGAGGGAACGTCCGAGAGGCCAAAGCCGGGCGAATCGAACGCGATGACGCGGAATCCGGCCGCGGCCAACGGCGCCATGTTGCGCCGGAACACGTCCGCCGAGGAGCCCAGCGAAGCGCCGTGCAACAGAATGAAGGGATGGCCGGCGCCTTCCTCGAAGTAGCGGATTTTCAGCCCGTCGATGGAAACGAATGTATTTCCCGCCGTCCATTGCGTGGTCATGCCCGATCCTCCCGTTTGGACGATCATAGGCGCGGGCGCGACGGCGGCGCAATCGCGGGCATTTTCGCCGGCGGTCTTGCGTGATAGAGCAGCCCCTCGCTTCGCCCGCCGGGCCAATCCACCAAGAGATCGCCGCGCCAATGTCTGATCAGGTCGTCACGCGTTTCGCCCCCTCGCCGACAGGCTTTCTGCATATCGGCGGCGGCCGCACGGCCCTATTCAACTGGCTCTACGCCCGCCGCTTCGGCGGCAAGATGCTGCTGCGGATCGAGG
>CAISJZ010000065.1 GCA_903885755.1 uncultured Hyphomicrobiales bacterium | reverse complement strand
TGCCCCTGCGGCTCGGGCAAGAAGTTCAAGAAGTGCCACGGCACCGCCGCGGCCTGAGTTTGACGAGCGCCCTCTGATCCGTTGAGATTTTCGTGGCTTGCCACGCGCGTCGCCGCGTGGCAGAAGCCCGACGAAAGTATCATACGGGTGGAGCGCCTAGATCATGCAAACGGTCGATGTCCGTAATTTCCGGGTCTATCTCATCGCCACGCTGCCCCTGTGGTTTTTCGCTCCGCTGGCGTTCATCGGGGGGTATCGCCTCAAGTTCTTCGATATCGCCAATGACCGGACGGTGCTCATTCTCGTGGCGGCGTCGCTGCTGGTCTCGGCGCTGATCGGTCTGGTGGACTTCGATTATCTGCGCCGCCAAAAGGTCCAGATTTCGGTTCTCACCTGGCTCGCCAATCTCGTCGCGCCAATCGGCTATTTCTTCCTGCGCGCCTACGCCACCGTGAAGTCCACGGGCGCCGGTTTTGGCTGCGCGGTCCTGTGCACTTTCATCTGGGCTGTTTCGGTTGGCGCGGACGTCATCATCGACGGCGCCGTCGAGGACTGGATATCTCCCTATACGTTGATGGATCTAGGGTTCAAATGCGGGTTCATGATCGCCTGGGCGCTCTTCGTCGCGGGCGTCTTCGCGCTCGGCGAAAAGCTGGTGTCGATGATCCGCGGCAAATGAGTTCCCGTGGCGCGGTCCGCTGGCCCACGCTGGCGAGGCCGCGCGGAAACCGCTAGATTGCGGCCCAAGAGGAACCGCCGATGCGACTTGGTATCTGGACCCCCGCGCCACTCTCCATGCGACCGACCGCCGCGACCCGGCCGGCCATTGACGCCCTGACGCGCCATGGTGGGGGCGTCGACCAGAATTTTCTCTTTGCCTCGGAAATTTTGCAACGCGCCGAGCAACTCGGTTTTGAAATCACCTTGATTGCCCAGCGTTTCCTCGGACCGGATCTTGATTCCTGGATTCACGCGGCCGCGCTGGCGCCAATGACCAAAACCATCGAGATCATGGCCGCCGTACATCCGGGTATCATGGATCCGCGCATCACCGCCAAGATGGGCGCATCGATCGACCGGATCAGCGGCGGTCGTTTCTGCGTCAACATCGTCAATGGCGGTCGACCGCACGAGTTCGCCGTTTATGGCGACTGGATTGAGCAGTCCGAGCCACGCTATCGCCGCATGCGCGAGTTCATCCAGGTCATGCGTGGCATGTGGACGTCGGACGATTTCAATTTCAACGGCGAATTCTACAAGGTCGCGCATGGGACGACGCCCACCAAATCCGTGCGAACGCCGCATCCGCCGATCTACGCCGCGAGCCGCGTGGACGAGGGAATGGATGTCGTCTCTCGTGAATGCGATCTCTGGTTCGTCAATTACGACAAGAATTTTCGCAACTACGAGGAAAGCCTGAAGCGGATCGAGCATGAAATCGCGCTGATGGAAAAGCGCACGCGCGAGCTTGGCCGCAAGATGCGCTATGGAATCAACGCCTGCCTTTTGATGGCGGACTCGGACGAACAGGCGATCGCCATCGCCGACGGCTGGATGGAGCAGTTGTCGCGCGATCCCTCGATTGGCTCGGCGTCGGGCGGAATTGGCGCCGCGGTGATCGGGAGCCGCAAGACCGTTCTAGAGCGCTTGCGCCGATACACGTCGATGGGCATTGAATTGTTCATGTTCCAGTTCTATCCCATGCGCGAGGGGCTCGAGGTTTTCGCGCGCGAACTTCTGCCGGAACTCCAGCGCGATCTCGCCGTTCGGGCCGAGCCGCCGCGCCTTGAGTTCGTCTGATGGCGCGCAGCGAGAAAGTGCAAATGCGGTTTCGGGCGGTGGTTTTGGGTTTCGCGGCGGCCGTCCTCGCGGTCGGCGCGGCGGGCGCCCAGGGCGCGGGCGATTTATACAAGGGCAAGAACGTCGATCTCTACGTCGGCTTCAGCGCTGGCGGCGGCTACGATCTCTATGCTCGCGCGGTGGCTCGCTATCTCGGGCGCCATTTGCCGGGCAATCCAACGGTCACGCCAAAAAACATGGATGGCGCGGGCTCGTTGCGTCTCGCCAACTGGCTTTACAATCTGGCTCCCAAGGACGGGCTGTCGCTGGGCACGCTGGCGCGCGGTACGGCGTTCGATCCGCTGTTCGGGTCGACGCAGGCGCAATTCAATGCATCGAAATACAACTGGATCGGCAGCGCCAACAACGAGGTCAGCACCTGTGTGCTATGGGCCACGAGCGGTGTGACGACCATGGACGACCTGCTGTCCAAGCCGACGATCATGGGCGGCTCCGGCGGGGCCGCCGACACCGACCAGTTCGTCTACGTCATGAACGGCGTGCTCGGCACGAAAATCAAGCTGGTGCAGGGCTACCCCGGAGGCAACGAGGTCAACCTCGCGATGGAGCGCGGCGAGGTGCAGGGCCGCTGCGGCTGGTCGTGGTCGAGCCTCAAGACCACCCATCCCGAATGGCTGAAGGACAAGAAGGTCACCGTGCCCGTGCAGCTGTCGCTGACACGGCATGCGCAATTGCCCAACACGCCGCTGATCATGGACTACGCGAAGACGGACGAGGACAAGCAGATTCTTCGACTTGTGTTCGCGCGCAATGTCATGGGCCGCCCATTCGTCGCGCCGCCGGGTTTACCCGCGGATCGGGTCGCAGCTCTGCGGACGGCCTTCGCGGACACGATGGCGGACAAGGAGTTTCTCTCCGAGGCCGGGAAGATCGACCTTGAGATCAATCCCGTGTCGGGCGACGAAATTCAGTCGCTCGTCGCCGACGCCTACAAGACGCCGCCCGAAATCGTGAAACGAACGGCGGACCTGCTCAAGGGTCCGAAATGACCGCGCGAGCGGCCCGAACAATCGAGAGGAAACCGATATGACGCACGAGACCCCCACGCGAACCGTCGCCGAGGATTACATGTCCGCCCTTCACGCCAGCGGCGTGAAGTATGTCTTCGCCAATGGCGGCACGGATTTCGCGCCGATCATCGAGGGTCTTGTGCAGATGAAGAAGCGCGGCGAACCCGCCCCGCAATTCGTCACAGTGCCGCACGAAAACGTCGCCACCGCCATGGCGCAGGGCTACTGGAAAGTCGCGGGCGAACCGGCCTGCGTGATGGTTCACGTCAATGTCGGCACGGCCAACACCGTCTGCGCGCTGATGAACGCGGCGCGCGACAACACTCCGATGCTGCTCGCCGCCGGTCGCACGCCGCTGACCGAGTATGGTCACGCCGGCTCGCGCGACGTGCCGATCCACTGGGCGCAGGAACAGTTCGATCAGGCGGCCATCGTGCGCGAGAACGTCAAGTGGGATTATGAGTTGCGGCACGGCCAGCCGATCAACACGATCGTCGCGCGCGCCCTCGACATTTCCATGAGCGAACCAAAGGGCCCTGTCTATCTGCAATTGCCGCGCGAGGCGCTGGGCGATCCCGCCGGCAATCCGGGACCCGCGATCAAGTCGCGCCCGACGGGCTCGGCTCCGGCTTCCCCGTCGCTGGCCGCGCTGGAACAGGCCGCCGACATGATCGCGCGAGCGCAGACGCCGCTGATCATCGCGGGGCGTCCGGGCTCGTCTCCGGGCGCCTTCGAGGCGCTCGGCGCGCTGGCGCTCGAGTGCATCATTCCCGTCGTCAGCGGGCCACATCCGAATCTGGCGTCGAACAACCCGATGAATCTTGGCGGTCTGACCAAGCCATTGCTGGAATCCGCCGACGTGATCCTCGTGCTGGAATCCGCGGTGCCATGGATTCCGCACGTCATGCAGCCTTCGCCAGACGCCAAGGTCATCCAGATCGCGCACGATCCGATGTTCCGCACCTATCCACTGCGCGGCCACCAGATGGATCTGGCGATCGCGGGCGATTGCGGCGCCGCGCTCGTCATGTTGCGCGAGATGCTGAAAACCAAGATGCAGGGTCGCGAGAAATCCCGCGATATCAGACGGACGCGCATCGATGAAATCCGCAAGAAAATTCTCGATGGTCGCAAGGCGCTGATCGAGAAGATGAAGGACACCGCGCCCATCAGCCCGATTCTCGTCGCCCACGCGCTCAATCAGGTGCGCGACGAGAGCGCGATCATCGTCGAGGAACTCGGCGCGCCGTTCCCGTTTCTTGATATCACTCGGCCGGATTCGTTTATTACCGGCAATTCGGGCGCGCTCGGCATGGCGCTGGGCCAGGCGCTTGGCGCCAAGGTCGCCGCCGGCAAGCGGCAGGTCATTACCACGGTGGGCGATGGCTCCTATATGTTCGGCGTGCCGCTGGCGGCGCATTTCGTCGGGCGCTCGGAAAATCTTCCGACGCTGACGATGGTGTTCAACAATTCGCAATGGTACGCGGTGCGCCGCGCCACGATGTCGATGTATCCCAATGGGGACGCGGCCAAGCAGAACTCCCTACCGGTCGTCGACCTCTCGCCCTCGCCAGACTTCGAGAAAGTGGCTGAAAGCTGCGGGGGTTACGGCGAGCGGGTCGAGGACCCGGCCAAGCTCATTCCCGCGATCGAGCGCGCGTTGAAGAAGGTCGACGGCGGCCAGCAGGTCACGCTCAATGTCATCACGGGGCTTCGCCAGTACGGCTGAGGTCCATCCAGAGAAACAAGACCGGGAGGATACATGATCGCGCCGCCATTTCGGGCCGAGCACATCGGCAGTCTTCTGCGCCCCGCGGCGCTGCTCAATATCCGCCGTCGCCACGCCGCTGGCGCGGTCGGCGATGCTGAATTGCGCGCGGCGGAGGACGCTGCGATCCGCGACGCCGTCGCGATGCAGGAGCGCGTCGGCCTGCGCGTGATCACGGATGGCGAGTTTCGCCGCCATTCCTATCACAGCTATTTCTTCGCCCAGCTTGGCGATATCAAGCCCGACTACGTGGCGGGCGACGAAGGCCCGGGCGAGGCGACAACGCCGCGGCGAGCCGCGCAGCCCATCGCGCGCATCAACAGCCGCGTCGCGTGGACGAAGCCGATTCATGTCGAGGATTTCAAATTTATAAAATCCCTGACGCGGCAAACGCCAAAAATCACCATTCCCGGTCCCTGCGCGCTGCATTTTCGCGGCGGCGACCAGGCGGTTCTCGCCAGCGCCTACAAGAGCGTCGATGCTTTCTGGACCGATATTGTCGATGCCTTCCGCAAGGAGCTGGCGGCGCTCGCCGAGGCTGGCTGCGACTACGTGCAAATGGACGAGACGGCCTTCGCCAAATTCGGCGATCCCCACGTGCAGGCGAGTCTGGCCGCGCGCGGCGATCACTGGTCCGATCTTATCGATCGCTATATCGAGATCACCAACGCCGTGCTGAAGGGCGTCATATCGCCGCGCGTCGGCATGCATCTGTGCCGGGGCAATCGCGCGGGCCAGTTCCATTCCGAGGGCGGCTATGATGTCGTCGCCGAACGCCTGTTCAACAAGCTCGATATCGATTTTTTCTTTCTCGAATACGATTCGGAGCGCGCCGGCGATTTCTCGCCTCTTCGTCACGTGCCCAAGGACAAGCGCGTTATCCTCGGGCTTGTCTCGACCAAGACCGGCGACATGGAAACGAAGGACGAATTGAAGCGCAAGGTCGAGACCGCGACGAAATACGTCGATCTCGATCGGCTCGGCATTTCGCCGCAATGCGGCTTCGCCAGCATCGATCTCGGCAATCCGCTGTCGGGGCAGGCGCAGGAAGACAAGCTGCGCCTCGTCGTCGAGACCGCGAAGGATATCTGGGGCGAGGCCTAGCCTCGCGCCGCCTTTTTCTCCGCGATCGCCATAGCCGCGTCGAAGGCGCCGTCGATGTCGAGATTGGTGGTGTCGAGCAGGACGGCGTCGTCCGCCTTCACCAATGGCGCGGATGAACGACCGGCGTCGCGCGCGTCGCGCTTGCGGATGTCGTCGAGCACCTCGGCGTAATCGACCTTCTCCCCGCGGCCCTTCAATTCGAGGGCGCGTCGGTTGGCGCGCGTTTCCGCGCTGGCGGTGACGAAAATCTTCACGTCGGCGTCGGGGCAGATGACCGTGCCGATGTCGCGCCCATCGAGCACGGCCCCGCCGGGCCGCGCCGCGAAGGCGCGCTGCAGGTCGAGCAGGGCGGCGCGCACGCCAGGGTGCGCGGCAACCACGGAGGCGGCCTCGCCCATTTCGCGGCCGCGCAGCGAGGCTTCGTCGAAATCGGTGAGGCCCAGCCCGCGCGCGGCGGCGATGGCGCGCGCCTCGTTGTCGAGCCGTTCGCCCGCGTCGATCAGCGCGCGCGCGGTGGCGCGGTAGAGCAGGCCGGTGTCAAGGTGCGGCAGGTCGTAGCGCGCGGCGATCTTGCGCGCGAGCGTTCCCTTGCCCGACGCCGCGGGCCCGTCGAGGGCAATAATCAAGGCTTCACCCAAAATCGGCGCCAAGCGCGGCCATGGCCGGCCTGAATGTGGGAAAGCTCGTGGCGATCATTGTTTCATCGTCGATGGTCATGGGCTGCTCGGAGGCGAGACCCATGACGAGGAAGCTCATGGCGATGCGATGATCAAGGTGCGTGGCGACAAGGCCGCCGCCTGGCGCGCTTCCGCGTCCGCGCACGATGAGGTCATCGCCCTCGATGGCGTGTTCGACCCCCGCGGCCCCGAGGCCATCGGCGACGGCCTTGAGGCGATCGGATTCCTTGACGCGCAATTCCGAGAGGCCGCGCATGCGCGTTTCGCCCTCGGCGAAGGCGGCGGCGACCGCGAGGATCGGGTATTCGTCGATCATGGCGGGCGCGCGCGCCGCCGGCACGTCGACGCCGCGCAGGGCGCCGTGGCGAACGCGCAGATCGGCGACGTCCTCGCCCCCCTCGACGCGGCGGTCGAGCACGGCGATGTCGGCGCCCATTTCCAGCAGCGTGTCGAGCAGGCCGACGCGCAGCGGGTTCA
>CAISJZ010000064.1 GCA_903885755.1 uncultured Hyphomicrobiales bacterium | reverse complement strand
GCCAGTCGGCGTTGGCGTAGAAGAAATGCCCCTCGCCGCCGATGACGAACAGTATCAGCGCCGCGAGAACGGCGATCCCCAGAAGACGCCAGTCGATGGGTCGCGCGAGAAAGCCATCGGGCTTGCGGGAGTCGTCGTTGAAAGCCGTCCAGCCGACGCCCAGACATCCCACCAAAAGCGTTATGGCGCCGGCGGGCCTGAAATAGACGGCGAAGAGACCGCTCGACAGAATGAACAGGCACGATACCGCCATGATGAGATGGCGATTGGCGGGACCACTGGCGGTCGATGTCGAGGTCATCGGTTATCCCTTTTCCCGCGCGAACGCGTGGGAGCGGCCGACGATGCCCCGGCGCCGATTCACAAAGGGTTAAAGCCGTCCTATTCGCTTCCGAGCAGCTTCTTCGCCATGGCCACGGCGGCCGGCGGCGAGGCGACGATCTCGGCGGCCAGCCGGTCGAGTTCCTCGCCGGACCGCGGTTCGATGGTCAGTTGCAGCTTGTCCGCCTCCGCGACGAAGGCGGGGTCGACCATCGTCTCGTCGAAGGCCTTGCGAAGCGCGGCGACGCGATCGGCGGGAACGCCCGGCGGCGCGAAAAAGCCCCGCGCGAAATCCGCCGAAGCGGATATCAGCCGCACCGCGGCCCTCTGCTCATCGTTCTTCGCCAGTTCGAGCAGCGTCGGCGTGTCCGGCAACAGGGGATCGCGCGTCAGCCCATCGACGACGAGCGGCTTCAGTTTGTGCTCGCTGATGTAATTGGGCGCCTGAAGAACGACGCTGATCCACGAGGCGCCGCGGCCCTGAATCTCGCCGCGCTCCATGGCGAGGTTGAGATCGGCCGTCCCGTTATACCCCAGCACCATCTTGAACTTCGTGCCGAGCATTTCGTTGAGCGCGGCGGGCACGGTGTAGGTCGGCGAATTACGGCCGGTCGCGCCAATGATGACTTCCTTCGTCGTGGCTTCCGCGAGCGTCTGGGCGGGCGCGGTGAACCACACGCCGTGGAAATTCCGCAGCGCGGCCATGCCGCCAATCCACCGCCATTTCGACACGTCGTATTTGCCGGCGACCGAGGCTTCCGTCAGTTGCCCCGTCACATTGGTCTGCTGGACGATGCCGATCGTCGTGCCGTCCTTGGGCGCGGAATGCTCGACCTGAATGGCTGTCGCGACGCCGCCGCCAACGCCACCCGCGATCTTGACGACCAGCGCGGGCGCGCCGGGAATGTGCCGGCCCATGTGGTTGGCGAGCGCCCGGGCGTAGATGTCGTAGCTGCCGCCGGCGCCGGCCCCGACGAGAACCGTAATCGTCTTGCCCGCATAGAAGGCGCCAACATCCTGCGCGTGGACGGCGCCAGTTATGAGCATGCCAAGGCCAGCCGTCCAGAATCGCAGGGCAAGATCGCGGAACTTGAGCAAGGCGGTTTCCCCCAGGCATCGCGCCAGCCGATTGGCGCGGGCGCGGCCCGCTTGTACCACTCCGGATGAGGATCGCGAGACCGATTCGCCGGAGACTAACTTGGACCCGATCGCCGAAGCGCCAGCCGAACCCATGCCCGTTGAATCAGCCTGGCGCCTTCTCACGCGCCTGATCCTCGACGTCCTCGGTTTTGCCGCCATCGCCTCGGCAATCCTGATCCTGCTGGCCGCCATCGCGGCGGTGGCGGATGTCGCCCTGCGCGGCATGGACGGCGCGGCGAGGGACATGGCCTTCGTCAAAAATTTTCCCGGCAACGTCGACATGGAAACCTTCACGCTGGTCAGCTTTTCCATCGGCTGCCTGTTCTATGTCGCGATCATTCTCGCCATTCTCGTGATCGCGCGCCTGCGCCGCGGGTCCGGCTGGCGAGACTATGTCGCCTGGCGGCCCTTCCGGCCCGACTGGACCTACCTGCTGCTGGCCGCGGCGGGCATCGGCTGGGGCATCGCCATCGGGTCCTTTATCGAGACACTGCACCCCGAGGCAAAGAACTGGTTCGTCTTTCCCAAGGGTGTTGTCGGGGTCGCCGTGTCCTTCGTGCTCGTGGCGATTCTGGGCCCGCTCAGCGAGGAATTCCTGTTTCGCGGCTGGCTCTTCACCGCCCTGCGGCCAAAATTCGGCGTGATCGCCACGATTCTGGTCACGGCGGCGCTCTTCGCCATGGCCCATTGGGAATCGACCCACCTCTACGCCATGGCGGTGTTTCCCGTGGGATTGCTGCTCGGCTACGCCCGCGAACGGAGCGGCGGCATGCGCGCCACCTTTGCTTTCCACGGAATTTACAACTTCTCGGGATGGATTCTCGCGGCTTTCGCGGGCAAATAGACCATGAGCCAGCGCCACCCTGAACGGCAATACCTCGACCTCCTCGCCGATGTGCTGGAGCGCGGCGACCGGCGCGTCGATCGCACCGGCGTCGGAACCCTGTCGATCTTCGGCGCCATGACGCGTTTTGACGCGGGCCGGCATTTCCCCGCCCTGACGACCAAGCGCGTGTACTGGAAGACCGCCATCAAGGAGATGCTTTGGTTTCTGACCGGCGGCACGAACATCCGCCCGCTGCTGCAAGAGAATGTCCGTATCTGGAGCGACTGGCCGCTGGCGCGCTACCGCGAGAAAACCGGCGAGGCGATCTCGCAGGAGGATTTCGAGGCGCGCATTGTCGCCGACGCGGCCTTCGCCGCGACGTGGGGCGAGCTTGGCCCGGTCTATGGCAAGCAGTGGCGCAAGTGGCTCGGCCCGGACGGGCGTGAATACGACCAGATCGCCGCGCTGATCGAGGGCATCACGTCAAACCCGACGAGCCGCCGGCTGCTGTTCCACGCCTGGAACGTGCCGGACATCGCGTCCATGGCCCTGCCGCCCTGCCACATGGTCTATCAGTTCCATGTCGCCAATGACCGCCTGAATTGTCTGATGTTCCAGCGCAGCGTCGACCTCGTGCTCGGCTGCCCGTTCAACTGGGTCGGCACGGTGGCATTGCAGGCGATGATCGCCCAGCAGTGCGGCCTCACGCCCGGCGACTTCATCTGGATGGGCGCTGACGTTCACGTCTATCTCAACCACGTCGAGGCCGCCAGAACCCAGCTCGCCCGCGAGCCGCGCGACTGGCCGACGCTCAAGCTGGCCCGCAAACCCGCCTCGATCGACGATTACCGGATCGAGGATTTCGCGGTCGAGGGCTACGATCCGCACGCGCATATCAAGGCCGACGTGGCGGTGTGAAATCGCGTCCCACTTGATATCAATTTGCCCACTCATTTTGCCCATTCGGCGAATCAAATTTTGTGGTAGAAAGTGGGCAATCTCGAGCGCATCATCATCTCCGCGATCCCAACGAGGAAAGCGGAGGAACGATCATGGCGGTGGACGAGGTTCTCAGGGAAATCGGCGATTTCTGCCGGAGCGCGGGTCTCGCGGAATCAACCTTCGGGCGGCTTTCGGTCAACGACGGCAAGCTGGTGTCCCGTCTGCGCGATGGCGGCAGCGTCACCATCGACACGCTGGCGCGCTTGCGCGCCTTCATGGCGGGCCATGTGCCCGGCGAGCGCCCGACGGCGCGGGCCAAGACCGCGGCCATTTCGATGCCCGTCAAATCCGAACCCGCGCCCGCCCCCAAGCCTGCGCCCCATATCCCCGCCCGCGCGGCGGCGGAGCCCGTGACGGACGAGAACGGCACGAATTTCCGCTTCTTCGACAATCGCCAGAAATACCTGCTCTTCGTGAACACCTGTTCGGAAAAGTGGGTGGTGGCGAACCGCGTGTCGATGGAACTCAACCACATCACACCGCGGCCGCCCGCGGTGCGCGTGTTCGACGCGGGCGTCGGCGACGGCACGGTCATGTCGCGCGTCATGCGCGCCATGCACCACAAGTTCCCCACCATGCCCTTCTACATCGTCGGCAAGGAAATCAGCCTCGAGGACGTGCGCCTGACGCTGGAGAAAATTCCCGACCGTTTCTACGAGCATCCAGCCTCGGTGCTGGTGCTGACCAATCTCTATTACGCCGAGGCGCCCTGGCTTTCGCCGAAATCGCCCGCCGCCGCCCAGAGCATGATCTGGAAGGACGTGGCGCTCACCGGCAATTCGTCCCATGAATTCGAGGAGCAACTGACCGATCTCCAGGGCTTCCTCGCCGAGAACTGGAACGCCAAGACGAGCCCCAAGACCGGCGGCTCCATTTACGAGCGTCCCGTTGTCCTTACGCTCTATCGCGAGGATCATCGCTTCCTGCTTGATCCGATCCTGCCGCGCCCCGGCCGCGTGACCGCCGATTACGATCTCATCATCGCCTCGCAACCCTATCGCGCCCGCGCCTCGGCGGAATTCAAGGCGAAAAAAGTCATCGCGCCGCTCGCCCGCGCGCTCGGGCCAGGCGGGCGCCTCATCGGCATCCATTCCAGCGGCGCCGATCCGGGCCTCGAAATCGTGCAAAAGGTCTGGCCGGGCGAAAACCCGTTCATGGTCGACCGCCACGCGTTGCTCAAGGCGGTGAAGGCTGAACTGGGCGCCGCTGGCCGCAACCTCAACTTCAACTCCTACGCCGACGCGCGCTCGGTGTTCCGCTACGACATGCACACCCTGCCGAGCGAGGTGCGCGGCTCCATCGGCACGTCGACGCTGTTCGCCGCCTGGAACGCCGCCATCTACGTCGCGCAGATCGAGGATCAGCGCCTGTCCGAAGTCGTCAAAAATGATCTCTACCTCGAGGCGACGCAGGACGTGCTGCGCAAGAGCGGCGGCCTGTGGTTCAACGACGAAAGCTACGTCATCTCCCGTCGCTCGCTGTGAGCGGAGACCATCCATGATCGCGACCGCCCTCGCCACGCCCAGCACTGGAGGAAAGCCCATGCCGTCCGCGACCGCGAACGCGCGCATCGCCGGTTTGCTGCGCGCGGCCACCCTTGAAGTCTATTCCAGGAACGCGCCGGAACAGATCGGCGCGAGCCTGCCGCCGGGAACCGACATCTACGTCAGCTATCTCCCCGGCGACGACATGACAAAGCGGGTCGATATCGCCAAAGCCCTGCGCGATGGCGGCTACAATCCGGTGCTGCATGTGCCCGCGCGGCAGATGCTGAACCGCGAATACCTCGACGAATATATCGCCGCCGCGGCGCGCGCCGCTTCCATCAATCGCGTGCTGCTGATCGCCGGCGACACGACCCGCCCGCGCGGACCCTTCGCGACGAGCCTTGATGTCATCAAGAGCGGCGTGCTGCAAAAGCACGGCGTTCGCCATGTGGATGTCGCCGGCCATCCCGAGGGCAATGTCGGCATGGCGCCCGACGATCTCATCCGCGTGCTCATCGACAAGCGCGACGCCGCCCGCGCGGCGGGCCTGACCATGGGCGTCGTCACGCAATTCTGCTTTGATCCGCACCCCATCGCCGACTGGCTGAAATCCGTCCACGCGGCGAAACTCGATTGCCCCATCCGCGTCGGCCTCGCCGGCCCCGCCAATCCCGCGACGCTGATGAAATTCGCCCTGCGCTGCGGCGTCGGCAATTCACTGCTGGCCCTGCAAAAGCATGTCGGCACCATCGGACGCCTGCTCAAGGACACGGGCCCCGACGGCGTCGTGCGCGGCCTCGCCGATAGTCTCGACAGCGATGTCGGCGCGAGGGTCGAGAACTTCCACTTCTTCCCCTTCGGCGGGCTGACGAAGACAACGGCGTGGATCGCGGGGATGCTGAAGGAGACGCAGGGGTGAGGACGAATTAGCTCTGGCCCTGCCCCGGTCGCCATTTCATCAACCGCCCCTCTATCACGGTGACAAGCCCGTCGACGATCAGCACGAAGGCCGACAGCACGACCATGCCGGCGAAAACGCCGGTGACATCGAACGTGCCTTCGGCTTCGTGGATGACATAGCCAAGCCCGGACGCCGCGCCGAGATATTCGCCGACGACGGCGCCGACGAGCGCGAAGCCGACGGAGGTGTGCAGCGAGGAGAACATCCACGACAGCGCCGAGGGCCAATAGACGTGGCGCAACAACTGCCGCTCGTTCATGCCGAGCATCCGCGCGTTGGCGAGCACCACGGGGCTGACTTCCTTGACGCCCTGATAGACGTTGAAGAACACGATGAAGAACACCAGCGTGACGCCGAGCGCCACCTTCGACCAGATGCCAAGGCCGAACCACAGCATGAAGATCGGCGCCAGCACCACGCGCGGCAAGGCGTTGGCCATTTTCACGTAGGGGTCGAACACGGCGGCGACACGCGGCTGACGCGCGAACCAGAAACCAACGATCACGCCCGAACCCGCGCCAATGACGAAGGCGAGCAGCGTCTCCTCCAGCGTGATCCACAGATGCTTCCAGATCATGCCGGTGGCGAAAAATTTCCAGATTTTCAGCGCGACATCGACCGGCGTCGAGAAGAAGAAGCGAACCTGCTTGACCTCGCCGAACAGCGGATAGTTCGACGCCACATGCCACAGGCCGATCAGCGCGACCGCGACCATCGCTTGCAGGAACAACAGACGGGCGCGGCTCATGACGCGATCTCGCCGAACTGGTCGCCGTAGGCCTTCATCACCTCCGACTTGAGATCGCTCCAGATGGCGCGCTGGAGCGCGTGAAAGCGCGGATCAAGGCGAATGTCCGTGGTCTCGCGCGGACGCGGCAGATCGATTGTGTGTTGCGCGACGATGCGCGAGGCCGGACCCGCCGACATCACCACGACGCGATCGGACAGCGCGATAGCTTCTTCCAGATCATGGGTCACGAAGAGCACCGCCTTGCGATCGGCGGACCACAGCGACAGCAGCAGGTCGCCCATCAACCCGCGCGTCTGCGCGTCGAGCGGGCCGAAGGGCTCGTCCATGAGCAGGATCGCGGGGTCGCGCACCAGCATCTGC
>CAISJZ010000063.1 GCA_903885755.1 uncultured Hyphomicrobiales bacterium | reverse complement strand
GCGCCGTCTACGCGCTGAGAAACCGCATCGAGCGATGCTTCAACAAACTCAAGAATGCCCGGCGCTTCGCGACGAGATACGACAAGCTCGCCGAAACGTTCGGAGGCTTCGTTCAAATCGCCTGCATCCGGCTATGGATGTGCTACTTTGTCAACGAGACCTAATCACACTTTTCCGATCAATTCTTATGGGAAATAGTGTCTTAATCCGTCTCGGAGCGAGCGGATTCTTGGGCTGTCGCTATTGTCAGCACACAAGGTGCTTTATCGATGACGAACGACGACGATATGACCGCGTTAGAGCGTGCAAAACGAAATTAGATCGATATTTCAATAATGTAGAAGTTCGTATCTTTTGTCGCGGCGGTGCGCCATCATGACAGCAGTTCACTGTCCGTGACGGCAATGGACTGACTGCCCTTGCGCGGATCGCCATTCGGCATCATGTCTGGGTCATGACGTACGATGCTCAAGAGACCAAACTGGTCGAGGCGCTCAAGGCGGTCGAGAAGCATGGCGACGTTTCGCCCGCTCACGTTCATGACCCGATGTCCATGGTGCTCCGCCAGACGGCCGTTCAAGGCGACCTGATGCGCTGGGATGACGATCGGGGACGCTACGTGCTGACCGGGACAGGCCGAAGCCGGATCAGGGCGCGCGAGCGGGGCAAGGCGGTTGGAACGCTTTTATCTTTTCCGACCGTCAAGAGCGACATTACCCACAACCGTTAGGGCGTCGGGAAAAAGCAAGAAACCCCGTTCAATTCAATCGATAATTGGCCAGATCCCCGGCGATCATCGCCGCACGGATCGTGGGAAGTGCCGAGCTTGCGCCCGTTTTCGACATGAAATCTGATGCCGCGACAATGAAGCCCTTGGAAGCGAAATCTGAAGCGAGGCGGGACGAATATCCCGCTTCGCTGCCGGAAAGCCGGATTGGCCCCGCTCGCCTGGCATTTGGGTGCTTTCTCATTGCCGCGCTTGTCGTCGTCGTTCTTCATTTTGGAGATATCGCGGAGTTCGTCGCGCTCGCCCACTCCGCCAAGCCGGAATGGCTATTGCTTGCCGTCGCCGCGCAGTTGGCCACCTATATTTCTTCAGGCGGCATTTGGTGGGCGGTGTTGAGGGAAGCCGGCCACGCCCAGTCGCTGGCCAGTCTCGCCAAGCTATCCATTGTCAAGCTTTTCGCGGACCAGGCAATTCCCATGGGCGGAATGAGTGGAACAGTCATGGTTGTCCGCGCTCTAAGGCGCCGGAATATTCCGGCGCGGATCACCATGGCGGCCCTGCTCGTCGACATGGTCACATACTACGCCGTCTATCTCGTTGGCGTGCTGATCGGGGTGGGCCTGCTGGTCGCCAGTCATAAAGCGAATGGCGTTATCCTCGTCGGAGCCGTCGTTTTCACGATTACAGTCGTGGCGGCGCCAGGGGGCGTCCTTTGGGCGCGCCATCTCGGTCGGCTTCCTCCGCCGACCTGGGTCAAGCGTTTTCCGAAGGCTGCATCGCTTCTAAAAGCAGTTGTCGAAGCGCCATCGGACCTCTTGAACAATCGCAACCTCATTGTCCGCGTGGCCTTATTCCAGGTCAGCGTCCTCCTCTTCGACGCGTTGACATTGTGGTTCGTGTTTCGCGCGCTCGGCAGCAGCCCAGCATTCTGGATTACGTTCGCCGCATTTGTACTCGCCTCCGCGGCAGCCACAATATCGTTGATTCCGCTCGGTTTCGGGAGCTTCGAGGCGGCCTCTGTAATGGTGCTGCATCTACTCGGCGTCTCTCTCGGCCTCGCCCTTGCGGCGACACTCCTCTTGCGGATACTCACTTTCTGGTTGCCCATGATCCCGGGTTTGTTGCTCATGAGCCGGGAATTCCAGGACAAAGACCGACCCACGTGACTTACCGGAGATCGTCAACTCCGATGGCCGGGCGCGCCAGAATTCATCCCTTGCCGGCATTTGCCTCTCCGCCGAAACTCTCCCTCTCCTTCAATGAAAATCCCGCGACTTCGGCAAAATCCGTACGTCGCGCGGATGGCGCCCCCGCGACGGCTGGGGGCGGGCGATTTCATCGGCGCGCGCCAGCGGCGCGTCGATTTCATGATGTTCGGAGAGTTCGCGCAGGTCTTCACTGCGATCGAAGACACGTTCGGCCATGAGGTGAACGACGCCCTCCGGGCTTCTTTGCACGCGCCCGCCAATCAGCAGCAGATGCGCGCCCATGATTTCCCGGCGATAGCGTTCGAACTGGCGGGTCCACAGCACCACGTTCGTGATGCCGGTCTCGTCTTCCAGCGTGATGAAGATGGCGTTGCCCTTGCCCGGCCGTTGCCGCACGAGAACGACGCCGGCGGTCATGGCGCGAGCGCCGTCGGGGCGGCCCGCGGTTTCCGCGCAACTCAGGACGCCCTCGCGCCGCAGCCTGTCGCGCAGGAAAGCCATGGGATGGCCCTTCAGCGACAGGCGGAGGGTCTGGTAGTCCGCCGCCACATGCTCGTTCAGGGGCATGTCGGGCAGATGCGCGTCCGGCTCGTCCTCGAGTTCGCGCGCCCGCGCGGCGGCGAACAGCGGCAAAGGAGCGCCATCGGGCATGCGCCGCGCCGCCCAGAGCGCCTGACGCCGGTCCATATCGATTGAACGGAAGGCGTCCGCGTCGGCGAGAATGTGTAGCGCGCGGGCGGGCAGGCGCGCGCGCGTGGCGAGGCTTTCAAGACTCGCGTAGCCATTGCCGCGCGCCGCGGCGATCCGTTCCGCCCATTCGCGATGCATGCCGGAAATCTGGCGAAACCCCAGCCGCAACGCCAGTTGGCCGCTCGCGGCGGGAAACAGCGCATTGTCCCAGTCGCTGGCGTTGATATCGATTTCGCGAACCTCGACGCCATGCTCGCGCGCGTCGCGCACGATCTGCGCGGGGGCGTAGAAGCCCATGGGCTGCGCGTTCAAAAGCGCGCAGGCGAACACGGCGGGGCGCCTGCATTTGATGAAGGAAGAGATATAAACGAGCTTGGCGAAGGAGGCCGCGTGGCTTTCGGGGAAACCATATTCGCCAAACCCCTTGATCTGCTGAAAGCAGCGCTCGGCGAAGGCGCGTTCATAGCCGCGCGCCACCATGCGCTCCACCAGCATGGTTTCGAATGTGTGCATCGTTCCCACGTTGCGGAACGTCGCCATGGCGCGGCGCAGCCCGTTGGCTTCGGCGTCGGTGAATTCCGCCGCCACCATGGCGAGCGTCATCGCCTGTTCCTGAAACAGCGGCACGCCAAGCGTCCGTTGCAGCACATGGCGTAGTTCATCGGGGTCGTGAGGCGGAGCGGGCGAGGGGAAACGGACTTCTTCCACGCCGTTCCGGCGACGCAGATAGGGATGCACCATGTCGCCCTGAATTGGTCCGGGCCGCACGATCGCCACCTGAATGACGAGATCATAGAACCGGCTGGGCTTCAGGCGTGGCAGCATGTTGATCTGCGCCCGACTTTCCACCTGGAAGACGCCGATGGAATCGCCGCGTTGCAGCATCTCGTAAACATCCGCCTGATCAATGGGAACGCCCGCCAGATCAAGATCGATATTCTCGTGCGCTCGTAAAAGGTCGAACGCCTTGCGGATGCAAGTGAGCATGCCGAGCGCCAGGATGTCGACCTTCATCAGGCCAAGCGCGTCGACATCGTCCTTGTCCCATTCGATGAAGGTGCGATCCTCCATCGCCGCGTTGCCGATCGGCGCGAGTTCGTCGAGGCGATGGCGCGCCAGAACAAAGCCGCCCACGTGTTGCGAGAGATGTCGGGGATATCCGATCAGGCGGGTCGCGAGTCCCGCGGCGCGGCGCACGACCGGGTTTTCCGGATCGATTCCGGCCTGACGCAGGTTTTTATCCTCGATGGAATGACCCCAGCCGCCCCACAGGGTTCCCGCCAGCCGCGCCGTGACGTCCTCGGTCAGTCCAAAAACCTTTCCGACATCCCGGATGGCGCTGCGCGGGCGATAATGAATGACGGTCGCGATGATGCCGGCGCGCTCGCGGCCATAGCGCTCGTAGATGTGCTGGATGACCTCCTCGCGCCGCTCGTGTTCGAAATCGACGTCGATGTCGGGTGGCTCCTTGCGATCCCGCGACATGAAGCGAGCGAAGAGAAGGCTGTTTTCGGCCGGATCGACGCAGGTAATGCCAAGGACGTAACAGACCGCCGAATTGGCGGCCGAGCCGCGACCCTGACAGAGAATGCCCTTGTCCTCGGCGTAACGCACGATGTCGTGGATGGTGAGAAAGTACCGCGCGCAGTCGAGTTCGCCGATCAGCGCGAGTTCCTCCCGGATCTGACGCTCCACCTTTTCCGGAATGCAACCGGAATAGCGTCGATTGGCGCGCTCCCATGTCATGTGCTCGAGCCAGGCCCGCGGCTCCCAGCCCGGCGGAACCGGCTCGTCCGGATATTCGTAGCGCAACTGGTCGAGCGAGAAGTCGATGCGCTCGAGAAAATGCGCGGTCGCCTGGATCGCTTCCGGCGCGTCGGCGAACAGTCGCGCCATGTCCGCCGGCGACTTGAGATAACGCTCGGCGTTGACCTCGAGGCGGCGTCCGGCGGCCTCGATCGTCACGCCTTCGCGAATACAGGTCAGTACATCCTGCAGGTCGCGTTGCGCCGGGGAGTCATAGAGGACGTCGTTGGTCGCGATGAGCGGAATGTTCGTCGCCGTGGCAATCGTCTTGAGGCGCGCCAGCCGCCGCCTATCATTGCCGCGGCGATGCATGGTCGCGGCGATCCAGATCGATCCCGGCGCGGCCTCCGCGAACGAAAGGACCTGCTGCTCGAATCCGTCGAGCAGGCGCGGCGTCATCACGATGAGCAGCAAGGAGCCCGTATCGGAAAGGAGATCGGCGAGATCGAGATGACATTCGCCTTTCGTCGTCCGACGATTGCCGACCGTCAGCAGGCGGCAAAGCCGGGCCCAGCCATCGCGGTTTTCGGGATAGACAAGAATGTCGGGCGTTCCATCGGCGAAGACGAGCCGCGCACCAACGGTCAGGCGGAAGGCTTTCGCCATGGCCCGCGCCCGCGCGGGTTCGCATGGCCAGCGTTCGGGATCGACGCTGTCGCGCCAGACGTGCTCTCCGGGTCCCGAGCCGTCCCGGACTTTCTCGGGCGCGGGCAAGCCGTCGCGTCGGATGTCTTCAAGCGCGCTGTAGGCGCGCACGACGCCCGCGACGGAATTGCGATCGGCGATTCCGATGCCGGCATGGCCCGCCAGCAGCGCGCGGATCACGAGATCACGCGGATGCGAGGAGCCGCGCAGGAAAGAGAAGTTCGTCGTCGTGGCGAATTCCGCATAGGCCGTCATGCGAACAAACCGTGCAGAAACCAGCGGGGTTCGGAAACGCCCCTATCACGGGCTTCGACGCGGAACATCCAGAAGCGCCGGCCCTCGCTGGTTTCGACGCGGTAATAGTCGCGCGTCCGGCGCGCGGCCTTCCGGTCCCACCAGGACGGGGCGATACGCTCTGGTCCCTCGACCAGCCGAATGTCGTGCCGCGCGCGTCGCCAGCGGAAACGCAGCGGCGGTCCATCCGGCTCTTCCGCCATGACCTCGATCGCGCATGGCGGATCGAACAGAAGCAGCGGTCTTGCGGGCGGCTCGTCCAACTCGGGCGTGGGCCATGCGGGCTCATTGGGCGCGTCCGCGGCGGGAACCAGCTTCTGCGCTCCTTCCGGGGCATGGGTGTCCACGGGAACAAGCCGCAGCACACGGTCGCCGCCGAAACGCGCCACGAGCCGGTCCAGCAGGGCGGAGATTTCCTTTTCGCCATCCTCGGTCGCGTCCAGACCGATCTGCGGCTGGAGCAGGCTCTCCGCGCGCGTCACGCTGAACCGGATGGCGTCGAAGCCGAAGCCGGGATCGAGCGGATCGGCAAGCGCGTCGAGACGTTCGCGGTAAAGCCTCGAAAGCATCCCCGCGTCGCGCGTGGGCCGTCCCGTCTCCACGCGAATTGATCGCACGAGCCCGTCCGTTCTGAAAAAGACGGCCTCGAAGACACGCCCGCCTTCCCCACGCGCCTCCAGCATCGGCGTCACCCGCGCGACAAGCAGGTCGAGGGCGCGTTCGATCTCCTGTTGTCGCAAGAGCGGTTCGGGACAGCGGTGATCGACCACGTAGGATGGCGGCGCGTGACGGGACACGATGCGGCGATCCTCCTGACCGAGGACACGCCGCAGTCTGGTTGTCAGCGCGGCGCCGAAGCGGGCCGTAAGCAGCAACGAGGGCCTATTGGCGAGATCGCCGATGGTGCGCAGGCCCGCGCGCTTGCAGGCAAGCGTGGCGTCGGCGCCCGCCTCCAGCGCGGCGACGCGCAGCCCTCTCACATCCCGATCGTCGCGGGCGTCGTGGAGCCGATCGCGACCGAACCGCGCGAGGGCGCGCGCCATGTCGGGCGTGGCGGCCATCGCCGCGCGCAAGGCCACGCCCCGCCCGGACAGAAAGGCGTCCAGGTTTTCGAGCAATTTGCGGTCGTCGCCGAAAAGATGCGCGCAGCCGGTGATGTCGAGCGCGATGCCGTCTGGCTCTTCCAGCGCGACCAGCGGCGTGAAGGACAGGCAGGCGTCGGCCAGTCTCTCCAGCCAGAGACGGTCGGCCTCGCGGTCCATCTCGACGACACGCAAATCCGGCAGGCGCGCGCGCGCGTCGGCCAGCGCCATTCCCGGCGCGAGCCCGGTGGAGATCGCCTCGACATTCACCGACGCGAGACGCATCGCGCCGCGTTCTTTTTCGACAAAGACCAGCGGGCGTTCATCCCGCCCGGCGGAGGCCTCCAGCGGAGTGGAAAGCCGCAGCCGGTCGGCTGGCAGGAAGGGGAACCACAGGGCCAGATACCGCCTGGCTGAATACGCGTTGCTCACGGTTCCACTCCACTCGCCAACTCTTCTCCGCCGCGCCGGCGCGATGGCGCGAAAGCGTGACGTCAAAACATGGACGGCCTGGCGCCCCGCCTGGCAGGGGCCGGGAGATCGACGGGCGAACGGACCAGCGCGTCGTGGCGGCGCTGGGAACGGCGCGCGCGGCTGTCCGTAAAAGGAAAAGGGTGACGCCGGACTTTTCCGCCGCCAGGGTCAGCCGCCGGGTGGCGGTCAGATCGATTTGTCCGCGCCCCGTCCGGATTTCGAGTACGGCGACGCATAGCGAGGCGCAGCGTGCCGCCTCGCTGGCCGCCCGCAAAACGTCCGCGGCGGCGCACAGACGCAGCAGGCTCAGCCGGCGGGGGTTGAGGCCGAATTCGGCGAGACCCGGTCCATGGACTTCGCCCGCCTCGTATCCGTCGCTGTCCTGCCGTATCCAGACAAGCTCGCCGGATGGCCCAATCGCCCGGGCCGCCAGAGCGGCGGCGAAGCCTAGGGCGGCGGCGCCATCGATGGCGTCGGCCATGATTTCATGCAGCGCGGCGCGTTCCAGGCCGCCTCCGAGCCGCGCGTCCATCGCGGGGAAGCCGAGCGAAAACAATCCGCGCTTCCGACCGCTCTCGCCCCGGGAGATGGCGGCCGTGGCGAGGCGCAAATCCGACAGTCTGTCATGGGCCATAAGCATGGGCGGTCTGAATTGTTCATGATATGTTCCATTATAGGTCTGGATTCCTTCGAGGAGTCAAGCGCGGAAAATTATCGCCGCCAGCATGGCTGGCGGAACCGTCAGGGATTCGCCTGAAGCCGCGAGGGGTCTTCGCTATCGCCGGCGGCGAGAGGTGGAGTGAATCCACCCGCGGCTCCCGGATTGGCGATCGCCGAAACCTTGCAAATGGAGGCGCCGCCAGCGCCCTCGCGTACTTCACGTCGGTAGAGCTCTTTGAATTCCGCCGGCGAATACAAGCGGTTCTCGCCGTCCCAGATCCAGAGATTCGGGGGTCGTTCGTTGACCATCACCTGATAGGCCGCGAAAATGGCCTCCTCGGCGCTGCCCTTGAAATAGTGCTTCACACCTTTGCTGCCCAGCTTGGACACGACGAAAAACATCACCCAACCCTCTTCCAATTCCCCAGCGTCAGGCTCCCAGCCTTTTGTTAATGAAAACAACATTCACCCAAGGGCAGATCCGGAATAAATTTCCGTCCGCGAGTATCCGTCGCGGGCGCTGTTGATTCAGCGAATGCCTGATCGCCTGCGCAGGAGCAGGATCGCGATGAGACTCAGGATCGCGCCGCCGATGACATAATAACTTGGCGACAGCGGATTGCCGGTGATCTTGATCAGAGATTCCGCCGCGAAAGGCGCGAAGCCGCCGAACACGGGCACCGCGATATTGTAGGCCAGGGCGAGCCCGGTCACGCGTGTTCGTGCCGGAAAGACATCCGTCAACAATGATGGCAGAGCGCCGCTGTAGGCTGATTTCAGAAGGCTGAACCAGCAGACAACCGCCGTCAGCATGGCGAGCGAGGGGTGCGCGACGGCAAGCGCGAATGCGGTATAGGCGGTGAGGATGAACAGGATCGCCGCCACGATCATGATCCGGCATTGTCCGATCCGGTCCGCGAGAATTCCAAACAGGGGAACGGCGACCGTCTGCAACAGCGCCGCGAGCATGGCCGCGATGAAGCCGAAGGATTGCGAAAGGCCGAGCGAACGAATGGCGTAGGTTGGCATGTAAACAAGGATGTATTGCGATGTCGTGGACAGCACGACCGCGAAAACCGCCAGCAACAGCTTGTCCCATTGCCGCACAACGACATCGGCGACCGGATTGCTGGCGGCCCGGGCTTCGATGAAGGCGGGCGTTTCCGGCATGTGGGCGCGGATATACCAGCCAACCGGGCCAACAAGCAGACCGAAGGCGAAGGGGATGCGCCAGCCCCACGAATTCAGATCCGCCGGCGACATTGTCGTCGTCAGCAGAATTCCGAAGCTTGTGGCGATCAGCGCGGCAAGCCCCTGGCTCGCCCATTGCCAGCTCGCGAAAAAGGCCGGGCGATCCGGCCGATGCTCGACAAGAAACGTGGTGGAGCTGGCGAATTCGCCTCCAACGGAGAAGCCCTGCAGAAGCCGCGCGATCAAAACCAGAATGGGGGCAGCAATGCCGATCATCCCATAGGTCGGCATCACGGTCATGGCCGCCGTGCCGATCGTCATGAGCATGATCGACAGGGCCAGCGCGTTCTTGCGGCCCTTGCGGTCGCCATAGGCGCCAAGAAAGATCGCGCCGACAGGCCTGGCTAGAAAGGCGACTCCAAAGGTTCCCAGCGTGACCAGCAGGGAGACCGTTTCATCGGTCGAGGGAAAGAAAGCTTTCGAGACCGTGACCGCGAAATACCCGTAAACGAGAATTTCGTAGAATTCGAGCGCGTTGCCGAGCGAGGCCGCGAGAATCAGCCGCGACGACGCCCCGATGCCAGGCTTGAAGCTTGTCGCGGAATCGCTCATGCGGATACTCCCCCTTGAAGCGAAAAGTTATCGTCGCACGTCGCGTCGCCAGCGGAACATGTGACGTTCCAGCCGTTGCAGCAACGCGACCTCGATGATCAACATCATGGCGATCTGGGCGAGAGTCCAGGCGAAGACCTGATCGGTCTGGATGAGATCGGACGCCTGTTTCAGCCTGTACCCGACGCCGCTCGACGCGCCGAGCGTCTCGGCGACGAGGCTGACGCGCCAGCCAAACCCGAAGGCCAGTCGCGCGCCCGAAAAGAAATAGGGCAGGATTGACGGCGCGTAGATCTTGATTAGCGTTTTGGTTGGCGACAGGCGCAGCGCTCGGGCAAGCTCGACGAAATCGGCGTTCACCGCCTGCGTGCCCTGCCAGACGTTGGTGATGATCAGCGGCAGCGCGGTCATCAACACCACGAAAATCGGCGTGGCCGCGGACAGCCCGAACCAGATCACCGCGAAGATCGCCCAGATCGCCGAGGACACCGTGTTGAGAACGGGAATGATCGGTTCGAAGAACTCGCCGATCGCTCTGTTCGAGCCCAGAATCAAACCCGCCGGCGCGCCAATCACAACGGCGATCGCGAAGCCCGCGAGAACGCGCAGCAATGTTGTCACGAGATTGCCCGGCAGATCGCCATTCGCGGTCAGCAGCCAGATACGTTGCGCGACACGCCACGGCGAGGGCAGCACATAGACGGGCACGGAGGCCGCCGCGAAATGCCACGCGACCAGGATAATGGCGACAAGTAGAACCCGCCGCGCCGCGAGCGAAGTCCATATGCCCCGCGAAGGTATCGCGGTATTCCGGGTAACGCTCACGGGGCGCGCTTGGCCTGTTCATAGGGATTGGTGTCGTAAATCGTGTCGGGTACGGCGCCTTCCAGCGTGCCGGCGGCACGGAAGATGTCCGCCATGGCTTTCATGGTCGTGACATCCTCGGGCTCAAGCCGAGCCATGTAAATCTGGTTCCACAGCTTGACGTAGGACGTCGCGTCCTGCGCATCGAGATTGGCCGTATGACCGAGAATGGCGGAAGCCTTGTCCGGTTCGCTCGCGCCAAATTTCGTCGCGGCCATCACTCCGCGCGCGTATTTCACGGCGGCGTCGGGATGCGCGGTCAGAAAATCCCTGTGCATGATGGAAACGCCGAGAATCGGAACCGATGTCGTATGAAGCAGCGCCTTCCAGCCATCGACGAGACCGCCAAGCGACTGAAATTTGAAGTCCGGCGCCGAGGCGATGGTCACGGCGCGCAGGGCCGCCGCGTCGATGTCGCCCCGTTGGAGCAGACGAAGCAGCGGGCCTTCGTTGCCCGGCACCGCGGTATAGTCGGACGTTTTCAGGCCGGCGGTCTTTTCGAGAACCGCGGTCGCGATCGCATAGGCCGCGCTGCCCGCCGGCGACATCCCGATCTTCTTGCCCCTGAGATCAGCGAGCGAATGCAGCGGCGACCCATCCTTCGTCACGAAAGTCGCCTCGGCGATCTGCGTCGCCAGAATGATGTTTACCGGCGCGCCCTGATTGCCGAGCGTGAACGCGCCCGCCGAAGGCGCGGCGAAGGCGACATCGATCGAATGGGTGAGCAGGGCCTTTGTCGGGCCATTCACGTCGCTGAACTTCAGAAACTCTGGCGCGAGGCCTTGCGCTTCCAGAAATTTGCCCTCTTCGAGCACCGCGCCAAATCCGACGCTGAAGCCGCTCGACCAGTAGCCGACCTTGATTTTCTCTTGTGCGAACGTGGGCGCGCTGGCCGAGAGAATGGCAATCATGGTGAAAAGCGAACGGACTGACGAGTTCTTCATGGCTGTTCACCTGACAGGGAGACGCTGGAAACGACGTTTCGAAGATCATTCACGAAGGCGGCGGTTTTCGCGTCGCCAAGGCGCGGTCGCGGAAGATCGACATCGACGATTTGCGCGATGCGCCCCGGCCGCGGCGACAGGACGATAATCCGTTGGGCCAGAACGACCGCTTCCTCGACATCGTGAGTCACGAGAAGAATGGCGAGGCCTCTTGCCCGATGAATTTCAAGCAGTTGTTCATGCATGGTCGAGCGCGTTTGCGCGTCGAGCCGACCGAAGGGCTCGTCCATCAACAGGATGTCCGGCCGTGTCACGAGACTGCGCGCCAGGGCGACGCGGCTTCGCATGCCGCCGGACAGTTCGTGAGGGTAGGAGTTGGCGAAGCTGGCCAGGCCAACAAGATCGAGCATGGCGCGCGAGCGCTCGCGCTGTTCGGCGCGATCCATCGGCGCGGCTTCGAGCGCCAGCGCTATGTTGTCGACGGCGACCCGCCAGGGCAGCAGCCGGTCGTCCTGAAACATATAGCCAACACGACTCCAGTCGACGCCGGCCCCGCTCGCGCCCAAAAGGTCGATCGAGCCGGCGTCCGGCGCGATCAGCGCGGCGACCATGTTGAGAATGGTGGTCTTGCCGGATCCGGATGGCCCCAGCAACGCGACGATCTCGCCCTGCGCCACGTCGAAGGATACATCGTCCACGGCGATGAATTCCTCGCCATCGCCGCGAGGAAAGACCTTCGATACGTGATCGACGGAGATCGCGGTGCGCGACGCGGCGTCGAGATCGCTCGTGACTTGGCTGAGGGTTGTCAATCGCGGTCCACGTTGAACAGATGTTGCCCATATGTATAGATGCAACGCCGTCTTCCGCAACGAAAAATGCTATTTCACGCCAGTCCGCCGGACGGGAAGCAATGCCGACAGGGTCTGAAGCCGATCGACAACTGCCATTGCGCGACGAAGTGTTCCTCGATCACGTCGGGCATTTCGTGCCGGATATTTCGGCGGCGGCGAATGCCATGCTACGCGCGGGCTTCGCGCCGGCGCCGGTCTCCGTGCAGGTCAACGAGCAGCCAGACGGAACCACGACGCCGACGGGAACGGGCAATGTCACGGCGATGCTCGATCGCGGCTACATCGAGGTTCTCTTCAAGACGGCGGATACGCCCCTCGGCCGCGAATTCGCCGCGGCGATGGACGTCTATACGGGCTTGCATCTCGTCGCCTTCGCGACCGACGACGCGCGCCGCGAACACGCGAGACTTGAGGCTGAAGGATTTCATACGCGCCCGCTGGTCGAATTGCGCCGTCCTGTCGCGACCGGGCGCGGCGAGGACATCGCCGCATTCAGCGTGGCGCGTGTCGCACCCGCCGACATGGCGGAAGGGCGCGTCCAGCTTCTCACGCATCATACCGAAGCCGCGGTCTGGCAGCCCCGCTGGCTCTCGCACCCCAATGGCGTGATCGGGCTGCTTGATGCGGTCATCGTTGTCGACAATGTCGGCGAAGCGGCGGCGCGCTTCGCGCGTTTTTCCAGCAGGAAAGTCACGCCGGTTCGATCCGGCCTTCTGATTCGCCTTGATCGTGGCGGCGTTCTGCTCATTGGCCCCGATGACTTCCAGAAGCTTGGCGCGCCTGTTTCGGCTCCGCCGCCGCCATACATCGCGGCTTATGGCTTGCGTGTTCGCGACCTCGCGGTGATCGAAACATGGGTAACATCGGCTGGTCTGGCGCATGATCGCCGCGATCGACTGCTCGTCGCGGCTTTTCCCGCTGAACTCGGCGTTGGCGCATGGTTCTTCGTTGAATCCATCGCGGACTTGCCGTGGCGACGCGATTCGTGAAATCTGTCAAAAGATTTCCGGCTCCCTCCCGACAGGTCGCGCGCATGGCCCCGATTCCCTTCACGACCCGCCCCGAGATCGAGGGGACCTTCGGCGTTGTCACGTCCACGCACTGGATTGCCACCGCGGTCGGCATGTCGATGCTGGAGAAAGGCGGCAACGCCTTCGACGCCGCCGTTGCGACCGCCTTCACCTTGCAGGTGGTCGAGCCGCATCTCAACGGTCCGGGCGGCGACGTGCCGGTCATTCTGCATGATGTCCGCCGCGGCCGGACGGAGGTCATCTGCGGTCAGGGCGTCGCGCCGGCCGCCGCCAACATCGGATATTTCGAGAGCCTTGGCCTCGATCTTGTTCCCGGCAGCGGGCTTCTGGCCGCCTGCGTGCCCGGGACTTTCGAGACATGGATGCTGCTATTGCGCGATTACGGAACGCTTGGCCTCGCCGATGTTCTGGAGCCCGCGATATTTTATGCGCGCGAGGGACATCCACTCGTCGAGCGCGCCACCGCCACCATCGAGACCGTGGCGGATTTGTTCCGGGATCATTGGCCAACGTCCGCCGCGGTTTTCATGCCGGGTGGCGCCATTCCCCAACCGGGCTCCATGTTCGTCAACGCGGGCCTCGCGGAAACCTACGCGCGCATCCTGCGGGAGGCGACGACCGGCGGCAATCGCGACCAGCAGATCGAACGCGCGCGCGCGCTTTGGTCACGTGGTTTTGTCGCCGAGGAAATCGATCGATTTTGTCGGACGCAAAAACTGATCGATACGTCGGGCGAGCCACATGGCGGTCTGCTCACCGCCGATGATATCGCGGGCTGGACGCCGCGGGTCGAGGCGCCCGTGACGTACGACTATGGCCGCTTCACTGTTTGCAAGGGCGGCTTCTGGAGTCAGGGGCCAGCGCAGTTGCAGATGCTGGCCCTCCTCAAGGGATTTGATCTCGATGGTCTCGACCCGGCGGGACCCGATTTCATTCATCTCCAGGTTGAATGCGCCAAGCTCGCTTTCGCCGACCGCGAGAAATTCTACGGCGACCCCGACTTCTCAAGAATACCCGGCGAAGTCCTGTTGTCCGACGCTTATACCAATGCGCGCCGCGCGTTGGTGGGCGAGACGGCGAGCCTCGAATTGCGGCCCGGCGACATTCCCGGCTTCGGCGGGCGCGTCGATGCCCGCGGCGACGCGAGCGCGCGGATCGCCGTCGGAAATCTCGGTTCTGGCGAGCCGACGGTCGGCGCGCTCGGCGAGGCGCGCGGGGATACCGTCCATTTCGACATTATCGACAGGCACGGCAACATGGTGTCGTCGACCCCCTCGGGCGGTTGGCTGCAATCCTCGCCGGTGATCCCGAAGCTGGGTTTCCCGCTTGGCACCCGCGCGCAGATGTTCTCGCTCGACGCCGATCATCCCGCCGCGCTCGCGCCGCGCAAGCGGCCGCGAACAACCCTGACGCCGACGCTGGCGCATCGCGATGGCGAGCCACATCTGGTCTGGGGCTCGCCCGGCGGCGATCAGCAGGAGCAATGGATCAACCAGTTCCTGCTGCGCTACATTCACGCGGGCCATAACCTGCAACAGGCGATCGACGCGCCCGCGTGGCACTCCGAGCATTTCCCGATTTCATTCTGGCCGCGAACGTCGCGGCCCGGCGTGCTTGTGGTCGAGAGCCGCGTCGGCGAGGCGACGATCGCAGAATTGCGCCGGCGCGGCCACATCGTCGAGGTCGGGCCAGCCTGGTCCGAGGGCCGGCTGACGGCGGCCTCGCGCGATGGCGTTCGCCGCCGCGCCGCCGCCAACCCGCGGGGCATGCAGGGTTATGCGGCGGGCCGCTGACGGCGCGCCGTCAAATCATTTTTGCGGCGGCCTGGCGGCGAACTTCGAGCCGCGCTCGCACATGCGGCCTTCAGGGTCCTGCCATAGCTTTTCAATCGTGTGCAGATGTCCGATCGCCCGCGCCACCGTTCGGAAGTCGTGGCTGGCGAAGCGCTCGGCGATCGCGGTGTAGTACAGCGGCTTTTCCGCGATGACCGCCAGAATTTCGCTCGCCAGCGCCTCGACCGCTGCTTCGTTGCCCGCCGCGCCGGGACTGTCGGTCTTGCCCTTTTCGTAGTCAGCGATCTTCGCCGTGTCCGCGTAAGCGTAGGCGATGCGCTCATAACGCTCCTTGGGAATACCCTCGGCGATTGTCGCGTCGATGCCGATCTTGGCGGTCGTTGGCACGACGCCGACGGGCGTTGGCGGCAGGCTCGGATCGAGCGGTTTACCGCGCGCGTTGGTCACGATCATTACGTCTTTGTCGCCCTGCACGCGTGTGGCGATCGCCCATTCGACGTCGATGGGATCGAATACGTCGATGTCGTCGTCGACGACGACCACATGCTTCAGGTCCATGACCGACAGCGCCGCCAGAAGAGCGTTCTTGCCTTCCCCAGGCTGCTTCTTGATGGAAATGACGGCGTGCCAAAAGGCGCAACCGCCGAGCGTGACGTTGATGCCCTTGACGATGACGCCAGCGTTCTTCAGCGCTTGCCGGATGGCGGCGTAGCGGGTCGGCGCGGCGAGCCAGGTGTTTTCCCATGGCATGTGCAGGGCGTAATAGATTGCGTCCTTGCGGTGGGAAATAGACTTGATTCGCACCAGCGGGTTCCAGTGCAGGCCGCCCATGAGCCGCGTGAATTCGCCAAAGCGTCCCTCCGGCCAGGTCCAGCCGGTCGGCAGGATTTCCGCTTCCAGCACGATCTCGGAATCCGCGATATAGGGCAGGTCGATCGTCTTGCAGGGCGCCAGCGCGACGGGCGCGCCACGAATGCCGCCGGCGATGGCCATCTCATCGACCCCGATCGGCGCGCGGTACCCCGATCCCATGATTTCGAAGGGATGCGTGCCAATGCTGATGGAGATCGGCAGCGGGCGCCCGGCCTTGAACGCCCGGTCGGCGAACATGCGCATATTGTTGGGCGTGACGATATCAATGCCCGTCAGGGATTTTTCCTTGACGATGAAGCGATAGATACCGCTGTTGTAGCCAAGTTCCGGATCGCGCGCGATGACGACGCCCGCCGTGATCATCGGCCCGCCATCGTAGATTGACGACATCGGGATAGGCAGTTTGAACAAATCGACCTCATCGCCGCTCATCGTGACTTCCGCCGTGGACGAGGTGTTGACGCGAATGGGCGGGATGGGCGAATCGATCGCCTTCTGTAGCTTGCGCTCGATCTCGCCGTAATCGGCGCAATCGAGCGACATGATAGCGCGCTCGCGCGAGCGAATGATGCCGGATACCACGGGCATGTCGTAGCCAATGACATTGTGGAACATCAGGGCCTTTGGCGACTGGTCGACAAGCGTGGCGATATGGCGAATATCGACGGGCTGGCGCAGATCGACCAGTTCGCCGGCCTCTCGCAGCCGGTCGAGAAAATCCCTGAAGGTTTCCTGCATCGAAGTCCTCGTATGCGTCGTTGCGAGTTTGAAGTCGGCGCACAATAGCTGGGCGTGGGGATGCCTTGGCAACACTTTTTTTCCGGGATGGCGCATGTTACTGTTTTTCGACGGTTCTCGCGGGCCGAGGCCGCGGGACAATCGGGAGTATCGATTTTGACGGATGCACGGACAATGAAGGCCCTGCTGTTGCGCCAGCACGGCGGGCTTGAGAATCTCGAAGTCGTGACCGATTATCCTCGCCCCTTGGTCGTGGACGGACATGTCGTCCTGCGTGTTCGTGCGTCTTCCTTCAATTATCACGACGTCTTCACGGTCAAGGGCATGCCCGGCATCAAGGTGCCACTGCCTGTCGTGATAGGGCTCGATCTTGCCGGCGAAGTCGCGGAAGTTGGCGCCGGAGTTGCCGGCTGGAAGGTCGGGGATCGCGTTCTCGTCAATCCCGTCAACAAGAAGAAGGGATTGATGGGCGAAATGTTTGATGGCGGCATGGCCGAATATTGCCTTGTCTCGGCCGACCAGCTTATCAAAATGCCCGATGGGGTCAGCTTCGAGGATGCCGCGTCCCTGCCAGTCGCCTATGGCACCGCGCATCGCATGTTGATTACTCACAATACGATCAAGAAGGGTGACAGGGTTTTGATCCTTGGCGCCAGCGGCGGCGTCGGCACGGGCTGCGTCGTGCTGTCGAAATTGCTCGGCGCGCATGTCATCGCCTGCGCGAGCAGCGAGGAGAAAATGGCGCGGCTGCGCCAGATCGGCGCGGACGAGACCATCGACTACACCAAGGTTGACTTCTCCAAATGGGCCATTGAAAAATATGGCAAGCCGCAACGCCGCTCCTACGAAGGCGGCGTCGATGTCGTGATCAATTTCACCGGCGGCGATACCTGGGCGCCGACGCTTCGTTGCGTCAAGCGCGGCGGCAAGATTCTCGTTTGTGGCGCGACCGCGGGTCACGACCCCAAGGAGGATTTGCGCTACGTCTGGAGCTTCGAGCTACAAATCATCGGCTCCAACAGTTTCTATGATGATGATCTCGCCGGCCTGATGAAAATGATCCAGACTGGCGATATCAAGCCGCTCGTCGACGTTGTTTTGCCGTTGGAGCGCGCCGCCGAGGGGCTGCGCCTCATTCAGGACCGCAAGGTCATTGGCAAGGTCGTCATCACCCCCTGATACCCAAAAGGTTTGGAAATGAGCGAGACCATCACGCGCGACGACGTGCAAAAGCTGCTGATCCGCGCGCCATTCCACCAGTGGCTCGGGATCGAGGTCCTCGAACTTCACGATGATGGCATCGACCTCAAGGCGAAATGGCGCGAGGAATGGGTGGTCAATCCCGACCGGCGTTACACACACGGCGGCATTCTCGCCGCGCTGGTCGATCTGGCCGCGGATTGGGCGCTTGTGAAGCGCACCGGGCGCGGCGTTCCGACGGTCGACATGCGCGTTGATTATCATGCGGCGGCCATGCCTGGCGACCTAACCATCAAGGGGCGCATTGTGCGCGCGGGTGGCCAGTTCTCCACCGCCGAGGCGCATGTTTATGATGGCGCGGGAAAACTTCTGGCGAGCGGTCGCGGAACCTATTTCACCGCGCCGCCCAAGGCGTGAGCGGCGCGTGACCGCCTTCTTCAACCTTGGCGATCTGATCGGACGGGATCGCGATCTGGAAAAGGTCGCGCTGATCGATCTGGGCGGCGAGGATGGCCCACGGTCGTTCACCTATGCCGCCATGGATGAGATGGCGCGCGGCGTCGCTCGCGGGCTTCTCGCGCGCGGACTGACGCGTGGCGACCGCGTCGCTATCCTTTCCGCCAATCGCGCGGAATATCTGGCGACGGTCTTTGGCGTCATGCGCGCGGGCATGGTCGCCGTGCCCGTCAATTTCAAATTTCCGCGCGAGACAATCGCCTTCATCATCGCCGACGCCGACGCGAAGATGGTTCTGTGTGACCCGCCGCGCCGCGCCGCCTGCCCGGAAGGGTTGCCTGTCGTGCAATTCGGTGGTTCGGACGTCGAAGCCTTCGAGCCCTTTCTGAACCCGGGCGACTTCGAATCGGTGATCCCCAGGCCGCGCGAACCCGCGATGTTTCTTTATACGTCGGGGTCGACCGGCGTACCCAAGGGCGTGATTCTCTCTCATCAAAGCCACCTGTGGGTGACGGAAACGCGCCTGG
>CAISJZ010000062.1 GCA_903885755.1 uncultured Hyphomicrobiales bacterium | reverse complement strand
TTGTCGCCGCCATCGAACGCGCGCGAATGTTTCCGCAGGCCCGCCGCTATGAGCGCGCCTATCAGCGCCTGCGGGAAAATCTGGGCGCGGCCCAACCCGCGGGCGCGAAGATCGTCGGCGGATCATAAGCGAGCGTCCCTCGCTTGCGCGCCATTTTGAACCGATGTGTGAAGACGCGCGCGCCAAACACGCGGGCGTTCCGTCAAAGTCGCGCCAAACGCCGTCCCCGTGATTGATCAAGCTACCAGATGTCGTGGGAACAGTGGAGAACCCGCGCATGGAAGTGATTCGTGCACGGCCTGTTCACTCACTGGGCCAAGTGTTAACGCCAGTGCGATAAGCGCGTGCAAGTCTGAGCGAATTCCACGGATTTCAATTGCGATTCCAGGCGCCGCCCCGATGCGTCATAACGGGATGAAGGGTTAATGCTCGCGTCGAATTCGCGCGACCAAGCTGGAACGCACGGGAGCCTAATAGCGTGCAAATATTTTTTCAGCCACGACATGCGGAAGGAACAGCCGGGAACATCGGCGTAACAGTGATTCGTCCATGGCCTGTTCCGGTTTCATGCCAGGGATTAACGCGAGGCGATTCCTTCGTCCCGCGGCAAACACTAGGCATGTCAGGGCGCGCTTCAAAATGACGCGATTGGTTAACGCGCGCATGCTGAAGAGCACCCGCGCGGCCGAATGCGCGATGGCGCCGCGTCTACAGATTGTATGCCACCTCGCGACGTGCGCGACATCTCGCGGGAACATGGGCGCAACGGTTGATAAAAGCTGATTCGTGCATGGCCTGTTCGCGCTTCAGGTCATTCGTTAATGTCGGAGCGATAAAATCGATCACGATAACAAAAAGCCGGCGCGAGGCCGGCTTTTTGAACGCAAGCAATTGCTGGAAAATTCAGCGCCGACCATCCAGATGATCGCGCAGATAGGCCAGCGCCGCCTGTCGATCCGTGCCACTCGCGACATCCATGGCGCGATTGTAGGAATCGACGATCCAATGGTTCGCCTTGCGGTCGCCGGCCGCCTCGCGCGCCATTGTGAGATACATCAGGCCCATCGCGCGTTGCCGCGCCACGCCGTCGGCGCCGTCGAAGTAAAGCTGGCCGAGCAGCGCCTGCGCTTCCATGTGGTTCTTGTCGGCCGCGAGCCGCAGCCACTGCGCGCCGCGCCGCGCGTCCTTGCGCGGGCCTTCCCCGTCCAGATACATGCGACCGAGATTGTATTGCGCGTTGGGATCGCGAAATTCGGTCGCGGCCACGGTGAACATGCGCAGCGCGCGATCCGGATCGCGATCAATCTGTGCGCCAGGAATGCCATTCAACGCATAGGCGCCGACGGCGACGAAGGCGCTCGCGACGATGCCGCGTTCGCGCGGCGACGGCTCGGCCTCGTCATAGGCCTGAACGATTTTCAGGAAATACTCGTATGCTCTGGAATCATCGCGCTTCACGCCGTCGCCCGAGGCGTACATCGCGCCCAGCTTCCAGCGCGCCAGCGGCTCGCCGCCGTCGGCGGCGTAGCGCAAGGCTTCCAGTGAGGTTCCCGCGGCTCCTTCCCGGGGATAATCCCGCAGGAACTGCGACATCGCCTGTCGCGGGTCCTTGAACATCTGCATCGCCGTCCTGTCGCCGGCGGGCGTCTTCACGTCATCGAGCGCGTAGGCGCTCGCGACGCTCAGCACGCCCCCGCAAAAGACAACGAAACGAAACGCGATACGATTACTGGTCCGCATAGATGTGCTTTTCGCCGTTCTTGCCAGGATGGGTGACAGCCCCGTCCCTGGCGTTGCCAACCGTCTGGGCGTACTTCCAGATCGCTCCCGACCCATATTCGTGTTCGCGCGGCTTCCAGGCCTTGCGGCGCTCGGCGAAATCAGCCTCGCTGACATCGCAGGTCAGCGTGCCCTTGATGGCGTCGAGCGAAATAATGTCGCCGTCCCTGAGCAGCGCGATGGGACCGCCGACCGCGGCCTCGGGGCCGACGTGGCCGACGCAGAAACCGCGCGTCGCGCCGGAAAAACGTCCGTCGGTGATGAGCGCCACCTTGTCGCCCATGCCCTGCCCGTAGAGCGCCGCCGTCGTCGCCAGCATTTCGCGCATGCCGGGTCCGCCCTTGGGACCCTCGTAGCGAATGACGAGAACGTCGCCTTCCCGGTACTGCTTCTTCGTGACGGCCTCGAAGCACGCCTCCTCGGTGTCGAAGCAACGCGCAGGCCCCGAAAACACCTGCTTGTCAACGGGCATGCCCGCGACTTTCACGATCGCGCCCTCGGGCGCCAGATTGCCCTTGAGTCCAACGACGCCACCCGTCGGCGTGATCGGCCGGTTGGCGGGATAGATCACGTCCTGTTCGTCGTTCCATTTCACCGACGCCAGATTCTCGGCGATGGTGCGGCCCGTGACGGTCAGGCAATCGCCATGCAGAAAGCCGTGATCGAGCAGGGTCTTCATCATCAGGGGAATGCCGCCAACCTCGAACATGTCCTTGGCGACGTATTTTCCGCCCGGCTTCAGGTCGGCGTTGTAGGGCGTGCGCTTGAAGATTTCGGCGACGTCGAACAGATCGAACTTGATGCCGCACTCGTGCGCGATCGCCGGCAGATGCAGCGCGCCGTTGGTCGAGCCGCCGGAGGCCGCCACCACGGTCGCGGCGTTTTCCAGCGCCTTGAGCGTGACGATGTCGCGCGGACGGATATTCTTGGCGATGAGCTCCATGACCATCTCGCCCGCGGTCATGCAGAAAGCGTCACGGATTTCGTAGGGCGCCGGCGCGCCGGCCGAATAGGGCAGCGCCAGACCGATGGCCTCGGACACGGTCGCCATGGTGTTGGCGGTGAACTGCGCGCCGCAGGCGCCGGCCGACGGGCAGGCCACATGCTCGAGCTCGTCGAGATCCTCGTCGGACATCTGCCCGACGGAATGCTTGCCAACGGCCTCGAACAGGTCCTGCACGGTCACGGGCTTGCCCTTGAACGTTCCGGGAAGGATGGAGCCGCCGTAAATGAAGACCGAGGGAACATTAAGGCGAACCATGGCCATCATCATGCCCGGCAGCGATTTATCGCAACCGGCGAGGCCAACCATGGCGTCGTAGCAATGGCCGCGCATCGTCAATTCGACGGAGTCGGCGATGACTTCCCGCGACACCAGCGAGGCCTTCATGCCGCCATGGCCCATGGCGATGCCGTCGGTGACGGTGATGGTGCAGAATTCGCGCGGCGTACCGCCAGCCGAGGCGACACCCTTCTTGACCGCCTGCGCCTGCCGCATCAGCGCGATATTGCAGGGCGCGGCTTCGTTCCAGGCGGAGACCACGCCGACCAGCGGCTGATGGATCTGCTCGTTCGTCAGCCCCATGGCGTAGAGGTAGGACCGGTGCGGCGCGCGCGACGGTCCCTCCGTCACATGCCGGCTGGGCAGGCTGTAGAGCATGCCGC
>CAISJZ010000061.1 GCA_903885755.1 uncultured Hyphomicrobiales bacterium | reverse complement strand
TCGCGCACCTCGCGGCGCAGGCTGGTTTGCCCGTGTCATAGCATGGCGGCGGCGACGGCTGCGGTCTCGAGCGCGCCGACTCATTTGTGTTGTCTTCTGTCCAGGTTTGGTAAAGGACATGTGCGGATCGGGGCTCGCAATGTTCCGATCGCGCGAACAGGAGGCAAGGTGGGGAATGTCGCTTACCGATCTCAAAGTTATAGACGTTCATTGTCACGTGGTCTCGCCGGACCGCGCGCGCTACCCCCTCGCGCCCATTGGCGGCAAGCAGTCGGACTGGTCGTCCGAGCGGCCAACGACGCCGGAGCAGCTTCTGGCCGCCATGGACGAGGCCGGCGTCGCCAAGGCAGCCGTGGTCCAGGCCTCAACCGCTTACGGTCACGACAGTTCCTACCTCGCGGATTCTATCACGCGCTTCCCCGAGCGGTTCACCGGCGTGTTCTCCATCGACCCGCTTGCGCCCGACGCACTCCAGCAGATGGACCATTGGGTCGGGCGCGGCATGACAGGTCTGCGCGTCTTCACCACCGGCAGCACCATGCCGGGCCAGCAGACCTGGCTTGACGACGAGCGCGCCTTTCCGATCTGGGAAAAGGCCGGCAAGGCGAAGCTCCCCATCGCCGTGCAGATGACCGCCGATGGCATTCCGCTGCTGCTGAAGATCGTCGCCCGGTTTCCGGAAACCGCCTTTCTGCTCGACCATCTGGCCCGTCCGGTCATTACCGACGGCCCTCCCTACGTAAAGGCCTCGAGCCTGTTCGACCTCGCCCGACACCCCAGCATCTATCTCAAGATCACCAGCCGCACGGTCGAGCACTGCCAGAGCGGACAGGCGACTCCCGCCACCTTCATGCCTAAACTGGTCGCCGCCTTTGGCGCCTCGCGCATCCTCTGGGGGTCGAACTTCCCCGCCCACGCCGCGACGCTCCCGGACATCCTGAAGGAAACGATGCACGTCCTGAGCGTGCTCGACCGCGCGGATCAGGCGATGATTCTGGCGGGAACCGCCGAACGTCTCTACCCCACGCTGAAGTGAGGCATTCATGACCACCGAGACCCCGGTTCCGCAGCTTCGCGCAGCGATCAAGAGCTATCCGACCACGAAGGCCCTGCTCGAAGGCAAGGTGTCTTCTCCCCTCGTCAGCTTTGACTTCATCGATGTCGAGCCGATCCATCGCGCCTTCGCGCCGATGGCGCGCGACCAGATCTATGATGTCTGTGAAATGGCGGTGTTCACCTACTTGCAGGCGCATACCTATGGCAAGCCGATCATCCTGCTGCCCGTCGTGCTCGCGGCGCGCCACCAACATGGCTGCATCGTTTTCAACAAGGAATTTCACGCGACGATGACCCCCGCCGATCTCGTCGGTAAAAAGGTCGGAGTGCGCGCCTACACGCAGACAACTGGCGCCTGGGTGCGCAACATCCTCATGCGCGAGCATGGATTGAAGCTCGACTCAGTCGACTGGATCATCACCGAGGGCGCGCATCTCGCCGAATATTCCGAACCTTCGTTCGTGCGTCGCGCGCCGGCGGGCGCCAAGCTTATCGACATGTTGATGAATGGCGAGGTCGACGCGGCGATCCTCGGCAACGATCTGCCGGACGACCCGCGCATCGCGCCGGTCATACCAAACGCGGCGCAGGCCGGCCCCGCCTGGCACGCGGCGACGGGTCTCATTCCGATCAATCACATGCTCGTGGTCAAAACCAAGCTCGCCAATAGCCGCCCCGACCTCGCTCGCGAGGTCTACAATCTGTTGTTGCGCTCGAAGGAAGCGGCGGGACCGCTCAAGGGCCCGGACATGCGTCCCATGGGGATCGAGGCGATCCGGCCGTCGCTTGAACTGGCGATCCGGCTCGCGGAGGAACAATCCATCATCCCTCGCTCGTTTTCCCTTGATGAGCTTTTCGGGCCGTGGCGCGCCATTTCCAGCGCGAGATAAACGTTTCACGATCCAACGAAAGCCAAGCCATGCGCTTCATGAACAGTCTGCCGATCATTGTTTTGACCGGGATCGTCGCGGGGTCGACGGGCGCCGCTTTCGCTCAATCGCCTTCGCCCGAGGCCTTCTACAAGGACAAGATCGTCAAGGTCATTGTCGGACACCCGCCCGGCGGGTCCTATGACTTCTATGCGCGCCTCGCCGCCGACATGCT
This sequence comes from uncultured Hyphomicrobiales bacterium, assembly GCA_903885755.1. GTDB lineage: Bacteria > Pseudomonadota > Alphaproteobacteria > Rhizobiales > Beijerinckiaceae > Terripilifer. The sequence continues at coordinate 5,563 of CAISJZ010000061.1, read as the reverse complement.
GAAGGCGCGCCTGCCCGACGTAAAGGCGGTCATCGTCGAGAACAAGCCGGGCGGCGGCGGCCTCGTGGCGACGAGCTGGTTCTACTCGCAGGCGCCCCACGACGGGACGGTGCTTGGCCTGCTGCCGGAAACGATCGGCAACTCGCAGCTCATGGAGCCGGAGGTCGGCAAATGGCGGGTTCAGGACCTGCGCTACATCATGTCGTTCGCCTCGGCGAATTCGGTCTTCATGCGGCGGCGCAACTCACCGTCCAAGACGCCCGATGACATGAAGCAACGGGAAACCATTGTCGGTTGTACCGGCACCAACGCTCAGAGCTATCAGTATCCCGCGCTGCTGAAGGCGATGGGCGGTTTCAAGTTCAAGATGATCTGCGGCTATCCCGGCGCCAGCGAATACACCGTCGCGCTGGAGCGCGGCGAGATCGACATGGTGTCGTCGGCCTGGAATTCGTGGCGCGTCACCCACAAACAGCAGATCGCGGACGGCGAACTCGTTCCGGTCATCCAGGCCGGTCTCAAGCGCAATCGCGAACTGCCCGATGTGGCGTTGATGCAGGAACTCGTCGATGACCCCGTGGCGCGCAACGTCATCGATTTCGCCTCCGCCGGCTCGGCGATCGGCCGCGCTCTAGTCGCGCCGCCCGGAGTGCCGTCCGAGCGCATCGACTATCTCCGCGACCTCTTTGCGAAAATCGCGAAAGAGCCGGCGATGATCGAGATGGCCGACAAGCGCGGCCTCGAATTCGATCCGACGCCGGGCGACATCGTACAGGGTTATTCCGACGCCATCGCGAAAACGCCGCCAGATGTAGTCGAGAAGGCAGTCGCCGCGTTGCGGTAACGCTAGCCAGCCGCCTTGGCGTCGACCGCGGCGCCCTTCGCCTTAACCAGCGCGGCGTGATCAATGACCGTCTGCGCGGCGTAAGACAGCGCGAAAGTCGCGAGCGCGTCGTCCATCGCGCTGCTTTTTCCGAGGTAACCCGCGATCGACGCGGGATCGCCGGAGCGGGCGTGGGCGCGCGCCAATGTCCGCCCACACAGCCGCGCATAATCTTCCAGCGACTCGGTTTCGGCAAGATCGCTGACGCCGCCGAGGCGCCGGTTTTTCAACACGCGAACGTAGAACTGACGTCCGGTATCGATGTCTTCCGTCCAGCCCAGAAAAATGTCATTGGCCGACTGCATCATGCGTTGGCCCTCGACGACGCGCTGGCCCTCGTTGCCATTATAGGCGAGTTCGCCGCCCAGCCGTTCCAGCACCGAGCGCTGTGCCTGCTTCACCTGCAGGAACAAAGGCTCGTCATCGCCGGACATGAACAGGCCGGCGCAGCAGAATGTGCCGACCGAACCGACGCCCACCGCCTTGAAGACGAGATCCTTCAATTGGTACCGTTCCAACAGGCGCAAGCGCTCGGGCGAGAGAACCTGACGATAAAGACCGAATACGCGCTCGGCGTCGAGCCGATGCTTGGCGTCTCCGTGCGCGTCGAGATGGAAGATCGTCGGCGGCTTGTCGGCGATGCGCGCCTCCTTACCCCGCACGAGATTGGGGAAGTTGTCATCCTTGTCGAGCCCGCTGCCGCGCGCCGTTGCGATGACAGCGGTGAGCTTGCGCCGCAAGGGTCGGCTTTCGATGACCTTGAGTTCCTGTTCAAGATCGACGCGGCTATGCCAGATTTCCATTGGCGACAGATTTGATAGCGCCAGCATGTGCTCCCGATAGGCTGCCGCCGTTGAGGCCGCCAGCGCCCGAGCACGTTTTTTAGACGCCTCGGCGCTCAGCGCGGCCACGGCGACGCTCGCCGCGAGGCGTTTGAGATCAACGGTGAAATCGACGCCTGGCAGGGTTTCGTCGAAATCGTTCACGTCGAACAGAATGTTATCCTCGGGGGTGACAAAGGCGCCGAAATTCATGAGATGGCTGTCGCCCCCCGCCTGAACGGGAATGCCCACCATGGGGTGCTCGCGAAGATCCTCGGCCATGACCGCGGCCGCGCCCCGCAGGAACGCAAAGGGGTTAGCGGTCATGCGCGTGTAGCGCTCGGGGATGAGTTCGGGCACGCGATCCGCATCGCTTTCGGCCAGGATCGCGACGGCGTCGCGCGTCCGCAAATCCTTGGAGCCGGCATGCGATTCTCGTGGAATACGGCGGCGCAGGGCTTTGCCCTGCTTCAGCTTTTCAGCGCGCGAAGCCAGTGGAGCCATCATCGGGAAAAACCTTGTTGATCGGGAACTATTGCCCCTGAAAGGCGTGACCATGGCACGCCGCGCGCGCCGTGAAAAGAACTCGCGGATTTAACCTTGAACGCGCCCAGGCAACCGCCCCCCCCTGTTGGAGGCATTAGTTCATCGCCTATCGATTCGTGGTCAGCGCTGAATAAACATCCAACTTAATCGACACGGATACTCGACCGTTGCATTTTTGCATCAATGCACGACCAAACGGCGAGGTCGCGCGAAACATAAGCTGAAGTGCACACTTGCGCGCCGCGTTGCGGGCTTTTGAAGCGCGTATGACACTTATTTGACCTTCATAAAACGGGATTTCTTGGCCAACGTGGCTCCACCGGGAACTGACGAAACGCAAGTTCCTTCAATCCCATGCGCGGGGGCACACATGAAATCCAGAGTACTATTGGCGGCGACCATTGCGGTTGTCGCGGGGCTGTCGGGGGCTAAGGCGGCCGACATGCCGAACACCAAATCGGCGCCAGCGGCGCCGGCGCCGGCGCCGTTCTTTTTTGTCCACGACCACACGGTCAGCCTGTCCTATCAGTTCAACGCCACCGATCCGGGCGTCTTCAACGCGAGCGGCAGCACCTTTCCTAAGACCGTGCTGAATTTCACCCATTTCGACGTGTGGGGTTACGGCACCAACTTCTTCACCATCGATCTGCTGAAGTCGACCGCCAAGGACCCGTCCGCGCCATGCGGTGGACCGGGCGGGTTTGTCGGTTGCGCGGGCGCGACCGAAATCTACGGCCTGTTCCGCAGCACCTTGGGATTCAATGAACTCTTCCATACCAAAGCCTTCAGTATGGGGCCGCTTTTGGACGTGTCGCTTGAAGTTGGCGGCGACGCCAATACGGAAAACAACTTCCTGGCGCCGGCCAAGCGCGACATTGTCGCGGGTCTCGAATTCACCTTCGGGCTCCCCTACAAGGGTCACTTCAACATTTCGCCCCTGTTCTACAAGGAATGGAACCACAACTCGTTCCTGATGCCGGCGGTTTTCGGCGGCGTGAACGGGCCTACCGATGGCAATACGAACTACAATGGCACCTGGGCCCTGGAAATGAACTACGCGATGGATCTCGGGTTCCTGCCCGATGCCTTCCCGCTGACATTCAGTGGCTACGCCAACTTCTATGGTCCAAAGGGCACGGGCGTCAGCAACCTGGTTCCCTTGGCGACCCAGCCTCAGACGGTGACCGAATTCAACAGTCAGCAAAAACTGTCGCTTGATCTCGCCAAAATGGTCCTGGGCGCCCAGTATTCGCATTTCTTCGATGTCTGGGTTGGCTATCGCTATTGGCAGAACAAGTTCGGCCTCGATCGTACGAATGGCGTCTGCGTCGGCGTGGGCAACACGAGCTGCACGGAATCGTCGTGGACAACCGGCGTCAGCGTCAAGTTCTGAGTTCATCAATTCTCCCGGCTCGCTTCACGGCGAACCCGGAACATGGTCTGGACTGGCGCTTTCCCTCCCTTTGGCGTCAGCCCCAGCGCCTCGTCCTCCAGCGAGATGCGCGGCCCGATCGCTCCCCCGAGCGGTCGGGCCTTTTTTTCGCCACCGAGCGCGATTCAGGCGCGGGCCCGAAACTTCCATCCCGCCGTCTGGAGCGTGGAAGTCTTCACGCCGTCGAGATTCAGCTTGCCAGGATTGAGAAGTCCAAAGGGGTCCATCTCGCGCTTGAAATCCACGTCGCGCGTCGTGATTCGCTTGATCCCGACCTCGTGCACGCCTGTCGCGTGGGAGTTGGCGACGACGCCGCCGCTCGCCTGGATCAGCGCGACCATCTCGGCCATTTGCGCGGCGTCGCGATAGGAGATCAAGGGCGACCCCATGGCGACGATCTCGCCCTCGCTCCAGAAGATTTCGAGACGCATGGGTTCATCGCGCGATACCGCGCTTCGCACACGCTCAATGGAGCCGAAAAGTTCCGCTCCACGAAACATGCCCTGAAGTCCGGTGTAAGCTGAATTGGTCTTCTGTAACTGTCGCAGACCGTGGCCGTAAACAAACTCGAACAGCGGCGCGCCAAAGGGGTTTTCGCCCGTTCCATTGTCGGCGACGATGTCACCGCTAAATTCATGAACCATCGACTGAAAACTCGCGAAACATGGCTGGGCGATCAGGCAGATGACCATAGAGCGCCCCTCCGGCACGACATCGCGCAATTCGCGCATGAGTTTTGGAATGGGCCACTCATGGACCGACGAGACTTTCTTGACGATACCCGTCTCCCGCACGAGACGCTCGCCGAAGCGCAGGGCCGAAGCGAAATCCGCGAACGCGACGATGCACTCGCGCCATGACCACGCGGGCGCGAGCGGCATCGCGACCTCGGTGATAATCGCGTTGGCGCCATAGGCATGATGAACGAGCTCGAGATCATCGCCGGTCATCTCGATCAGGCGCGGTTGTTCCTCGGCGCTCATGACCTCAAGGGCGGAAATATTGCCGCGATCGCGCAACATCCCATACATGGCGCTGCCGAGACCTCCGCTGCCGCCCGCGATAAAGCCGGCGATCGTCGATGTGGCAATCGTGGAGGGGTGCAATCGCAACTCCCAACCGGCTTTTCGCGCTTGCGCGTCCATGATCGCCATGTTGGCGCCCGCCTCTGCCCTGATAACGCCATCGCCAATGGAAATGACGCGATTGTAGTCGATCATGTCGTGCAGGACGCCGCCATGCAGCGGAACGCTCTGACCATAATTGGCGGTGCCGCCTCCCCGGGGCGTGATCGGAATTCGATGTCGAACGGCGGCGGCGACCGAGAGGCTGACTTCGGTCTTTGTCCGCGGCGAGACGACGATGTCGGCCAGATTACCCGAAAGCGCGGAACGTAGAAGCGGACTGATAACGAAATGATCGCGGCTTTTTCGCTTGATAATCGCGGGATCGGTTGTCGAGGGAACCTCGCCAAGGTCCCGAACAAGCGCGTCAATGGGATACATGCTCATGGCTCCGGTGGATGATCGCGCGTTATCGCGCCGGGCGCGGCGGCGCGTCTCGATTGTCACGGAGCAGCAACCACCATGCCAGCGCATGTTGGCATTGCCGCGTCAATGGGCGCCAAACAGGCGAGGGCAGGCCTAGCCTATGTGCAGGCTCGATCAGAAACCGCCGACGTTTTCAGCTAACCGCTCTCTTTTTGATCAGACAGAAATGCATGGCGCCCTAGAAACCATCCTGATCGGCCCCCACTGATGGGTCCACCTGAAATGTTAGTTCAAGGTTGGCTTCCGCGCTAGCGCGGGCGGCGTAGCTGGCCCGGATTGCGAAGCCGACCGCGCGGAAAGTGCTGGTACAAAGACCTCGGGAGCTGGCGGC
>CAISJZ010000060.1 GCA_903885755.1 uncultured Hyphomicrobiales bacterium | reverse complement strand
TGGAATGCCGATTGGAATTATCGCGAACAATGGCATCCTGTTTTCGCAAAGCGCGCTCAAGGGCGCGCATTTCATCGAACTGTGTTGCCAGCGCGGCATTCCCCTGCTGTTTCTGCAAAACATTTCGGGCTTCATGGTTGGCCGCGAGTTCGAGACCGGCGGCATCGCGAAGGACGGCGCCAAGCTCGTCACCGCCGTCGCCTGCGCGAAAGTGCCAAAAATCACGCTGATTGTCGGCGGCTCCTTTGGCGCGGGCAATTACGGCATGTGCGGGCGGGCCTACGAGCCGCGGTTTCTGTTTACCTGGCCCAATGCGCGCATCTCAGTCATGGGTGGCGAGCAGGCCGCCAGCGTGCTGGCGACGATCAAACGCGACGGCATGGACGCGCGTGGCGAGGCGTGGAGCGCGGAGGAGGAAGCGGCCTTCAAGGCGCCGATCCGCGATACCTACGAGCGCGAGGGCTCGCCCTATTACGCCACCGCGCGCCTGTGGGACGACGGGATCATCCTACCGCACGAGACGCGGCGCGTGCTGGCGCTGGCCTTTTCCGCCTGCCTCAATGCGCCGGTCGAGGAGACCCGGTTCGGGGTGTTCAGGATGTGAAAGGAGAGATGATGTGAAGAAAAAGGCGATTGGCTCAAGAGGTTCATGGTTTGCAACCATTGATGGGGAAGCCTTCCCGTGCGTGCATGAATATTGGTGGCGCAAAGGCGGCTTTTATCACGATCCAAATGCACGTCCGGAAGAGGGAAAGTGGATCGAGTTTATTGGGGCTCTGAAAACAAAGAAACGCGCGATTCTCACCAAGGACAAAGTTCTCGACGAATTGCTGGCCTTTGAAAGGCTGGGCTATGTGGCGCTTTTCGAGATTGATGATGTCATAGTTGATGGCCCAAATTTGACGTTCCGCTTTGGGAAACGGATCGCAGAACTGGAATAGCGAGGAGTAATTCACGCCGCCCTTGGCCTGATTTTCTCCAGCGTCGCGCCCATTTTCCGGCGCTGCTCCATCAGTTCGTAGTCGGTTTGCAACCCCGTGAAAAACCCTTCGGACAGGCCAAAATAACGCGCGAGGCGAAGGTCAGTGTCGGCGGTGACGGCGCGCTTGCCCAGCACGATTTCGTTGATGCGGCGGGGCGCGATCCTAATGGCGCGCGCCAGCGCCGACTGGCTCAGGTCCATCGGTTTCAGGAAATCCTCGGACAGAATTTCGCCGGGATGAGGATTGGGCAGCATTGCTGAAATGGTTGATTTGCGGCGCATGGCCAATCCTACCGCGAAGCTCCGGATTTTCAATTAGCGAGTCAACGCAACTCCCATGTTTCGCCCACTCCACTCCGCCCCGCCGCGCTCGCGCCTCCACGAAATGATCACACTTGTTGACTTGCGATGGCCGCTTTTCGGGGCGAGGCTTGAGGTCTGGGGAGCGCAAGGGCCGATCCATCGACCCCACATGAAGGCGCCAGATCATGAGCAACCAGTCGAACGATCGCAACCAGAAGCAATCCGGCCAACCCTCGCGTCAGGATGACGCGCAAAAACGCGAGGCGCAGCGCCAGCAGAACCAGCAGGGCCATCAGCCGGGCCAGCAGGGCGGCGCGAACAAGGAGCAGGGCCGCCAGATGGGCGGGCAGCAGCCGGGCGGCGACCGCACGCACCGCTGATCCCGAAACAGCCGGCCTCAAGGTCGGGAGGGAACGCTCTAGGCCCGAACACGAAAAAGCCCGGCGTCACGCGCCGGGCTTTTATGTGTCCACTCCATCGTTTTCCGGCGTCAGCCCCGCAGCACCCGCCGGCGTTCCTCGAAGTCTGACTTGTCGATTTCGCCGCGAGCGAAGCGCTCCTCAAGCGTCCTGAGCGCGCTACCGATGGAATTGTCGGTCAGCGGCAGAACCTTCCAGACGCCCCACAGCGCGAAGGCCAGCAGCAAAAACCAGAACAGGCCCATGAACGGCCCCATGCCGAATATCGGGCCACCGTCATAGCCGCCCCAACCATGCATCCACATCATCGCGCGAACTCCCGGGTTCGATTCGTGGGTTCAGGATGCCGAACCGGGCCACGAGCCGCATTGCGCGGGATCAATCGGCGAGGCGTAAGCGATCATTCCTCACCCTCATGGTGAGGAGGCCCGGAACGGGCCGTCTCGAACCACGAGGGTGATGGATCAATGCGGGCAAAGGTTCCCTCGTCCTTCGAGACGCCTGCTTCGCATGCTCCTCAGGATGAGGGAATCTTGTTCCCGTTTCTCCCGCGCTGGTTCCCCTCCGGCTTCCCCCGGCTCGGGTTTTCGCTTACACAGCGGCCAAATCACGGCGCGGACGCCTCCCGCGCGCTCATCTGGAACGATCATGCACCCCTACCGCACGCATACCTGCGCCCAGCCCAGCGAAGCCCTTGTCGGGCAGGAGGTTCGCCTCTCCGGCTGGTGTCACCGCATCCGCGATCATGGCGGCGTGCTGTTCATCGACCTGCGCGACCACTACGGCATGACCCAGTGCGTCGCCGATCCGGATTCGCCCGCCTTCAAGCAGGTCGAGACCTTCAGGGCCGAATGGGTGGTGCGGCTCGACGGCAAGCTCCGAAAGCGCCCGGCGGGAACGGAAAACGCCGACATGGCGACCGGCCAGGTCGAGCTCTACATTACCTCCGTCGAGGTTTTGGGGCAGGCGGCCGAACTGCCGCTTCCGGTCTTCGGCGATCAGGACTACCCCGAGGAAACGCGCCTGAAGTTCCGCTTCCTCGATCTGCGCCGCGAACGGCTGCATCGCAATATCATGCTGCGCGTCAAGGTGGTCGACTCCATGCGCACGCGCATGAAGACGGCGGGGTTCAACGAATTCGCCACTCCCATTCTCACCGCGTCGAGCCCCGAGGGCGCGCGCGACTTCCTCGTGCCCTCGCGCATCCATCC
>CAISJZ010000059.1 GCA_903885755.1 uncultured Hyphomicrobiales bacterium | reverse complement strand
TCCTTGCCCGTGTCGATTTCGAGGAAGCCCGTGCGGTCATAGCCGCGCACCAGGCAGTTCTCGCGTCCCTCGATGCGGAATTCCCGGTCGCGCGTGCACATGAAGGCCTTGCCCTTCCACTCGCCGCCGCGCTCGTCCATCGCATAGACATAGTAGAACTGCGCCGCCAGCGTTCCACGCAGCAGCACCTCGCAGTCGGAACTCTTGAGATTCCACCAGCCTTCGCTGATCCAGGCCTGACCATCGGTATAGGCGACGGCGATGCTGACGCGGCCGGAACTGTTGTTGCAGATGCGGAAATCGGCGCGCGCGACGCCCGGCGCCGCGAGGACGGCCAGCAGCGCGGCGAGGGCAAGGCGTCGGGGGAAAAAAGACATGGGGCGCGAGGGACTGGACGAGTGAAACGGATAAGGTTGATTCGCGGTCCATATTCGGCGCGCGGGCGATATAGTCAACGCGGGCGGCCGGCCCCGTCCTCGGGGTCGTCCCCGTTCACGTCATCTTCAGGCGGGATCACCGCTATTTGACGAGCCAATCCGGATTGACGAAAGCGGGCGCATGGACAGGGTCGTGACAGAATCCGTTGAGATCATCCCGGGCGCGGCCGACGCGGGCGCGCTGTTCATCTGCGACCACGCGTCCAACGCGGTTCCGCCGGAACTGGGGGACCTCGGCCTGCCCGCCACGCAGTTCGCCCGTCATATCGCCTTTGACATCGGCGCGGCCGATCTGACCCGGTCGCTGGCGGCGGCCTTCGGCGCACCTGCCGTCCTGTCGCGCTTTTCGCGGCTCGTCATCGATCCCAATCGCGGCGCGGACGACCCGACCCTCGTCATGCGGCTGTCCGACGGCGCGATCATTCCTGGCAACGCCTGCGCCGACGCGGCCGAGATCGAGCGCCGGCGCCTCCTCTACTGGCGGCCTTATCGGGCCGCTGTCGCGGCGCTCATCGCCGAGATGACGGCGGCGAGGCCCATCCCGGCGATCATTTCCATGCATTCCTTCACGCCTGTGTGGAAGACCTGCCCGCGCCCATGGGACATCGCCGTCCTCTGGGATGAAGACTCGCGCATCGCCGCGCCGCTGATGGCAAGCCTGCGCGCGGACGGCTTTGTCGTCGGCGACAACGAGCCCTACGACGGCGCGCTTGAGGGCGACACACTGTATGATCTGGCCACCATCCCCGGCCTCGCTCACGTTCTCATCGAGGCGCGGCAGGACCTTGTCGCCACGCCCGCCGCGGCGTCGGCCTTCGCCGCGCGGGTCGCCCATGCGCTGCGCCCTGTACTCGCCATGCAAGAGGCCCATATAATCAGGCCACACGGCAGCCGGGCCGGACGCCGGCCCTGACGCCCCAGACCGGAATATCGACATGACCATGGACGAAAAAACCCGCACCGAACTCGAGGCCGCCGCCTTTCGCCGCCTCGTCGCGCATCTGCGCAAGCGCGTCGACGTGCAGAACATCGACATGATGAATCTCACGGGCTTCTGCCGCAACTGCCTGACCAAATGGATGAAGGAGGAATCCGACGCGCGCGGCCTCGGCCTGACGATCGACGACACCCGCATGGAAGTCTACGGCATGCCCTACGACGCGTGGAAGCAATTGCACCAGCGCGAGGTCTCGCCCGACCAACAAAAGGCCTTCGCCGCCGTCATGAGCGACGCCACCAAGCACGGATGAGGCGGATTTCCCGACCGACGCGAGACGCCAGACGCGGCCTCAGCGCTCCTTGAGCGCGCGCGAACCGACTTCCACCAGTGGCGAGAAAATATAGTCGATCAGTCGACGCTCGCCGGTCTTGATTTCGACCGTCACCGCCATGCCGTTGGAAATCGGCAAGGCTTCGTCGCCACCGATCGTCGTCTGTCCAGGCGTCAGAGTGACGGGGAAATAGAGATTCTGCGTCCGCTCGGCGCCGCCTGTCATCGTGGATTTGCGCGCCTTGTCCTGTCCGGCTTCCTGCTGCGCGGCCTCGGGCTCGGGGATCGCGTCCTTGCCGACCTTGGACACGCGCGCCGGCAGCGTGCCGTAGCGGGTGAAGGGATAGGATTCGATCTTGACGACCGCCTCCTGCCCAACAGAAACAAAGCCAATGTCCTTGTTGGGCATATAGCACTCGATTTCAAAGCCGGCGTCGTCGGGAACAATCCGCATGACCTCGTCGCCGGGCATCACGACCTGACCGATGCTGTTGATCGAAAGGTTCTGCACGACTCCCGCGACGGGCGCGCGCAGCGTCATGTGATCGCCCTTGACTCGCGCCTTGATCAGACGCTGGCTCAATTCCTCGACCTGACGTTTGGCGTCGGCCAGCTTCTGGCCATTCTCGGCGACAAAGGATTCGACCGTCTTGGCGGAATCGCGTTGCAGCACCTCGATCGCCGCGACCGCCTCGGCAAGTTGCCCCTTCTGCTGGGCCAGCGAGGTGCGCTGCTGCTGAAGGCTTTCCTCGGCATCGAGTCGATTCAGGCGCGACCCGAGTTTTTCCTTTTCCAGCGCCGAGCGAAGATCGACCCTCTCGCCCCCGATGGCCAGTTGCTTGCCTTGCGACGCGATCGTCTCGGCGAGCCGCGCGCGCTCCGCGTCCTTCTGGTCCCTTTGCGCCTTCAGGCTGTCGAGAGCCGCCGACAATTGCGACAGATCCCCGGAAAGGACGCGCGATTCGCGCGTGATGATGTTGCGCGGAATATCGGTCGGCCAATCGATTATGGGCGGCGCAAAGGCGCGGCTGGCGGCGGCCTTGATCGCCGCGGTCCGACGCAAGACCTCGGCCTGATAGGACGCCAGCGACGCAACGAGGGCGTCAATGTCGGCCCGCGTCTCGGCATAGTCGAGTTCAACGACCACCTCGTTTTCGGCGACATGCTTGCCGTTCTCGACCAGGACCGCGCGCACCTTGCCGGTCTCCACCGGTTGCACCAGTTTCACCCGCCCCACGGATTGAATCTTGCCCTGGGCGATAGCGATGATGTCGAGCTTGCCAATGAACGCCCATGCAAGCGCGGTCACGACGAAGGCGCAAATGCCCGCCATCAGCCATATGCGCACGGGCGAAGGCGGCGTTTCCAGTATTTCCAGAGCGGCTGGCAGAAATTCGCGGTCGGCCGCGGTCAGCCGAATGCGAGGTGGCGCGGGCGCGGCGGCGGCGGACGGCGTATCGGAGGTCGCGCTCATGACATCGCCTGACTGCTCTGCAGCGCCCACAGGCGCGCGTAAAGGCCATCCGGATTTTTCAGCAACTCGTCGTGCGAACCGCTTTCGACGATCCGTCCATCGACCACGCCGTAGATGCGATTGCACGGGCGAACCGCGGCAAGGCGGTGCGCGATGATGATGACGGTCCGGTTCTGCACGATGTGGCGCATGTTCGTCTGGATGATGCGCTCGCTTTCATAATCCAGCGCGCTGGTGGCCTCGTCGAAAATCAGGATCGGCGGATTGAGCGCCAGCGCGCGCGCGATGGCGATGCGCTGGCGCTGGCCGCCGGACAGGTTGGCGCCGCGTTCCTCGACGAGCGTATCGTATCCCTTTGGCAGCTTGGCGATGAATTCATCGGCGCCGGCGAGCCTGGCGATGGCGATCACCTGAGCGCGATGCATGGCAGGGTTGGAGAAGGCGATATTGTCGTGAATCGTGCGGTTGAACAGGATGTTTTCCTGCAACACCACGCCGATGTGCCGACGCAACCAACCCGGATCAGCCTGCGACAGATCGGCGCCGTCGAGCAGGATCTGCCCGCTCTCCGGCAGATAAAGACGCTGCACGAGCTTGGCGAGAGTCGATTTGCCAGAGCCCGAAGGCCCAACAACGCCGATGACCTCGCCCGGATTGATGGCCAGCGAGAGGCCTTTCAACGTTTCCGGCGCGTTGGGCGAGTAGCGGAACGAGACGTTCTTGAATTCGATATGTCCGCGTGGCGGCGGCAGTGAGGCGCCGGCCTGCGGGCGAAATTCCATCGGCGCGTTGAGAATGTCGCCGAGACGCTCGACGGAAACCTGAACCTGCTGAAAATCCTGCCATATCTGGGACAGCCGCAGAATGGGCTGGGTGGTCTGCCCGGCGATCATGTTGAAGGCGATGAGCTCGCCCACGGTCAGGTCGCCGTCCATCACCGCGCGCGCGCCGAACATCAGAACGAGCGCCATGGTGACGCGATTGACATACTGGATGGCGTTCTGCCCGCCCGCCGCCAGCATGGTGGCGCTGAACGCGGTGCGCACATAGGCGGCGAGCCTCTCTTCCCATTGCGCCTGCATGACGGGTTCGACCGCGGCGGCCTTGACGGTGTGAATACCGACGATGGCCTCGACCAGGAACTGCTGGCTGACGGCGCCGCGATTGAATTTCTCGTTCATGCGCTCGCGCAACAGGGGGCGCAGAAGAAACGCGATCACCAGATAAAACGGAATCGAACCGACGACGATCAGCGTCAGCGGCCACGAATACATGAACAGCACCGCGATGAAGACGAAGGCGAAGAGAAAATCGAGCGCCGAGAACAGACCCTGCCCCGTCAGAAATTGCCGGATGTTTTCCAGTTCGCGGACTCGCGCCACCGTCTGTCCCGCCGGCCTCGTCTCGAAATAAGCGAGCGGCAGGCGCAACAAGTGATGGAACAATCGCTGGCCGAGTTCGACATCGATGCGGTTCGACGTGTGGGACAGCGCGTAGGTTCGCAGGAATTGCAGGGATACGTCGAACATGCCGATGACGATCAATCCGACCATGAGGACCGTCAGCGTCGACAGGCTCTTGTGCGTGAGCACCTTGTCGACAATCACCTGGAAGAACAGCGGCGTGACGAGCGCGAATATCTGCACGAAGAACGACGCGACCAGCACGTGCGCCAGAGGCTTGCGATACCGCCAGAGGGACGGCACGAACCAGCGGAAGCCAAAGGTCCTGGGATCGAAGCCTGGCCCACCGATCTTGCGCGCCAGCAGGATAACCTCGGGTTCGATTTCCTCGTAAAGAGCGGCGAGTTCAATGTTCCGGAACGCCCGCGTGATGGGGTCGACCAGTCGGTAATGCCCGTCGGGATTGCGCCCGCCGAAAACCATGAACCCGCCGGTCCGCGAGCGAACAATCGCCGGGGCAGGCACGGAACTCAGTCGCCGCGCGCTGATCCCCGACAATATCCGCGACTTCAATCCGATCAGCGCGGCCGCCCGGCACAGTTCCGACGGCCCGGCGAATTGTCCGCCAAGCGCGAGTTCATGGGATATCTGGACGGGATCGGCGGAAATCCGGTAATAGGCGGCAATGCCGCACAGCGCGGCCAATCCGGAATCCGCCTGCTGGACGGGCCGAGGTTCGCTCATCGGCTTGTTCATGTAATCCTTCGAAGATCAAATCTGCCCAATTCGAGCATTAGAATACTTTTGCCAATATTATACAAATTAGCCCACTAGCGCGCCGCATCGCACAATCCAGCCGGGCAGGCCGACGATAATCCCCATGTTCCTGGCGTAGGCCAGGGAAGCGAACGTTTTACGCGAGGCCGATCTGGTAGAGATCGTGGAGGTGAATGACGCCGACAGGCTTGCGAGCCGCGTCAACCGCGATCAATACCGACCGCTTGCGCGAGGTGAGCATGGCCAGCGCCTCGGCCGCGAGCGCGTCAGGCGCGATGGTCATCGGAGAGGGAGTCATTACGTCGTCCACGCGTTCGGCCATCAGATCGCCGGAGGCCTTCATATGGCGCCGAAGATCGCCGTCGGTAACGATGCCGATCAGCCGGCCCGCCCCATCGGCGACGCAGACGCAGCCGAGCCGCTTGCCCGTCATCTCCAGAATCGCCGTCTCCATCAGCGCGCCGGAGACGACAAGAGGGATGGCGTCCTCCTTGTGCATGACGTCGCGCACGAAGGATAGCCGCGCGCCGAGCTTTCCGCCGGGATGGAACTGGCGGAAATCACGCGCGGTAAAACCGCGCGCCTCCAGCAGCGCGACCGCCAGAGCGTCGCCAATGACGAGTTGCATCGTCGTCGAGGTTGTCGGCGCGAGACCGTTCGGACATGCTTCCTCGGCCTTCGGCAGGACCAACGCGACATCCGCCTCGCGCGCCAGGGTCGAATCGGCGTTGGCGGTGATCGCCACGAGGCCAATGTCGAAGCGCCGGGAATAGGTAATGATGTCGGCGAGTTCCGCCGTCTCGCCAGACCATGAGAGGCACAGGATCGCGTCGCCGGACTGGATCATGCCGAGATCGCCGTGGCTTGCCTCGGCGGGATGGACGAAATAGGCGGGGGCGCCGGTCGAGGCGAGGGTTGCGGCGAGTTTGCGCCCGATGTGTCCCGACTTGCCCATGCCGCTGACGATGATCCGGCCCGTTGCGCCGCGCAAAAGATCGACCGCGGCGTCGAAATGGGCGGCCAGCGATCCGCTGGCGAGCGCGGTTTCCATGGCGGCGATGCCGATCCGCTCAAGTTCGAGCGTCCGCAAGGCGGAGAGCGTTGCGCTCCGGGCGGCATCTAAGCCGGTGGTGGCCGGTTTCGGGCTCGCTGTCATGGGGCGGTCATACCACCCCGGAGCGGGACCTGTCATGCCCGGTCCGGTAACCGGCGGTTAACCATAATTCGTTAACGATCTGGCAAGGCGCCTCGATCCGTCGGTCGCCGCCAGGGGGACCGGTTTTTTGAGATTTCGCCTGCGAGTTGAAGCCCTGGGCATCGCCACGATCACGGCCGGCGTGAGCCTTTTGCTTGGCTCCAGCGCCGCCCTCGCGCAGCAACAGGGCGCGGTCGCGCCGCCGCCGCCCAATTTTTCCGGATTTCGCGGCTCCGACCTCGGGACGGATTCCAGGTCGAGCGCAACAGCGACGCCGAATGCCAACGCCGACACATTGCCGCCCCCGCCGCCGACCGGTGGACCCAATTACGGCCGTCCCGTCCCCCCGCCAGACCCGCGCCTCAAATACGCGGGTCGCCCGAAGCCGCCCAAGCGGCCCTTGCCGCCGTTGGCTCCCTATCCAACCTCGGCGCAGGCCCGGCAAAAGCCGGTTCAGCCAGCCCCGCCCGCGCAACTCGTCGCCCCACCCACGCCAAACGTGGCCATGCCGCAACCCATCGCCCGCAAGTCGCCGCCGAAGGTGGAAGCGGATGCTTTCGCGCCGGTGGGAATCGGCGTCGGCGGCCTGCGCATCACGCCCTATGTCGAGGTCGATGGCGGTTACGCCTCCAATCCGAACCAGCTCAATGTCCCGACGGGCGGTTCGTGGATGCTGCGCGGGGAAACCGGCTTCGCCCTCAAATCCGAATGGTCTAACCATGAACTGACGGGGACGGGTGAGTTCGGCTACAGCAAATACCTCTCGCAACCGCTCGCGGATCGTCCGGATGGACAGGGCAAGCTCGACCTGAAACTGAACGTCGACCGGGACGACACGGCGGATTTCGAGGTGCGCGGCAACCTGTCCACCCAGGTCCCCGGCACGCCCGGATTGGGCGTCAATGTCACCAACCGGCCCATCATCGCCACCTTCGGCGCCACCGGTGGCGCGACTCACGATGTCGGAACCCTGCAACTCGGCCTGCATGGAACGATTGATCGAACCATCAATCAGAATGGCGCTCTCAGCAACGGAACCGCGGTGCTGCTCTCGTGGGACAACTACACGGCCTATGGTCTCCAGCCGCGCATCGCCTACCAGTTGACGCCGGGTATCATTCCCTTCGTCGAGGGCACGATCGACACGCGCAAACGCGACAACCCGATCGACCTTCTCGGCTTCGCCCGAGATTCCAACGGCGTGTCCGCGCGCTTTGGCTCAACGTTCGAGTTGTCACGCATCCTGACTGGACAGATCGCGGCGGGTTACGCCCAGCGCAATTACGCGGACTCCCGCTTGCGGACGCTTGGCGCGCCGACCATCGACGCGTCGCTGGTATGGACCGCGACGCCGCTGACAACCGCGACGCTGAAGGCGGCGACCACCATCAACGAAACAACCGTGACGGGATCCTCGGGCTACGTGAACCACACGGGCACGCTGCAGATCGACCATGCGCTGATGCGCAATCTGACGATCTCCGCGACGGGCTCCTACGGCGTCAACGACTACAATGGCGTGAGCCTGCGAGAGATCACGACCTCGGCGGGTCTCAAGGCGCAATACAACGTCACGCGCAGCCTCGTCTTCACCGGCAGCTTCACGCACACGCGGCTCGATTCAACCGCGACGGGCTCGGACTATACCGCCAACGTCTACATGCTCGGTCTGAAGCTTCAGAGGTAAGCGGCCCTTTGCAGGTTCCGGCTGGAGCGCCCAGCCGGAACGGCGCAGGCCTAGAGTGTCCCGACGATTTTCTTCAGTTCGGCGCGGAAATCCGGCGCGATATCGGGCCGGGACAGCGCAAAAGCCACGTTGGCCGCGAGGAATCCAACCTTCGAGCCGGTGTCGTAGGTCTTCCCGTCGAAGCGGACGCCGAAGAAGGGGCGTGACTCCGCGAGTTTCTTCATGCCGTCCGTGAGCTGGATTTCGCCCCCCGCGCCGGCGCCAATATTTTCCAGAATGTCGAACACGGAAGGTTCGAGGATATAACGGCCGGAGATGATGAGGTTCGACGGCGCCGTTCCCTTCGCGGGCTTTTCGACCATGCCGTTGATCTCGAATACATGGTCGAACTGCTTGCCGACCGAGACGATGCCATACATGTGCGTGTCCGTCGGCGGCACTTCCTCGACCGCGATGATGTTGCCGCCATGGGCCTCGTAAGCGTCGATGCACTGCTTGATGCAGCGACCGCCGCGCGCGCCCGGCAGGGTGATCATGTCGGGCAGCATGACGGCGAAAGGTTCGTCGCCAATGATATCGCGGGCGCACCAGACCGCGTGTCCAAGCCCCAGGGGCGCCTGCTGGCGGGTGAAACTCGTATTGCCGGCGCCGGGGGTGTCGGCGAGCAAAGCTTCCAATTCCTTTGTCTTGCCGCGGCGCCTGAGCGTGTCCTCGAGCTCGTAGGCGTTGTCGAAATGGTCCTCGATCACCGCCTTGTTGCGGCCGGTGACGAAGACGAAATGCTCGATGCCCGCCTCGCGCGCTTCCTCGACGCAATGCTGCAGGACGGGCCGATCGACGACCGTCAACATTTCCTTGGGGATGACCTTGGTGGCCGGCAGGACGCGGGTGCCGAGACCGGCGACCGGGAAAACAGCTTTGCGGATGCGCTTTTTCATGGGAAAATCCGTGTTGGGATGAAGCGGGGCCATGTCGTCTGTGCGGCCAGAATCGCTAATAAATGCTGACTGATTCGCACCCAGGGTGAATAGTTCCGCATTTACACGTCCTTAGCGTCTCGGGTTTATGCATGGATGTAGCGCGGAACCCTTAAAATCAGGTGTGCGCGTTAACCAAAGAGGCGAACATGACTGTTCTGGTCACCGGCGGCGCGGGCTACATCGGCAGCCACATGGTTCTTCAACTGCTGGACCGCGGCGAAAAAGTGGTCGTGCTCGACAATCTGTCGACCGGGTTTCGCTGGGCGGTGCCAGCGGGCGTTCCGCTTGTCGTCGGCGACTTTGGCGACGAGGACCTCGTGACCGAATTGATGACCCGCCACGAGTTCGAGGCCATCATTCATTTCGCCGCCAAGATCGTGGTGCCGGACTCGGTCGCCGATCCGCTCGGCTATTACGACAACAACACCGCCAAGGCGCGCGTGCTCCTGCAGTGCGCGGTGGAGGCGGGCATCCCGCACTTCATCTTCTCGTCGACCGCCGCCGTCTATGGCGAACCCAAAACGACGCCGGTGCGCGAGGAGGACGAGACGTCTCCGATCAATCCCTACGGCCGCTCCAAGCTGATGGTCGAATGGATGTTGCAAG
Organism: uncultured Hyphomicrobiales bacterium; assembly: GCA_903885755.1. Taxonomy (GTDB): domain Bacteria; phylum Pseudomonadota; class Alphaproteobacteria; order Rhizobiales; family Beijerinckiaceae; genus Terripilifer. The sequence continues at coordinate 6,627 of CAISJZ010000059.1, read as the reverse complement.
ACACCGCCGCAGCCCATCCCCTGACCTACGTGGCGCTGCGCTATTTCAATGTCGCCGGCGCCGATCCTAAAGGACGCACCGGTCAATCGACGCCCAACGCGACCCATCTCATCAAGGTCGCCGTGCAGTCGGCCCTTGGCATGCGCAAGGGCATGGACGTGTTCGGGGTCGACTACCCCACGCCCGACGGCTCCTGCGTTCGCGACTACATTCACGTGACCGATCTCGTGCGGGCTCACGTCGACGCGCTCACCCATCTGCGCGCTGGCGGCAAGAGCTGGACCTGCAACGTCGGCTATAACAAAGGCTATTCCGTGCTCGAGGTGATAGACACCGTGAAGCGCATTTCCGGCGCCGACTTCGATGTGCGCATTGTCGGCCGCCGTCCCGGCGATCCCGCCAAGATCGTCGCCTCGAACGAACGAATCCGCTCGCTCGGCTGGAAGCCGGAGCACGACAATCTCGACGAGATCGTGCGCCAGGCGCTCGACTGGGAGCGCGGGCTCGCCAAGCGGCTCGCGGCCTGACCTACTTTTTTGGCAGCGCGCGCAGGTAGCCGATGATGGCCGACAGGTCCTTGTCGGTCATGCCGGCGTAACTCGACACCGGCATGGGCGGATTGAGTTTCGAGCCGTCCGGCCGCTCGCCCGTTCGCAACAACTTGCGAAGTTCATCGTCCGTGTAATGGCCGATGCCGCTCGGCGTGATGTTGGGCGCGACGCTGACGCCCCAGCCGCCGCGAAATTCCGCGCCGCCCGCGCCCAGTCCATTGACATAATCGGGCGAGCCGTCCTCCCCGCGCCGCGCGTGACAGGCCATGCAATGGGCGAGACCCGCGACATAGGCGCTGTATGCAGCCGGGTCGGCGTCGGACACGGCGGGAACCACGCCGAGCGGCGGCCCGTAATTGGCTGGTAGTGGAATCCGATAGGACGATCGCGGGGTCTTGTTGACGACCGGGGGCAGAGAACGGAGAAAGGCGACGATCGCTTTCGCGTCGTCGTCGGACAGGCCGCGATACATCGCCACCGGCATCGGCGGCCCGATGATCGATCCGCGGGGCCGCTTGCCCTCGCGAAATCCCGCGATCAACTGTTCGTCGGTCCAGGCGCCGACGCCGGTCTCGGGATCGGGCGTCAGGTTGGCGGCATAGGCGTTGAAGGCAATTGTTGAAAATTTGCGTCCGCCCGCCATTTCCGGCGATCCCGGCGCCGCATTGGTGTGGCAGGCGACGCAGGCGACGACGTGCCGGACGAGATAGGCGCCGCGCTCCAGCGGCGTCTCCGCGCGCGCGGAAAGGCTGGCGAGCGCGAAGACAATGGCGATTTCCGTGCGCGTCACGAACGCCTCCCGACGACTTTTTCTGGCCGCGCAAATTGCCTTGGCGAGCCCTTGGACGTCAATGCGGAACGCGGGGCTAGACCCAGCCCATCAACTCCCGCCGGACCACGGCCTCGATGACATCCATGCCGCCGGCAGAGGCGTTGAGGCAATCGATGCGCGCGAAGTTCTCGCCACCAGCGTCATGGAAGAAATGCGCGTTCTCGACGCCGATTTCCTCGATGGTTTCAAGACAGTCCGCGACGAAACCCGGCGTGACCACGGCGACGCGCTTGACGCCCTTGGCCGCGAGCGCCCTGATCGTTTCATCCGTGTAGGGTTGCAGCCATTTTTGCGCGCCAAAACGCGACTGGAACGTTGTGATGAAACGCTCGTCGCTCAAGCCCAGCGCCTCGCGAATGAGGCGCCCCGATTTCACGCACTGGCAATAGTAGGGATCGCCCTTGTTCAGATAGGCCTCCGGCACGCCATGGAACGAGGCAAGGATGACCTGCGGCTCGAAGTCGAGCCTGGCGAGACCTTCGCGAATGGAACTGGCGATCGCCGCGATATAGGCGGGATCGTCGTGCCAGGGCGGCGCGACGCGCACGCTCGGTTGCCAACGCATGGTCCTGAGCGCGGCGAAAGCCTTGTCGCAAACGGTGGCGGTGCTGGTGGCGGAATATTGGGGGTAAAGCGGCACGAACAGAATGCGGTCGCAGCCGCGCGCCTGAAGCGCCTCGATCCGCGAGGCGATGGACGGGTTGCCATAGCGCATGGCCCAGTCGACGACGATTTTTTCGTCCACCGCCAGACGCCCGGCGAGCTGCCCGGCTTGCGCGCGGGTGATTGTGCGCAGCGGGCTCTCATCGCGCTCGCGATCCCAGATCGAGGCGTATTTCGCGCCGGTCTTGCCCGGACGAAAGGTCAGAATGATCAGATTGAGGATCGGCCACCAGAGGAGACGCGGGATTTCGATTACCCGCGGGTCGGACAGAAACTCCTTGAGATAGCGCCGCACGGACCAGTAATCAGTCGCGTCCGGCGTGCCAAGGTTGATCAACAGCACGCCGACGCGGCCCGACAGCGCTGGCGGATGGTTCGCGGGCCGGGGCTTTACCGCCGCGTCGCCTTCGATGGAATCGGGCATCAGGTCTTCCAATGTGGGTCGGAAGACGATTTAGGACGAGACGCCGGTAATGTCGATTGTCGCGAGCAGTAGCCCAATCCTTCAGCGCGGGCCCTTGGGCCGCGCACGCCAGAAATGATGCACCGGGCCATGTCCGGCGCCGACGCTCAGCGTCCCGCTCTCGCGTAGCGCGCCAGTCAGATAGTCTTTCGCCTTGCCAATCGCCTCGGCCAGGGCGCTACCGCCTGCGACATAGGCGGCGATGGCGGACGACAATGTGCAACCGGTGCCGTGTGTATTGTGCGTCTTGATCCATGGCGCGGAAAAAACCATCTCACCCGTCCGGTCAAGCAGCAGGTCTTGCGCATCGGCGCCGGGGATATGCCCACCCTTCACCAGAACCGCGCGCGCTCCCATCGCCATCAGACCCTCGCCAAGACGCCGCATCCCGTCGAGATCGCTGGCCTCGGGCAGGCCGGTCAGACGCGCGGCTTCGGGCGCGTTCGGAGTCACAAGATCGACCAATGGCAGGAGCAGGCGCGCGATGGCCGACGCGACCTCCGCGTCCCCAAGGCTGTCGCCGCTCGTCGCGGCGAGCACGGGATCGAGAACGACGAATTTGGGCGCGAACGCCGTCAGGCGGTCAGCCACGATCCCGACGTTCGCGGCGTTTCCGAGCATGCCGATCTTGACCGCGGCGACATCGATATCCTCGAATATCGCGTTGATCTGCGCGCGCAAAAATTCAGGCGGCGGCGCATGGATCGCGCCGACCCCGCGCGTATTTTGCGCGGTTAGCGCCGTGATGACGGCCATGCCGTGACACCCGAGCGCCGCGAAGGTCTTGAGATCGGCTTGAATACCGGCGCCGCCCGAGGGGTCCGAACCGGCGATGGAAAGCAGGTTCGGAACCATCCGCCTCAACGCCTCGCGACTATCGCCGGTCGTCGACGATCAGTCTGGACTTATCCGTCAGAACGCCCGGGGCGACAACCTCGATTTCGGCGTCCAGTCCAGCGATGTCGAAAAGGTTGCGCTTCAGATTGGGAGACAATTGCGGATCGCTCCCAGGTCCCTCCGCGCGCAACTTGACTGTTTCGCGACGACCCTCGCGCGCGATCACGAGTTGCATGCGTGGCACGCAGGCGTGACGCGCGCCCAGATCAAGAATTTGCGCGGGCGTCACCACGCGATCCCCGACGCATGCCGTCTCATCGACACGCCCAAGCCAGCCGGCGATGCGTGGAGCGGTGCGACCGCACGGCGAGGGACCGGGAATGAATCTGGATAGATCGCCAGTCGACATGCGCAGCAGCGGGTAATCCGGATTGACGCGCGTCACGATGACTTCGCCGATCTCGCCTTCGCGCGCCGGCTCGCTCGTGCCGGGACGAACGATCTCGACAATAATGCCCTCGTTGACGATCATGCCCTCGTTGAGGCCGCCATCGGGACGCTCGGTTTCGTAAGCGATGACGCCGAGATCGGATGTCACGAACGCCTGACGAATTCGGATGCCACGCGCCTCGATGTCGGCGCGCGCGTGCGGCGACAGGTGGCGTCCGAACACGAACGCCTTGCGCAGCGACGACACATCGCGATTCAACTCGCGGGCCTGATCGAGCAATTGCCGCAGATGTTCCGGTTCGCCGCAAAACGCGTTGGGCGAGAACGCGTGAATGGCTTCCAGCTTGAGTTCGCCGCGCGCCGTTCCCGCCGGTATCACCGCGCAGCCAAGCGCCAGCGCGCCATCCTCGATGATATGGCCGTCCGCCGCCAGATGATAGGAAAAGCAATTGAGAATGACATCGCCCTTCTCGAATCCAGCCGCGGCGAGCGCGCGCGCCGAATTCCACCAGTCGCGGCCCTGGCCTTGCGGCGAACTCGGCAGCGCGCGGCGCAATGCGCCGAGGCGTGTCGCCAGCAAGCCGCCATACGGCGGTTCATCCGCGCGCATTCGCTCAATGTCGCGTCGGCGAAGAATGGGAAGCCGCGTCAAATCCTCGCGTTGCGCGACAGTCGGCGTCTCATGGTCGCGCAATAGACGACGCAATCCGGAGGCGCGCGGCTTGGCGATGGCGACAATGGTCTTGAGATTGCGAAACAACGCGGCCTCCCGCGATTTGGCGGGTTTCGTGTCGTTTCGATCAAAAAAGTCGGGCATATGAAGGCTTCCCCCCAGGAGCGTTCTGGAACTTCAAACGAGACCCGTTTTTGCGCCTAACGCGCGCGGAAAACAAGCGTCGCGTGAGCGGGGATGCGAATCAATTTTTTCGTGTTGCCGCGCGGGCGCACTCACTTGGCGTCGCCAACAATCCGTTGACCTTTCAGTAGACAGAACAACGGAGAATTAGCTCGGCAAATCAAGCATGCCGGCAAAACCATCTTCGGCGCCGAACACAAGTCGCTTGCCATCCGGGCTCCACGCCAGGGCGCTGACGGCGCCTGTTTTCACGTCATTTGTCGAGCGAACAAGAATTTCCGCGCCATCGGTCAGGCGGCACAAAATGACCCAGCCATCGTCGAACCCGATCGCGATCACGAGGCTGGAGGGGTGGAACGCGACACGTGACACGCGCGCCGTTCGAACGCAGCATTCGCGCGGACCACGCCCCATCGGGCCGTCCTTGCCGTCGAATGGCCAGACGATGCAGGCTTCCGCCCCGGATGTTGCGAGCCATTTTCCATCATGCGACCAAGAGAAGGAGCGCGTCTTGGCCGGGTATCCCGTCATGCGCATGTCCTTCTTGTCCGCCACGCGCCAGCCATGCAACGAATTCTCCTGCATGGAACTGACGACGAAACGCGCGTCGGCCGACACCGTGACATCCAGATGCGAGCCGCGCCAGACGAGGCCCTCGGGCTCCGCCGCCGTGTTCGGAAACCACATGGAAATTCCATTGTAATGCGCGACGGCGAGACGATAGCCCTTTGGCATGAAACACAGGCCGCGCACGCCAGATGGCGCGGTCATATCCCTCACCTCGCCCCTGGCGTCGCGCGCCCGCACGAGTTTGGTGGCGCTCCAGGCAATGGCGCCGTCGTCGCGGATCGCCAGCGCGTCAATCCACTTGCCCTTCTCAATCGCGATGTCCACGGGGCCGCCAGCGGCGCGCGTCTCCGCCACGCGGCCATCGTCGCCGCCGGTGACGACGCGGTCGCGCGACACGCGGGCGATGAGGATCACGGCGTCAGGGTGCGCCGTCACGCGCCGTTCGCCCTCCGGTTCGACGAACAGGATGTCGCCGTTGGCCAGCACGAGAACTGGCGTCGCTCCCACGAAGCCGGCTTCAACGACATCCTCGCCAGCGGCGATGGTCGTCACGCGGTCGGTCAATGATTGAGAATTACTGGCCATCTGTTCCACCAAGGCAATGAGCGCGCGGCCCGTCAGTCGTCGTCTTTTTTATCGGGCTTGGGCAAATAGTGCGAAACGTTGAGAGCGATATCCGAATCCACGAGCACGCGAAGAAACTCCGCCGGCCATGCGTAGGCGAAGGATGTGTCCTCGCGGTCGGCCAGTATGCCGAATTCAAGCGTGAGCCTCGCCGCGAAGGGCGCGTCGTGAAACGGCGACTCCGGCGAATGCAGAACGCGTTCGAGGCGCGAGCCAATGCGCGCGCAGACATCCTCGACCGGCAGGTTTTCCTCCGCTGGCGAGAAGTCATAGACAAATTGTCTGTGCCCGTCCCGGCCCTGTCCCACCTTGATCGGCGACCTCGGCAGCGACGGCGGCGCGCCGTCGTAGCCGATGGTTTCGACCTTCAGGATGACGCCAAGGACGACCGCGATCCCCATGTCGGCCTCAGGCGACGCAGGACAGGACGCCCTTGCGCAATTCATCTTCCTTGAGATTGCGGCCGATGAAAACGACTTTCGACTCGCGCTTTTCGCCGGGTTTCCACTCGCGCTGGCTGTCGCCGTCGAGGATCATGTGCACGCCCTGGAACACGAAGCGCTTCGGGTCGTCCTTGAACGCCAGAATGCCCTTCGAGCGCAGGATATTCGGGCCTTCCTTCTGCACGAGATCGTTGATCCACGGCATGAACTTGTTGGGGTCCATGTCGCCGTCGACGCGCACGGACACCGACTGCATCTCCTCGTCGTGGTAATGCTTCAGGCCCTTGTGGTCATGATCGTGATGATGGTGGTGGCCATGATCGTGCCCGTGGTCATGG
>CAISJZ010000058.1 GCA_903885755.1 uncultured Hyphomicrobiales bacterium | reverse complement strand
GCGGCCAGCGAGCGGGCCAGCGAACGGGTCAGGCCGATGATCGCGCCCTTGGAAATCGCGTAGGCCGGGCCGCCGCGGCCATCGCCGCCCGTGCCGGAGACATTTATGACGCCGGAGGTCGCGAAGACGATGGCGCCGCCGCCCGTCGTTTCCATCGCCCTCGCACTGGCCTGCGCCATGAGGAAGGCGCCCGTCGTGTTGACGGCCAGGACGCGATTGGCGTGGTCCGCGTCGATCTCGCGCCAGGTGCGGGAGGAGTGGATCCCCGCCATGTGGATGAGGCCGTCGACCCGGCCGAATTTTTCAACCGCGGCGCGCACGCAGGCCTCGCAGGAGGCGGCGTCGGCGACGTCCACGCGCGCGGCCAGAAGGCGGTCTTCGGGGGACGCTCCAAATGCGTCGCCGGCGATTGGCGCGATATCGGCGGCGCAGACATTCTGTCCGCGCTCCAGCAACAGTCGGGCGGCGGCGGCGCCAATGCCGCTGGCCGCGCCGGTGACGAGGATGGTTTTTTGTCGCGCCGTCATTCGCGTCGCCTCCATGATTTGAGGCAAGGCTAGCAGCCGGTCGACCGTGGCGTCCAGCGAGGCCTTGAAACGCGAAAATCCCGCGATGGAAAACCATCGCGGGATCTGGCTTGGACGCGGTTGTGGACGCGAGCCTGGCCGGAAGGTCTATTTCTGCGATCGCAGCCCGAAGGGCGCCTGCAGGGTCTTGTTGACGGCGCCCGATTTGGCGCCGTCGATGCTGCCGACCGGGGTGTAATCGGCGTTGGGCCGCGCGGCGGTCATGATCGGCGCCGCCGACTGGTCGTTGCTGGCGATCGTGATGGCGCTGGTCTGCATCGCGCCAAATCCCATCAGCGCGAAGACGCCGGCCAGCAAGGTGCGGTCGGCGGTGATCCACGCCTTCTTGGGCGGGGCTGGAAGCTTCGGGTATTTGCGCAAACTGGCCACGACACATCCTCCTGTGACGCGAGGAGCATGCGGCCGGCTTGGTCAACGGAAGGTTAGCAGGATCGTTAGAATTGATTCAATGGTTGACGCTTTATGACCGGGCCGGCGTCAGCCCAGATGCCCCTTCACGGCCTCGATCAGTTGCTTCAGCGTGAACGGTTTTGGCAGGAAGCCGAATTCCTCGCCGGCGGGCAGGTTCTTGGCGAAGGCGTCCTCGGCGTAGCCGGAAACGAAGATCACCTTGCACTTGATGCCGCGCTTGCGCAGTTCGCCCAGCATGGTGGGGCCATCCATCTCCGGCATGACAACGTCGGAGACGATGAGATCAATCTTGCCATCCTGCGCGGCGACGACATCGAGCGCGTCGGCGCCAGAGGCCGCCTCGACCACGGTGTAGCCGCGCGAGGCCAGCGCCCGCGCCCCGAAGGCGCGCACGGCTTCCTCGTCCTCGACCAGCAGGACGGTGCCGCGCCCGGTGAGGTCGGCGACCGGCGCCTTGACGTCGACTTCCTTCTTGGCCTCGAGCTCCTTCTCGTCGGGGATGTGCCTGGGCAAGAAGATGCGAAACGTCGTGCCCTTGCCGACGATGGAATCGCAGAACACCCAGCCGCCGGTCTGCTTGACGATGCCATAGACCATCGACAGGCCAAGCCCGGTGCCCTTGCCGACTTCCTTGGTGGTGAAGAAGGGCTCGAAGATTTTTTCCTTCACCTCGTCGGGAATGCCATGGCCGTTATCCTCGACCTCGATGACGACGTATTCCCCCGGGAGGAGCGTCTTCTCGTTGTAGGCGGCGCAGGCGGAGGCGGGCGCGTTGAGCGTGCGCAACTGGATCTTGCCGCCGTCGGGCATGGCGTCGCGCGCGTTGACGACGAGATTGACCACAACCTGCTCGAACTGGTTGAGGTCTGCCTTCACCAGCCAGAGATCGCGGCCATGCTTGACGCTCAGGTCGATCTTCTCGCCGACGAGTCTTTTGAGCAGAATTTGCAGATCGGCGAGAACGTCGCCGAGCTGCAGCACCTGCGGGCGCAGGGTCTGGCGCCTTGAGAAGGCCAGCAGCTGGCGCACGAGGCCGGCGGCGCGATTGGCGTTCTGCTTGATCTGCATGATGTCCTGGAAGGACGGATCGGTCGGGCGATGATTGGTCAGCAGCAGGTCGGAAAAGCCGATGATCGCGGTGAGCACGTTGTTGAAATCATGCGCCACGCCGCCGGCGAGCTGGCCGATGGCCTGCATTTTCTGCGACTGCGCGAAGCTCTGCTGCAATGTGCGTTGTTCCGTCGTGTCGAGCGCGAAGACCGTGCCGACGGCGCCTTCGCCGCCATCCTCGGCGGGGGACAGAAAGAACCGCGCCGAGCGCGAGCCATCCTCGGCGAGGTCGACGTCGAGCGGCGGGATTTCGGATTTTCCTTGCGCGACCGCCGAGACGGCGGCGTCGATGGCGGCGCGGTCGCGCTCTGGCACGGCGGCGCGGATCGACCCGCCGGCTTCCGCCTCCATGGATTTAAGCGACTGCGGGCAAAGGCGCGCGAAGGCGGCGTTGGCGCGCAACACCCGGCCGCCGCGATCGATGGTCGCGATCGCCATCGGCGTCTGGTTGAAGAAGCGCGCGAAGCGCACCTCGGCGGCGCGCAGGTCCTCGGCCGGCTCCTCGCCGGGCGCCCGGTTGAGCACCAGCGTGCGCGAGGGGCCAGGCGCGCCATCCTGTCCGAAGGCGACGCGATGGATCAGGCGGGCCGGCAGGCTCTGCCCGGCGCGGCGCTTGAGATCGACATCGAACTGTTCGGTCTTCACGTCGCCGGGGCGCCCGGCCATGGCGACAACCAGCGTCGAGCCGTCGCCGGCGATGATATTGGCGAGTTTCAGTCCGCCCGAGCCGACCTGCGCGAGGTCGTGGTCGAGCCAGCCGGCCAGCGTGGCGTTCATGTAGGTGATTTCGCCCGAGGGATCGGACGAGAAGAATCCGGCCGGCGCGTGATCGAGGAAGTCGATCGCGTGCTGCAGTTCCTGAAACACATTCTCGTGGCGCTCGCGCTCGCGCGTCACATCGGCGACCGACCACAGGGTCGCGCGTTTCTGCCCGAGCCGGTCCATTGGGCGAACCCGGATGCGATACCAGCCGACGGCGCTGTCGCCGGTCAGGGGCGGGGCGAGACGCAGTTCCTCGGCGCCGCGCTTGCCCTCGCGCGCGGCCTGCGCGAGGCGATAGATCGCCTCCGAGACATCCGGCGCGCCGGAGAACAGACGATCGACGGTGCGCAGGTCGGCGATGTCATGGGCGCCCGACAACGCCATGTAGAACTCGTTGGCGTAGATGACCCGCGTGTCGCCCTCGGTGACGAGCAGCCCCTCGGTGGCGCTGTCGGCGATCAGCTTGGTGATGTCGTTGCGCGTCGCCTGTCCGGAAAATTGCAGAAATCCAACGGCGTAGGCGAAAAGCGCGATGACGCCGACAATCGCCAGCAGGGCCAGCAGGCCGATGATCAGTCGCCCCGCCTGTTCCGGAGGCAGGAACGAAGACGAAGCCGCCGCCGCCAGAAACAGAACGGCGAAAAGCACGACGAGGGCCGGGCTTCCCGTGCGTTCGGTGCGGTCAAAGGCGCCGGTGGTCGGCGTCTGGCTCATGGTGTCATCCCGGGGCGCGAATCCGTTACAGGATGCAGGCAACAGGCGCGTATTGCAATGCGACGTTGAAGCCGGGAGGAGAGCCGGTGGCGACTGGTTCGCCCTTTCAACAGGCCGCCGCGTTAACCATCTATTAACCTTGTGGGGGCGGACAAGCGTTCGCGTGATAATATCATCGCCGAAAAGTCGCGTGTCCGCTCGGAGGCGAAAGGTCCAATGCAGGCGTTCTGGGAGAAAATAAGTCCGTACACGACGTACATGGTCGTCGGCGGGCTGATTTGCGTGGCGCTGCTCATATTCGTGCCAATGATCTTCAGCCGGCGCATCCGTCCCGCTGGCGGCGCGCGCGCGCGCCAGCCGCGTCTTGGCATTGTCGACGCCTATGATCTTGGCGACCGCCAGCGTCAGCTCGTGCTGGTGCGCCGCGACAACGTCGAACATCTCGTGCTGATCGGCGGCCCAAATGATGTTCTGATCGAATCCTCCATCATCCGCGGCGCCGCTCCGGCCAGTGACGGACGCGGGCGTCCGGCGCAGCCTCAGGACGACTCCCCGCAGGCGATTTCGGCGCCCATAGCGCCTGTCGCGCCGCCGCTTGCTCCCGCCGTCGAGGCGTCCCCGCCCGCTCCAACGCCCCCGGCGCAGCCGACTCCGACCCTGCCGTCCTTGCCGCCCCGCGTCGCGCCGGAAGCCCCGCCGCCCCGTCCGACCGTCAGCGCTCCCGAGCCTTCTTCGCCGCCGCCGGCGCCCGCTCCCCGGACGCCGCCGCCCCCGCCGCCGCCGCGAATGGCTCCGCCAATCAACCGCCCCGCCAATATGTTTGGCGCGCCGCCGAAGCGGCCGGACCCCTCGGTCGTTCCGCCGCCGGTCAGCCCCGCCGTTGAGCCGCCCAAGCCTGTCGACAAGCCGACCGCGCCAGGCGTCGAGGGCGTGCGACAGCCCGATTGGGGTCCGCCGCCGCCACCGGAGACGCCAAAGCCGCGGTTTGATTTCTCCCGCCTGAACCAGCGCGCGCATCCAGAGGGCGGCGAGCCGGCGAAACCGGCGTCCTCCGAGCCCATGCCGCCAATCAAGCCCGAGCCGTCGCCTGTCGACGCGCCGAAGGTCGAGGCTCCCAAGATCGAGGCGCCGAAAGTGGATATGGCGCCGCCTCCGCCGGCCTCGCCGCCGCCTCCTGTCGCGCCGCCAATCCCGCCTTCGTTCAAGCCGGAACCCAGAGCCCCCGCGCCGCCTCCGTCGCCGCCGGTCCAGACTGAGCCTCCCGTGTCGTTGTCGGAGTCCGACGACGCGCTGGCCGATCTCGAGGCCGAAATGGTCAAGTTGCTCGGGCGGCCGGGCGAGGACGGCAAGGCCTGATTCGCCCAACTGGGGCGCCAAAAAAGCAAAAGGCCCGGAAAATCCGGGCCTTTTTCATTTCGCCGGGTTGGCTTGATCAATCGTCGCGGTAAACGCGCTCGCGGCGCTCATGGCGCTCCTGCGCTTCGATCGACAGGGTGGCGATGGGCCGCGCGTCGAGACGCTTGAGCGAAATCGGTTCCCCGGTTTCCTCGCAATAGCCGTAGGTGCCGTCCTCGATCCGCGAAAGCGCGGCGTCGATCTTGGAAATCAGCTTGCGCTGGCGATCGCGCGCGCGCAGTTCGATCGAGCGATCGGTCTCCGACGATGCCCGGTCGGCGACGTCGGCGTGATTCTCGCTCTCGGTTTGCAGGGCGGCGAGGGTATCGCGCGATTCGCGCAGAATTTCCTCTTTCCACGCGAGCAGCTTGCGACGAAAATAGTCGCGCTGCCGCTCGTTCATGAACGTTTCCGACTCGCTCGGCTTGTAGGCATCCGTAGTGTCGGCCATGGACATGGGCAGCGGCTCCCCTTACCCCAACGCGCGGCCCTTATAGCCATGTGATCGGCGGCGCACAACACCCATGAAAACCCGTTTCATGACGGCTTCGTGATGTGTTCGCGCGCGCCCGCCGAATCACTCGGGCTTGATGCGCGCCTTCTCCACCACGATCGCCCAGCGCGGGATTTCCCGGGCGATGAAATCGTGGAACTCCTCGGGGCTCATGGCCCAGGGTTCCGCGCCGTCGCGCTGCAGGGCGTCGACGATCTCCTTGCTGGCGAGGGCTTTTCGCACCTCGGCGTTGAGCCGGTCGATGATCGGGCGGGGCGTTCCGGCGGGCGCGAGCACGCCATACCATTGCGAGGCCTCGAAGCCGGGCACGCCGGCTTCCGCGATGGTCGGAATCTCGGGCGCGGCGGGAATCCGCTTTTCACTCGAGACGCCAAGCGCGCGCAGGGCGCCGGCGCTGGAGTGCGGCAAAATCGCCGGGGCGCCGGTCATCATCATCTGGATCTGGCCGCCGAGCAGGTCCGTCACCGCCGGCGCCGTGCCGCGATAGGGAACATGCGTCAGCTCGGTCCCCGTCGCCACCATGAAGGCCGCGGTGGCGATATGCGCCGCGCTGCCATTGCCGCCCGAGCCATAATTCAGCTTGCCCGGATTCTTCTTCGCGTAGTCGATGAGTTCCAGCACGTTGCCGGCGGGCACGCCGGGATAGACCGCCAGCACGTTGTGGACCCGCGCCAGCATGGAAATATGCGCGAAGCTGGTCAGCGGATCGTAGGGCAGATCCTTGTAGAGCGAGGGGTTCACGCCGAGCGTGCCGATGTGGCCCATGATGAGGGTCTGGCCATCGGGCCGGGCGCGCGCCACCTGCGCGCTGGCGATGGAGCCGCCGGCGCCGGGCCGGCTGTCGATGACGACGCCGACCCCGAGCGCCTCGCCCAGTTTCTGGCCAAGCAGGCGAGCGAGAATGTCGGTCGAGCCGCCGGGCGTGAAGGGCACGACAAGGGCGATATTGCCGTTCGGCCAGTTTTGCTGCGCGCGGGCCGCGGTCAGCGACAGCGCGGGCAGGGCAAGCAGCGAACGCAGGACGTGACGACGGCGCATGGAGCCTCCAGCGGCATTGAACGAGCGCATTTAGTCGAGGCGCGGCGCCGCTGTCGAGTTTGTGGGAGTACCATGCTCCAATTAAAAAGGGGCGCATTTCCGCGCCCCTTCCAGAAATCAACCGAAGGAAGCTTAGGCCATCTTCTTCTTCAAATTCTCGTCGATCTTGTCGAGGAAGGCGGAGGTCGAGAGCCACCTCTGGTCGGGACCGACGAGGATCGCGAGATCCTTGGTCATGTCGCCGGCCTCGACCGTGTCAACGCAGACCTTTTCGAGCGTGTGCGCGAAATTGTTCAGCGCGTCGTTGTTGTCGAGCTTGGCGCGATGCATCAGGCCGCGGGTCCAGGCGAAGATCGAGGCCATGGAGTTCGTAGAGGTCTCCTTGCCGAGCTGGTGCTGGCGATAGTGGCGCGTCACGGTGCCGTGCGCGGCTTCCGCCTCGACGGTTGAGCCATCGGGCGTCATCAGCACGGAGGTCATCAGGCCGAGCGAGCCGTAGCCCTGCGCCACGGTGTCTGACTGCACGTCGCCGTCGTAGTTCTTGCAGGCCCAGACGTAGCCGCCGGACCATTTCAGGCAGGCCGCAACCATGTCATCGATCAGGCGGTGCTCGTAGGTGATGCCAAGCGCCTTGAATTTTTCGGCGAATTCGGCGTCGAAAATCTCCTGGAAGATGTCCTTGAAGCGGCCGTCATAGACCTTGAGGATGGTGTTCTTGGTCGACAGATAGACCGGATACTTGCGGTTCAGGCCATAGTTCAGGGAGGCGCGCGCGAAGTCGCGGATCGACTGGTCGAGATTGTACATCGACAGGGCGACGCCAGCTTCCTCGAACTTGAAGACCTCGCGCTCGATGACCTTGCCGTCCTCGCCGACGAATTTCAGCGACAGCACGCCCTTGCCGGGGATCTTCATGTCGGTGGCGCGATACTGGTCGCCGTAGGCATGGCGGCCGACGATGATCGGCTGGGTCCAGCCGGGCACGAGGCGCGG
>CAISJZ010000057.1 GCA_903885755.1 uncultured Hyphomicrobiales bacterium | reverse complement strand
TAACGGCGATTTCTTTCCCGGCCACGAATCACCTCCGCGATAAATCATTCGCGTAGTGATTCAGAAAAATGCCTCAATTTCAATGACGCGAGGCACTAGCCTCCCCGGCGGCTTTTTGGAATGCGCCTTTGGCCCACGCTATTCCCAGCCGCGCCGGCTTCGGCTAGAGGCCATGGTCATGAAACGGTCATGTCCGCCCCTCATGCGGACGGGATGTCGTTGGAGAAGCCCATGTCCGGTCCCGAAGCCCCGCCGCGCGCCCCCCGCATCGAGGAGATCGAGGACAACGATCTCGACGATCTCGTCATGGGCGAGGATGGCGGCGAGGACGACGTCGGCGATGAGGCTCTCGGCGAGGACGGCCCGATCGACGAGGTCATCGCCCGGGCGCGCTCGAAGAAGGTTCCTTCCGCCCTCAGCGGGCGCAAGTATCGCAAGCGCGATCTCATCAACATCGACGAGTTGCGGCCTTCGCTCGCCGAGCGCATCCGCGGCGATTATCCCGACCTGCCCGCCAACGCCAAGATCAGCCTTGGCGAACTGGCGCGCTATCGCATGCTCTATGTCGAGGAATTGCTGCAGCAGGAGCACGGCGAATTCACCGAGCTTGACCGGCAGGTGGCCGAAAGCATTTCCAAGCAGGATACGATCGCCGAGAACACCGAAGAGGAATACGAGGAGCACCGCACGCTGGGCGAGCGCCTATCCGACCATCTCGCGAGCTTTGGCGGCAGCTGGCGGTTCCTGATTTCCTTCGGCTTCTTCATGCTCGTCTGGATGGCCTACAACATCTACAGGGGCGATCTCGCCGGCTTTGATCCCTATCCATTCATCCTGCTCAATCTGGTCCTCTCCTGCCTCGCCGCGGTCCAGGCGCCCATCATCATGATGAGCCAGAACCGGCAGGACCAGAAGGATCGCCAGCGCTCCAACAACGATTATCGCGTCAACCTGAAGGCGGAACTGGAAATTCGCCACCTGCACGAGAAGATCGATTACCTCATCTCGCGCCAGTGGATGCGTCTGTCCGAGATTCAGAAGATGCAGATGGACATGATGCACGAGGTCGGACGACGCAAGAAGGTGAAATCGCCCAAACAACGCGGCGCGATGATGCCCGAGGGCGTGGAGCCGGCGGGCGACGAGGTCGGCGACGACGAGGAATAGGCGAGGGGGCGCGTGGCTATGTCACCTGCTGAACGGCTCAATCATTTTATTGCCGATGGGCGGGTCGTTCGTGGCAAAATGAACGGGCTTTGGCGGGGGATCGATGAACAAGGCAAGCAGATAGCAACGCTGCTTGCGGCGTTCGATGATAGTATTGAGTCTCCCAATGAGTTCTCCACTGAAATTATGCCCGCGTGGATGGCACATTTTACCATTCATGCCAATGAATTTGGGACCAGCGAAGCATGGCCAAAAATTGTCCAGCGTTACGGTCAGGCGGCGCTTCATTGGCAAATTTTAGATAGTTCTGCTTGGCGGCGTTGCCTTGCTGATACGATGACAATTGCTCTTCGCCTAGCGAAAGAAAATGATCGAAGCGGATGCGCATATCGCGTTCATTCCATGTGGATGCGCGCAGCAGTCAATGACGAGCCTAATGACTCAGAATGGGCACAAGCCGTCGAATGGTCGTGGGATGCTTGGGCATCTATCGCCAAAGTGAATGCCGAGCGAGGTACGCTAGCAGCTCAAACGGCCGAATTTATCAGTATACATCCGCCGGAAGGAAGACCTGCATGGGCTGCCATGCGGGCCGCACAGCAAGGGCTTTCCTTCGCGTCGCAAAATGAAGCGACGATGGTGATCAGCCTAGCGATAGAAGCATGGAACAACACACAACCTGAAGCAGCAAAATTTGAGCAAGCTCAAACATCATCAGATGTCGGGATGGCTTCCCGCATGCAGCGCGGCTGGGACATAGTCACTCAGCACTGTTTGGCATCTATTGAACGTGAAATAGTTAAGGCGCGTGTCGCCCAAATATGACCTCACCGCCCTTTCAGCGCATCCCTGACGCGCTTGACGACTTCAGGCGCGGTCGCGTTGACATCGACGACGAGTTTGGCGACGTCGGCGCCCGACACCGGCTCGACTTCCAGATTGAGCTTTTGCGCCTCGGCGATGAAGGCGGGGTCCTTCATGGTGTCGTCGAACGCCTTGACCAGCGCGGCCATGCGGTCCAGCGGTACGCCGGGTGGCGCGAAAAAGGGGCGGCCATATTCCAGCCGCGCCATCATCAGCGTCAGCGCCTGCCGGTCCGCGTCCGTTTTGGCGAGGTCGAGAATAGCGGGCGTGTCCGGCAGGTCCTTGTGGCGGCGCAGGCCCCACTGGGCGATCACCTTGACCTTGCCCTCGTCGAGCCAGTTCTGCGCCAGCGCGCGAAGGCTGGCGAGGGCGGTCGAGCCGACGCCATGCACCTCGCCCATTTCCATCGCCTTGTGGATTTGCGCCGTGCCCTCGTAGCCGCTGATGACCTTGTATTTCAGACCCAGCACCGCGCGCGCGACCACGGGAAAATCCACCTGCGTCGTGCCCGGCGCCGTCGCGCCGACGATCAGTTCGCGGTCGAAGAGATCGGCGAGTTTCAGCACGGGCGCGGTGTGCCAGACGTAGGTAACCTGTACCTCGCGGTTGACGCTGCCGAGCCAGTTGAGCTTTGTCGGATCGAACCGCGCGCCCTCGGGCTCCAGCAGGGGCGCGGTGGGCATGCCGTTGATCGCCGCGCCAATCACCGTGCCGTCGCGCGGCGCGATGTTGTAGAGCGCGTTGGTCATGGCGACGCTGGCCGCGCCCGGCTGGTTCTGGATGACGAAGGCGGGATGGCCGGGAACATAATTGGCCATGTAGCGGGCGACGAGTCGCGCGCCGATATCATAGCCCGAGCCCGCCGCCGAGCCGACGACCAGCCTGATCTGCCTGTCGCGGTAAAACGCCGCCACGTCCTCGGCGCGGGCGGACGCGCCGAAAAGCGCCAGCATGGCCAGCGCGACGGCGCCTCGCGAAACTGTTTTCACGCGCGGATCGGCGTCCGCAGACCGCGCTTCTCCAGGCGCGGCAAAACTTCCTGCGCGAAGTAGGGCAATTCCCTGGCGTAGTTCACCATGGAGAGCGCGATGCCGCGCAGGCCGCCCTCGGCGAGCCGGGCGAGCTGGTCGGCGACGTGATCGGGATCGCCGATGATTGGCAATCCGCCCATGCCGTTGGCGAACTGGGTGCGGCGCAATTCAAACGCTTCCTTGCCCATGTTCTCCGGCGTCAGGCCCTTGATGGCCATGATGGAGTCGACCGCCGACCAGTCGGCGCGCTCGGTCGCGGCGTAGTGATAGTAATCCTGGGCTTCTTTCATCGTCGGGCGGCAGGTGACGACGCCGACCGTGTAGATTTCCATCTCGCGCCCGAGCTTGCGGGCGTCGGCCTTGATGTCGCGCACGCGAACCTGCATCGATTCCACGCTGTCGCGCGTCGCCTGGGTGAAGAAGGCGTCGCAGTTGCGCACCGCGAAGGCCTTGCCGTCGTCGGACGCGCCGGCGTTCATGATGACCGGGCGCGAGCCGCCCCACGGCTTGGGCTTGGAACGCGACATGTGGTGGTGCAGGAACTCGCCGTCGTAGTTGAAGTCGTCGTTCGGGCCCCACGCCATCTTGACGACATCGATCCACTCCTGCGCGTATTTGTATCGGTTGTCGTGATCGCGCTGGGAGACGCCGAACATCTCGAATTCGCCCTCGTTCCAGCCGCAGACGATGTTGAGGCCGAAGCGCCCCTCGCCGATATGGTCGGCGGTGACGCACATCTTGGCGGCCATGATCGGGTTGAACAGCGGCGCGTGAATGGTGCCAAACACGGTTATGCGTTTGGTCGAGGCTAGCAGACCGGAGGCCCAGTTGAACGTCTCCAGCGTCGCGCCCTGATAGTCGGTGTCGCCGCCATAGCCCTTCCAGCGGCCGATCGGCAGCATGAAGTCGATGCCGACCTCGTCGGCCATCCGGGCGAGCTCCTTGCCCTCGCGCCACGAGCCGCCCCAGCGCTCCTCGACCAGCGTCACCGCGCGACCGGACGAGCAGTTGGCCCCGAAAAGGCCGATAATCAGCTTGTTCTGGCCATAAAAGGTATTGCGGTTCGCCTGTGTCGGCGCGGGTGTGTGCATGGTCACGAAAGCCTCCCCGGATATTGAATATTTACGTTGCGGGAAGGCTAGTCCGCCGCCGGAAGGCAAGTCAATGTTCCACAACGTCGCGCTTGCGCCGGGGCGCGCCCCCGGCCTAGTTTGCCGCCACATTCACAAGACCGGAACGGACAGGGAGCGGACGATGAGCGGAGCAGAGGACCACGAGGCGCATATCCGGAGCAAGGTCTCCCGCCTGCCGCCGATGCCCCTGCCGCCCGATCCGATCACCCAGAAGATGTTCGACGAGCAGCACGCGAGGGGCGGGCACATCCTCAACATGCACCTCGTCAACGCTCATGCGCCCGATCTCGCCGACGCCAAGCGCAAGCTGACTTTCGCCCTGCGCAACCAGTGCAAGGCCTCGCGCAAGATGCGCGAACTCGTCATCGTGCGCACCGCGGCCCTGTGCGAGCAGCCCTATGAACTCAAGCACCATTATCCCATGGCGCTGCAATGCGGCTATACCGAGGAACAGGTGAAGGCGGTCATGGAAGACTGGCGCGCCAGGCTGGCGCTGTTCGAGCCATCCGAACGCGCCTTGCTCGCCTATGTCGATTGCCTCTGCCTGAAAAAAGGCGACACGCCCGACGATGTTTTCGCCGAACTCGCGAGACATTTTTCGCCGCGCGAAATCGTCGAATTGACCCACACATCGACGACCTACTGGGCGACCGGCGTTTTTATTCGAGCCATGCAAATCCAGATCGATCCCGAGGATCGCACGACCGCGATGGGGAAGTTCTGAAGCGCTCGAAGCCGCATTTTATTTTTCGTCGAGAACCTGTCGCAACTTGGTCGCCAGTTCCTGCCTGCGATAAGGCTTGCTGAGCAGATGCACGCCCCTGTCGAGGCGCCCGTGATGAACGATGGCGTTCTCGGTGTAGCCGGAGGTGAAGAGAACCTTCAGCATCGGATGCGTTGACAGCGCGGTCTCCGCGAGCTGGCGTCCGTTCATGCCACCGGGCATCACCACGTCCGTGAACAGCAGATCGACGACTTCGTTCCGTTCGAGCACCTTCAGCGCCTCGGGACCATCCTTCGCGCCGAGGGCCCGATATCCCAGGCCCTGCACCATCTGCAGCACCGAAGACCGCACGAGTGGATCGTCTTCCACCACCAGCACGGTCTCCGTTCCCGTTGGCGCCGGCGCCGATTCACGGGTGACGGTCGCGCCCGGAGCGTCGGCGTCGGCTCTGGGCAGGTAAAGTTTGATGGTCGTGCCGTGCCCCTGTTCCGAATAGACCTTCACATGCCCCCTGGATTGCTTGATGAAACCGTAGACCATGCTGAGGCCGAGCCCGCTGCCCTTTCCGATTCCTTTTGTCGTGAAGAAGGGTTCGAAGGCGCGGTTCTGGGTCTCCTGGTCCATGCCGGTTCCCGTGTCCGACACCGAGATCAGAACATATTGTCCCGCCGTCACTTCATCATGGGCGCGCGCATAGGCGTCGTCGAGCGCCGC
>CAISJZ010000056.1 GCA_903885755.1 uncultured Hyphomicrobiales bacterium | reverse complement strand
GTCGCGAGCGCTCCTCAAGGCTCAACCGGACGACATACTTCTTAACGGCGATTTCTTTCCCGGCCACGAATCACCTCCGCGATAAATCATTCGCGTAGTGATTCAGAAAAATGCCTCGATTTCAATGACGCGAGGCACTAGGCGTCGCGCGACTTCTAGCATGTCACCAGTAAATCAAACAATCCGTGCGCGAACGCACAGGCATGGATGGATACAACGCCTACAGAACAGCTTGGCGTCGCGAGCGGAATACGTTGAAGAATTGTTCTTTACGCTGTTTGCCACGCCAGCGAAATCGAGGAGGACGTCATGAACAGAATGCGCAAAACAACCATTGCCGTTGCTACGCTGGGCGTGGCCGCGTTCGGCCTGTCCAACGCGGCGTCCGCTCAAAACGCCTTCGTGGGCGGCCTTGCCGGCGGCTTTTTAGGCAGCGTCGTCGGCACCGCGATCGTGGCGGGCTCGCAGCCGCATCCAGCCTATGGCTATCAACCCAATGGCTACTACGCCCAACCGATGTATCAACCCGTCCATTGCTGGTGGCAGGTTCAGACGAGCTATGGGCCATTTGGTCCTTATCAGCATAACGTCAAAGTCTGCGGTTAAGCCGAGCGCGTTGTCACAACATCTGGGGATAAAGGCATGAAACAGATTCATTTGCTTCTCGCCGCTGGGTCAGCGGCGCTTTTCATCGGGGCCGGCGTCGCCACCCCTGCCCTCGCGGACTGCGACGTGGCCGTGAAGCCGTTCTTCATGCACAAGAGCGACCATACTGCGCACACTCTTGTCACCGACTCGCGGGGCTGCCAGCTGAATTTCGTCACCGACGAAAAGACCAAGTTCCGGAATGCGTCGATCGTGCGTGGCGCCAGCCACGGCAAACTCGTGAAGACCGCCAAACTGGAATTCGTCTATCATCCACGCCCGGGCTTCATGGGCAACGATCAGTTCGCTCTCCGCGTCTGCGGTTCGTCGCCCGCGGGTCGCGGATGCTCGACCCTCGATTATACGGCCACGACGAAGTAAGTCTTTCGGCGGCCCCATTTCAGAAAAAGCAGTTCGCGAGGCGGCGGGGTTCAGCCCCGTCGCCCGCCACGCGTTGCCTCCGCCGGGCCGCATCCCTATAGTCCGCGCCGGTTTGGAGGCGGGACGACCCCGCCGCGACGTGAGATCGATTTAAAAAATGCTCGACGGCATGCGCAAGATGTCCCAAAGCTTGGTGGGACGCATCATCATGGGCCTCGTCATGGGGTTCATCAGTCTCAGTTTCGCGGTCTGGGGCGTCGGGAACATTTTCGTCGGATATGGCGCGGGGAGTATCGCGGATGTTGGCGGAACCGATATTTCCGTCGAATCGTTCCGGCAGCTCTACCAGACGCAATTGCAGACCCTGCAACAGCGGGCGCGCCGGTCGATCACCAATGATCAGGCCCGCGCCATGGGGCTTGACCGTCAGGTGCTGAGCCAGCTCGTCGGCGACGCCGTGCTCGACGCTCGCGTCAAGGCCCTTGGGCTCGCCATGTCCAACGAGGACACGGTCAAGCGGATCCAGCTTGATCCGAATTTCGCCGGTCCCGGCGGCAAGTTCGACGCCAACAAGTTCGCCGAGATCATGCGCGACAACGGCCTGTCGGAGGCCGGCTTCCGCGACATGCAGCGCCGGGTCTACCTGCGGCAGGAAATAGCGCTGGCGGTGACCGGCGACGCGGTCGTGCCGCAAGCCTCGCTCGAGGTCATTCACCGCTTCCGCGACGAGACCCGCAGCATAGAATATGTGGAATTGCCGGCTGCGGCGGCTGGCGACATTCCCGCGCCCGACGACGCCGCCCTGCAAACCTATTTCGACGCGCGCAAACAGAACTTCCGCGCGCCACAATATCGCAAGGTAGTGACGCTGGCCGTCACGCCGACCGGTCTCGCCGACCCGAAGGCCGTGTCCGACGCCGCCGCGCAGGCGCTTTACGAGCGCGTCAAGGGCCAGAAATATGGCTCGCCCGCAAAGCGGCAGGTTGAACAGGCGGTCTTTCCGGACGAGGCGACCGCCCGCCAGGCGAGCGAGAGGATCAAGGCCGGCGCGAGCCTCGCGGACGCGGCCAAGGAATACAAGGCGACGGTCGCCGATCTCGGGACAGTCGAAAAATCCGATATTTTCGACAAAACCATCGCCGACGCGGTCTTCGCGCTGCCCGAGGGTGGAACCAGCGAGCCGATCAAGGGGCAGTTCGGCTATGCGATCAGTCGCGTGGTCAAGGCGACTCCGGAAGCGGTCAAGCCGTTCGCCGACGTTGCGAACGAGTTGAAAACGGACATCGCGGTCGAACGCGCCAAAAAGAAGGCCGGCGAAATTCGCGACAAGATCGAGGACGAACGCACCTCCGGTAAACCACTCGTGGACGCTGCGAGCGCGGCTGGCCTGACCGCGGTGACGATTGACGCCATTGACCAATCGGGTCGCGACAAGACAGGCGCGGAGGTGGCCGGCCTTGTCGAACGCGACGCGCTTTTGAAGGCAATCTACGCCTCGGACATTGGCGTTGATAACGAGACTCTGAACACAAAGGACGGCGGTTATGTCTGGTTCGAGGTCGCAGGCATCGAGCCGGCGCGCGACCAGACACTGGCCGAGGTCAAGGACAAGGTTTCCGCCGCCTGGCGCGAGGACGAGATCGCGCGACGTCTGGCCGACAAGGCCGCCGATCTCGTCAAGAAGGTCAATGCGGGCGAGAGCGTCGAGACCGTCGCGAAGGAACTTGGCCTGGCCGCCAAGAACGCCGCCGACGTGCGGCGGGTTGGCACGACGTCGGTTCCGCAAAGCCTGATCATCGCGGTGTTCAACCAGCCGGTCGGCAAGGCCGGATCGGCGGCGGGCGATGGCCAGAGCCGGATCGTCTTCAAGATTCTGGACAGCGTCACGCCGGAACTCGACGCGAGCAGCGACGTGATGAAGTCGGTGCAGGCGCAGTTGAAGCAGTCCTACGCCGAGGACCTACTGTCCGAATATCTAGACAAGTTGCAGACCGACGCGAAGGTCACCATCAATCAGGCCGCCCTGCGGGCCGCCACGGGCGCCGGCGACGCCGGCGATCAGTGACATGTTCGAACCCGGTCAGGACGTCGCCGCGCGGGCCTATGAGGCCGGCAAGCCGATCCTCGTGTCGA
The DNA here is from genome assembly GCA_903885755.1 of uncultured Hyphomicrobiales bacterium. Taxonomy (GTDB): domain Bacteria; phylum Pseudomonadota; class Alphaproteobacteria; order Rhizobiales; family Beijerinckiaceae; genus Terripilifer. The sequence goes on along the minus strand of CAISJZ010000056.1, from coordinate 7,734 downwards.
CCCGCCTTGTCGCCGATCTGGAAACGCCGGTCTCGGCCTTTCTGAAACTGTCGGCGGGCCGGCGGGGCAATGTGTTCCTGCTGGAATCGGTCGAGGGCGGCGCGACGCGCGGGCGCTATTCCATGATCGGGCTTGACCCCGATGTGATCTGGCGCTCGACCGGCGATCGCGCGGAGATCAACCGTCGCGCTCTGGTCGAGGTAGAAGCTTTCCAGCCCTGCGACAGGCCGCCGCTCGAGGCTCTGCGCGCGCTGATCGCCGAAAGCGCCGTACCGGCGGACGGCGCCCTGCCCCCGATGGCTGCCGGCGTATTTGGCTATCTCGGCTATGAGATGGTCCGTCAGATGGAACGTCTCGCGCCGGCCAAGCCAGATCTCATTGGCGCTCCCGACGCCATCATGATCCGCCCGACGATCATGGCGGTCTTCGACTCAGTCAAGGATGAGTTGCATATCGTGACGCCGGTGCGCCCGTCGCCCGAAGTTTCCGCGCGCGCGGCCTGGGAAAGCGCCTGCGCCCGCATTGATCGAGTGGTCGCGGTGCTCGAGGGACCGCTGTCCCACGTTCCTCCGGCCGCTGATCCGCATCTGCTGGCCGAGGCGGCGGTCTCCAACACGCCAGAGCCGCGGTTCCTCGACATGGTCAACCGCGCCAAGGATTACATCCGCGCCGGCGATATCTTTCAGGTCGTTCTGTCGCAGCGCTTTACCGCGCCCTTCGACCTGCCGGCATTCTCGCTCTATCGGGCGCTGCGGCGGGTCAACCCCTCGCCCTATCTCTGCTACCTCGATTTTGGCGACTTTCAGATTGTCGTCTCAAGCCCGGAAATTCTGGTGCGCGCGCGCGATGGCGAAGTCACGATCCGCCCGATCGCGGGCACGCGCTGGAGAGGCAAGACGCCCGCCGAGGACCTGGCGCTGGAGCAGGAACTGCTCGCGGACCCGAAGGAGCGATCCGAGCACCTCATGCTGCTCGATCTCGGCCGCAACGATGTGGGCCGGGTGTCGGAAATTGGCACTGTCGAAGTGACGGGCAAGTTTTTCGTGGAGCGATACAGCCACGTCATGCACATCGTCTCCAATGTGATTGGCAAGCTCGACCCTCGCCGCGATGTGATCGATGCGCTGAGCGCCGGCTTTCCCGCGGGCACGGTGTCGGGCGCGCCCAAGGTGCGCGCCATGGAAATCATCGACGAACTGGAAGTTGATCGACGCGGCATTTACGGCGGCTGCATTGGCTATTTCGGCGCATCGGGCGAAATGGACACCTGTATCGTGCTGCGCACCGCGATCATCAAGGATGGCAAGATGCACGCGCAGGCCGGCGCCGGCATCGTCTATGATTCCGAACCCGCCTACGAGCATCGCGAGTGCGTCAACAAGGCCATGGCCCTGTTCCGCGCGGCGGAAGAGGCGGTGCGTTTCGCCACCAGCGCCAAGCGGGGCCAGTAAAGCGCGGCGCTTGCTAAACCCGCTAAAATTATTGTATTATTTTTTAATCAACAGTTTAAATACGTAAATAACGACTACGCGCGGTCATGGGGCTGTTGCAAGCCATCAATCCCCTCTACGCGGTCTCCGGCCTCGTGGTTGGATTCATTGTCGGGCTGACGGGGGTCGGCGGCGGATCGCTGATGACGCCGATACTCGTGCTTTTGTTTGGAATTCACCCGGCGACGGCCGTCGGAACCGATCTGCTTTATGCTGGCGTCACCAAAGCGGTCGGCACGGTTTTCCACGGGCGCCACGGGAGCGTCAGTTGGCGCATCGTGGGCTGTCTCGCGGCGGGCAGCGTTCCCGCCAGTATTATCACGCTCTACGTCCTTCAAAAGCTCGGGCCCCAGAGCCCGGCGACCTCCGCCATCATTTCCGTCTGCCTCGGAATTGCGCTGCTCGTGACGGCGGCGAGCCTCGTTCTGCGCGACCGGTTGGTGGCGCTGACGCGCGGGGCCGGCGTCCTGTCGCCATCAATCCAAGCTGGGTTGACAGTGCTGACCGGGCTGATCATCGGCGTGCTGGTCTCGATTTCGTCGGTCGGCGCCGGCGCGATCGGCGTCACGGCGCTCTATTTTCTCTATCCGCGCCTGCCGGCGCGGGTCATCGTCGGCAGCGATATCGCCCACGCGGTTCCCCTGACGCTCGTCGCTGGCGCCGGCCACTGGTTTCTGGGTTCGGTCGACGGCGCCATGCTGGGATCGCTGCTTGTCGGCTCACTGCCCGGCATCATCGCCGGCAGCCTGAGCGCGCCGCGTATTCCCGATCACATTCTGCGGCCTATTCTTGCGGCTGTGTTGCTGCTGGTTGGCGCTCGGTTGATTTTGGCCTAGTCGGCGGCGCGCCGCACGATCATTCCGGCGATTTACATCACCGACGCCAGAAACAGGGGCAGCAGCACAATCGACAGGAGTGTTGAGAGAACGACGATACCCGCGACCTCTTCCGGCCGATTTCCGAAGCGTTCGGCGAACATATAATTGTACACCGCCGATGGCATCGAGGATTGCGCCACGACAACGCCGCGCGCCAGCCCGTCGAGCCCCAGTCCCCACGAAACCAGCCAGCCGATGGCGAAACCGCCGAACAACCGCGCGAGCGAAAAGATCATGCCTCGCTTGAGCGACGAAATATTGAGCCGCGCCAGCGAATAGCCAAGCGATAGCAGCATCAGCGGCACCATCAGCCCGCCAAGGATATGCAGCGCGCGCGACGCCACGGCGGGAAGGTGCGTCCCGGTGACCGTGAGCAGGACGCCAACCAGGATGGCCCAGATCAAAGGCATGCGCAGCAGCGCCCCCGGGTTCACCTCCTTGGCCGCGATGGCCTGTCCGACGGTGAATTGCAGCAGCGAGGCCATGGCGTAATAGCCGACAGACAGCGCGAGCCCGGCTTCGCCGAATGCAAAAAGGCCAAGCGGCAGGCCCATGTTGCCGGTATTCGGAAACGTCAGCGATGGCACATAGACGGTGGTCGACTCGCCCATGGCGCGGGTAAAGGCATAGGCGCAACCCAGCGAAATGCCATGGCAGAGCAGCGAGGCCAGCGCGATCACGCCGAGTGAGGCGAGCTTCGGCCCGCCATTGGACAGGGACTCGATGACAAAGCTGGGCGTGCCCACCCCTGTCACCAGAAGGGCGACGAACATGGGGTCGAAAGGCGCCCCGCGACGGGCCCAGAGATATCCGACGAAGGCGACCAGAAAGACCGGTCCGACCACGTCAATGAGGATGGACAGCAACTGCATGCCCGCCCCTACGAAACGGGGACGATTGGCGCAAGCAAAATGCCGGAATCAGCGGTTCGAAAAAACAAAGGCCCGGACGACTGTCCGGGCCCTCGCCAATCTTCCTCGCGCAACCGATCAGAGGTTGGCGGCGACCTTCGAGAAGTCAGCCGACATCTTGGTGCCGACCGTGGTGACGGCGGTGATGACGACGACCGAGATCAGACCGGCGATCAGGCCATACTCAATGGCGGTCGCGCCGGACTCATCCTTCATGAAACGGGCAAACAGGGTCTTCATGGCATTGCTCCTTGATAAGGCAGACACACTTGGCTCCGTGTCCGCCATCTGACGTCCACGAACCGACCATGCCAGCCCCGCGTAAATGCCGATTTAATTCCGGCGCGGAAAAGCGTTACGCAGCGTTAGTTATTTGATTTTCGAACGATAACTTGATTGGACCGCAGCCGGCTCGCGTTTGCGGCTCAGTGGAGAATGCGGCCCAGGAACGCCCTCGTCCGCTCGTGCGCGGGGTTTGAAAAGAACTGGTCCGGAGCGTTGGATTCGACGATTTCTCCAGCATCCATGAAGATAACCCGGTCCGCGACCTGCCGCGCGAAACCCATTTCGTGGGTCACGCACATCATCGTCATCCCCTCGGCGGCGAGGCCGACCATCGTGTCCAAGACTTCCTTAACCATCTCGGGATCTAGCGCCGAGGTGGGCTCGTCGAACAGCATGATCTTCGGGTTCATGCAGAGCGCGCGGGCGATGGCCACGCGCTGCTGTTGGCCACCGGACAATTGGCCGGGATATTTGGCGGCCTGCTCGGGGATCCGGACCCGCGCGAGGAAATGCATGGCGATTTCCTCCGCCTGCTTGCGCGGCGTCTTGCGCACCCAGATCGGCGCAAGCGTGCAGTTTTCCAGGATGGTCAGGTGCGGGAACAGATTGAACGACTGGAACACCATGCCGACATCCCGGCGGACCTCGTCAATGCGCTTGAGGTCATTGGTCAGTTCGACGCCGCCAACGACGATCCGCCCGCTCTGGTGCTCTTCCAGCCGGTTGATGCAGCGGATCATGGTCGATTTGCCCGAACCCGACGGCCCGCAGATGACGATCTTCTCGCCGCGGCCGACCGTCAGGTTGATGTCGCGCAGGACATGAAAAGCGCCATACCATTTGTTGACGCCCGCCAGTACGACAGCGGTCTCGTCCGTGGCGGCGGGCGTTGAAAGGGGGGCGTCGGTCATGCGATTGGCCTCAGCGGTTCCGGTCCTTCGACAGTTCGCGCTCCATGAACTGGGAATAGCGCGACATGCCGAAGCAGAAGATGAAATAGAACAGGGCGGCGAAGATGTAGCCGGTCGTCGAGATCGTCGGGCCCGCCCATGTCGGATCGAGTCGCGCGGTGTCGACCGTGCGCAGAAAATCGTAGATGCCGACGATCGCCACCAGGGTCGTGTCCTTGAACAGTCCGATGAACGTATTGACGATGCCGGGAATGACCTTGGTCAGCGCCTGCGGCAGCACGATCAGGCGCATCATGCGCCAGTAATTGAGCCCCAGCGCCATCGCGCCCTCGAACTGGCCCTTGGGCATGGCCAGCAGTCCGCCGCGCACGACTTCAGCCATGTAGGCGGAGGCGAACAGGCTGACGCCGATCAGCGGACGGAGCAGCCGGTCGGGCGTCCAGTTGTCCGGAACGAACAGCGGCAACATGAAATTCGCCATGAAGAGCACCGTGATCAGCGGCACTCCGCGCACGAACTCGATGAAGACGACGCTGATGATCCGCACGAAGGGCAGTTGCGACTGGCGCCCGAGCGCCAGCAGCACGCCGCCCGGCAACGAAACGACGATGCCCACCGCCGACACCAGCAGACTGACGAAAACCCCGCCCCACAGATCCGTTTCGACCTTCGGCATGCCCGCGACCTCAAGTCCGTGCAGCAGAAAGAAGGAGACGACGGGATAGACGACGAAGAACAGTAGCGAGCCCAATCCCTTGGCCCTCGAACTTGGGATCAGGAGCCAGGCGACGAGAACAGCGCCGAGAACCAGCGACAGGTTGACCCGCCAGACCTGCTCGCGAGGATAGGAGGCGTACATGAAATACGAGAATTTCTGGGCGACGTAGGCCCAGCAGGCCCCTGCCCCCGGCGCGCGGCAGGCCGCGCCATCGGGCGCGCTCCAGACGGCGTCGATGAAGAGGTAACGCACGATCCCAGGAACGATCCACGCGAGAAAAATCGCCATCAGGATCGTGAAGAGGCTCGACCAAGGCCCGGAAAACAGGTTGGCGCGCAGCCAGCCTGGCAGACCGCGCGTCAACAGTGGCGGCGGCAGGACCGGCGCGGGTGTCGTCCGCACATAGGCGATCGAGGGGCTCGCCATCTAGCGCTCCCTCGTCGAGATGTGGCGGATATAGAGCCCCATGATGAAGGATGTCGCCAACGAGATCGCGAGATAGACCGCCATGGTGATGGCGATGACCTGCACGGCGGCGCCCGTCTGGTTGAGCACCGTGCCGGCGAAAATCTGCACGAGATCTGGATAGCCGATGAACACCGCCAGCGAGGAATTCTTGGTCAGGTTGAGATACTGGTTGGTCAGCGGCGGGGTGATCACCCGCATGGCTTGCGGAATGACGACAAGTTTCAGGACCGGGCCCGGACCCAGCCCGAGCGCCTTCGCGGCTTCGCTCTGGCCCTTGGCGACCGACTGAATGCCCGCGCGGACGATCTCGGCGATAAACGACGCGGTATAGAGCGTCAGTCCCAGCACCAGCGCGACAAGTTCTGGCAGGACGCGCATACCGCCATTGAAGTTGAAGCCCCGCAAAACCGGATATTCCAGCGTCATGGGTCGCCCCGCCGCGAGATAGGCGAGTAACGGCAAGCCAACAATCAATCCCAGCGACACCAGCCCGACCGGCTTCCGCTCGCCGGTCGCCTGCTGCGCCCGTCGCGCCCAGATCGCGAAGCCGATGGCCAGCACGACAGCGAGCAGCAGCGCCAGCGGCACTAGGTCAAAACCGGCGCCAAGGATCGGCTTTGGCAGAAACAGCCCGCGCAGATTGAGATAGGCGAAGGGGTCGCCAAAAAAGCCGGGAATGACGATGGAGGCCCGCGGCTGCGGCAGGGGCGCCAGAACCGCGTTGTACCAGAACAGCAATTGCAGCAGCAGCGGAACGTTGCGGATCGCCTCGACATAAACGAGCGCGAGTTTCGCGATGATCCAGTTGGGCGACAGGCGCGCGACGCCGACGATGAAGCCGATGATGGTCGCGAAAACGATGCCGATCGCCGCCACCAGCAGCGTATTGACGAGGCCAACCCAGAATGCGGCGCCGTATGTCGAGACGGCGGAATAGTCGATCAGCGTGAAGTTGATATCGAATCCGGATGTCTTGTTCCAGAAATCGAAATTCGTTGGAATATTGCGCGCGCGCATGTTGGCGATGGCGTTGGCGACGCCCTGCCAGACCAGATAGCCAAGGCTCCCGACAAGCAGCGCCTGATAGACAAAGCCGCGCACGCGTGGATCGTAGAGCGGCGAGACGCGCGGTGGTTCCGCGGGCGAGGGCTGAACGCTCATTGTTCAGCGCCCCTCATTGGAATGTCGTCGCGGGCGCGCGCCATCGATTTTTGTTTCGGCGCTCAGCGGATGGGCGGCGCGTATTGAATACCGCTCTTGTTCCAGAGCGCGTTCAGGCCGCGCTTGATCTTGAGCTTCGAGCCGTCGCCGACGTTGCGATCAAAGGATTCGCCGTAGTTGCCGACGTTCTTGATGATGCGATAGGCCCAGTCCTTGGTCAGGCCCATGCTTTTGCCGAAATCGCCCTCGACGCCGAGCAGGCGGCGCACGCCCGGGTCCTCGGACTTCAGCTTGTCATCGACATTGGCTTTCGTGACCGCCATTTCCTCCGCGTTGATCATGGCGAAATGGGTCCACTTGACGATGTTGAACCATTGGTCGTCGCCCTGCCGCACCGCCGGCCCAAGCGGCTCCTTTGAGATGATTTCCGGCAGAACGACGTGCTCGTCGGGGTTCACCAGCTTGATGCGTTCGCCGTAGAGCTGCGACACGTCGGTCGTGAAGGCGTCGCAGCGGCTGGTGTCGTAGGCCTTGATCACCTCGTCCACGGCGGCGAACACGACGCCCTCGTATTTCATGTTGTTGGAGCGGAAGAAGTCCGCGAGATTGAGTTCGGTCGTCGTGCCCTGCTGTACGCAGATCGACGCGCCATTGAGCTCCAGCGCCGACGACACGTTGAGCTTCTTGCGGACCATGAAGCCCTGTCCGTCGTAATAATTCGTCGCCGCGAACAGCAGGCCGAGATCGGCCTCGCGCGACTGGGTCCATGTTCCATTGCGCGCGAGAATATCGATGTCGCCCGATTGCAGAGCGGTGAAGCGATCCTTGGCGGTCAGCGGGATAAACTTGACCTTGTTGGGGTCGTTGAACACCGCCGAGGCGACGGCGCGGCAGAATTCGACGTCGAGCCCC
>CAISJZ010000055.1 GCA_903885755.1 uncultured Hyphomicrobiales bacterium | reverse complement strand
TCGAGCATCCCGTCACCGAGGCGATCACCGGGGTCGATCTCGTGGCGTGGCAGTTCCGCATCGCCTCGGGCGAGACTCTGCCGTTGATGCAGGACCAGATCGGCATTGACGGCCACGCGGTCGAGGCGCGGCTTTACGCGGAAGACCCGACCACGGGCTTTCTGCCCTCGACCGGCAAAGTGTGGGCGCTGCGCCTGCCTTCGGGCGAGGGCGTGCGCGTCGATGCGGGGGTCGAGGAGGGCGGCGAGGTCACGCCGCACTACGATCCCATGATCGCCAAGATCATCGCGCACGGCGCGACGCGCGACGAGGCGCTGGATCGCCTGTCCCAGGCGCTTGGGCAAACCATCGTCGCGGGGCCGCGAACCAATGTCGCGTTTCTGCGGGCGTTGTGCGCGCAACGGGACTTTCGCGCGCAAGATTTCGATACCGGCCTGATCGATCGAAATCTCGAAGCGCTCGGCGCGACGCCGCGCGCGCTTGACGCCCGCGCGGCGGCGTTTGGCGCGGCGGTTCTGGTGGCGATGAAAAGCGCGCGGGCGAAAGGCGCGCCGGCGCATTCGCCATGGGCGGTTCTCGACGCCTTTCAATTGGGCGCGAATAGCCCCACGCCGTTGCGTATCAACATCGATGGAATCGACATCGACGCGGCGATGGAGTGGCGCGACGCGCGCCCCATGGTCTCGATTGAAAACGCGCGGGAGAGCGCCGAATTCAATTACCCCTTCTGGCGCTCACCGAATAGCGCTTTGATTGGCGTCGAGGCGGATGGAGCGGCGATTGTGCTGCGCGATGGCGTCCAGATCATCGTGCGCTGGCCCGATTATGCCGCCAGCGTCACGTCCTCGGCGGAAGCCGGGAACGCCATCGTCTCGCCCATGCATGGCAGGCTCGTCGCGCTGCATGTAAAAACAGGCGACGTCGTGAAAAAGAACCAGCGCGTCGCCGTTGTCGAGGCGATGAAGATGGAGCACGCGCTTCTCGCGCCGATCGATGGCCGCGTCGCCTCGATTTCGGCCCAAGAGGGCGCGCAGGTGGCGCAGGGCGCGCGATTGATTATCATCGCGCCCGAACAGGAGGGAACGACATGACCGGAAAAATCGCGCTCGTCACTGGCGGCGGCACGGGCATTGGCCGCGCGGCGGCCCTGGCGCTAGCCGGCATCGGCTATGACCTCGTGCTGGCCGGGCGCCGCAAGGCGCCGCTGGAGGAGGCCGCCGCCGCCATCGCCGCCGCGGGCGGCAAGGCGATCTTTCAGGAATGCGATGTCGGCCAACCCGCCGAGGTCGACGCCCTCTTCGCGCGCATCAAGAATGAATTCGGGCGGCTCGATTTTCTCTTCAACAACGCCGGCATGGGCGGCGCGCCGTCCTTGCTGGAGGACCTGCCCTTCGAGGTCTGGAAGCAGGTGGTCGATGTCAATCTCACCGGTGTGTTCTTGTGCACGCAGGCGGCGTTTCGCCTGATGAAGGACCAGACCCCGCGCGGCGGGCGCATCGTCAACAACGGCTCGATCTCGGCGCATACGCCGCGGCCCAATTCCATCGCCTATACCTCGACGAAACACGCGGTCACTGGCATCACCAAGGCCGCCGCGCTCGACGGGCGCAAATACGACATCGCAGTCGGCCAGATCGACATCGGCAACGCCGAAAGCCAGATGGCCGACAAGATGAAGAAGGGCGTGCCGCAGCCCGATGGCTCCACGCGGCCCGAGGCGACCATGCCGCTCGATCATGTCGGGCGCGCCATCGTCGCCATGGCCAACCTGCCGCTGGAAACCAACGTGCTGTTCATGACGATCAAGGCGACCAAGATGCCATTCGAGGGCAGGGGGTAGGGGGCCGACATGCTTGCCCGGACGTGGGCGAGGCTGAACGAACGAGGTTGATCATGCCGAGGAAAACCCTGCCGCGCATCGCCGCGGTCTCCGCCGACAGGAAGCCGCTGACGTTGCGCATCCGCTGGACGACGGGCGAGGAAAGCCGGGTCGACGTTTCGGGTCTGGTCGAGACATTCCGCGTCTATGAGCCATTGCGCCGGTCGCAGGATTTGTTTCGCGGCGTGCGCATCGGCGATGTTGGAACCGACGTTGTCTGGTCGGACGAGATTGATATGTCGGCCGATACGCTGTGGCGGCTCGCGCGCGAGCAGGCCGGCGTCACCATGTCGCCCGACGCCTTCAAACACTGGCGTGAACGCAAGGCCTACACGCTGGACGGCGCCGCAATGGCGCTTGGACTGAGCCGCCGCATGGTGGCCTATTACGAGCAGGGAACCAAACCCATCCCGCGCGTTGTCGCTCTCGCGGCGCGCGCACTCGAGCTTTCGTGAAATGCTGCAGTTTGCCCTGTTGCACATGCGTGTTCAAGAAGGCCGTGGCCGTGCCGGATTGTGCGATCCGAGCATAGGGTTATTAGTGTAAATGACGGTTGAGACGGTACAGCGAAAATGTTGAGATCTGCATACAAAGCGTCAGCTCGCCTCTGTTGATGATTGGCGAACTACCCAGAATAGCTGCGCTAATTTCTGAAAATTTTCGGATGTTGGTTGTTTCAACCAAATAGCGCAGTTCTGGCCGATCGCCAAAACAACTTTTGAATTTGATCCCACCATTTTTCGATGCGAAGCTTCTATCGCTGTAAAACATCTCTCAAACTCGTCGGTGCCTAGAGTCCTTATCATCGAAATCACCGAAGCCAGTTCAAAACTGCCCGCTGTCATTCGCGAGAAATGATCAGCGGCAACAAAGGCAAACATGCCTGCGGTGAAACGATCATCGTCATCTTGAATTTGCGAAATCGTAGAGTTTACCAATGCAATTGTAAGGATTGATGCAGCCGTACCTGCAATTTCCGTTTCGTCGCCATTCAATGGCTCAGTGCTAATCGTCGCTGTTGCTCGGCGGAGTTGGACCAAGCTTTCCACCTCTTTCGACGTTCGATTAGGTGATGGGTCGATGGAAGTCGGCGAAAGTCCAGCCGCTGGCAGCACGATCCTCCCGTCAATTATCTCATTCCATCGATGCTCATTCAGCATCGACGCCATTAGCGCGAGTGTTCTTTCCTCGTCACCTTCAGTCTCGCGTAGCATTGACATGAACACATCAAGCTTGCTTTGCACGGCGCGTTGAGCCTCACCTCCCTCGGCAACCCCACATACGATCTGCGCCGCTGGCGAGTTCATATCTATGATGTGATCACCGTATTTTTCTCGTACACCTTGCATTATCGAGCCAAAGGTTAGTGGAAATGCCATAAAGCTCTCAAATTGGCCTTTCCTATTCTCGCATTTGATATTTTTGGCGGCAAATAGTAACGCCCTTCGCATGTCGACGGCGAACGCTTGCTGAACCGACGGTTTCGCCGTCGACCGTTTAACCCATGGGAACAAGCTCATCGCTATTTCCTCGCCCGACATTCCAAACGGATAGGTAGTCTTCATTCAAACCGAAATCCGCTACTATCCAGATCGCGTTGACGACGCCCTATGAAACTCTCAAAAGTTTAGAAAATCGAGAGCGCGATTTGAAAAATCATGCGCGTTACAAATTGCGAAATCAAAGCATGAATAGGTGTTGCGAAAAGCCCCCTTCCCACCCCACCCCATCCCCGCTATCCTATCCCCCCCGACAGGATCAACCCATGGACGCGACCCACCCCGACATCATTCCGGGTTTGAAACGCGCCGAGGGCCATCTGCGCTCGGTCATTTCCATGATCGAGCAGGGCAAGCCCTGCGTCGAGCTCGCCCAGCAGCTTCACGCGGTCGAGGCCGCCATCGCGCGCGCCAAGCAGGAACTCATCCACGATCACATCGAGCACTGTCTGGAGGAGGGGCAGGGCGGCGACGACGCCAAGGCGGCCCTGCGCGACCTCAAGCAACTCTCAAAGTATCTGTGAGGCCCGATGCCTGATCTCGCCCATCTCATCCAGCAGGGCGGCGCCCACGCCTGGATTTTCGTGCCGACCGCGATCCTGCTCGGCGCGTTGCACGGTCTTGAGCCCGGCCACTCCAAGACCATGATGGCCGCCTTCATCATCGCCGTGCGCGGCACGGTCTGGCAGGCTGTTCTGCTCGGCCTCGCGGCGACGATTTCGCACACCGCCATCGTCTGGGCCATCGCGCTCGGCGGGCTCTACTTTGGCGGCCAGTACGACAGCGAGGGCGCTGAACCCTATTTGCAACTCGCCTCCGCCGCGCTGATTTTGGGCCTTGCCGGCTGGATGTTCTGGCGCACCCTGCGCCATCAGCATGATCATGATCACCACCATGACGACGCGCCGCGCGTCATCGACACCGGCGCGGGCCAACTGGCGCTCGAACTATTCGAGGACAACGCGCCGCCGCGCTGGCGCCTGCGCGCCGCCGCCCTGCCCGCCGCGGGCGATGTTTCCATCGAGACCGAGCGCGAGGGCGGCGCGCGCCAGACCTTCGGGTTTGTCGCGCGCGATGGCTATCTCGAATCCATCGACGAAATTCCCGAGCCGCACGCCTTTGTCGCGCGGCTGACTCTTTCAGGCGCGTTGGCGAAAACGTTCGTCGAGACCTACGCCGAACACGACCACGCCCATGGCGGCGCCCTCGTGGGATTGGAAGACGACTCGATGGACGCGCATCAGCGCGAACACGCCGAGGATATCCGCAAGCGTTTTGGAAGCGGTCAGGCGACGACGGGGCAGATCGTTCTGTTTGGACTGACGGGGGGGCTCATTCCCTGTCCCTCGTCGATCACCATTCTGGTTCTCTGCCTGCAGCTCAAGCAGTTCATGCTCGGCGCGGCGCTGGTGCTGTGCTTCAGCATCGGCCTCGCCGTCACGATGGTCGGCGTCGGCGCGGCGGCGG
>CAISJZ010000054.1 GCA_903885755.1 uncultured Hyphomicrobiales bacterium | reverse complement strand
GACAGGGGCAGACCTTGGCGCATGGCCGCATAGTGAAACCCGTAGGCGGTGTTCTCCATGTCGATTTCAGGCGCGTTGTCGCCATTCGCCAGCGCGACGGAGGAATAATCATCGAGCGCCGGCGCGAAATCCGGTCGGGTCTTCCACTCGGGATTGGCCAGGTTGCAGTGCAGAATGCCAACATGCGAGGAATCCGTTCCACCCTCCCACAATTGCAGATAATTGGCGGGAATGTTGAGACGAAACACCAGCAGGTTTTCCGGCGGCCCCTCGAAGAATTCGTAGGTCTGGAAGACCGGCTCCTGTTCGAGTGGCCCGACATAGGCCCAGACCATGCCGCCCGCCTCGCGCGCGGGGAAGGCCGGCGCGCGCAGGTTCTTGCGGAAACGCTCGTCGCAATGGTTGGGCGTTTCCTGAATTTCCCCGTTCACGCCGAATTTCCAGCCGTGATAGAGGCAGCGGATGCCATTGTCTTCGACGCGCCCCAGCGCCAGCGAGGCGCGCCGGTGCATGCAATATTCCTCCAGCATGCCAACGCGCCCGCTGGTGTCGCGGAAGACGACATAATTTTCGCCAAGCAGGCGCGTGCGCAGCGGCGCGCAATCAGGCGTCGGTATCTGGTCGGACGCGCAGACGGGCAACCAGTAGCGCCGCATGAGCCGGCCCATAGGCGTGCCTGGCCCGACGCGGGTCAGAAGATCGTTTTCCGCCTCGGTGATCATGGGTTTTGTCCCTCGCGCGCGTTCATTCGATGAAGGTGGGCTTCACCATCTCGAACGTGTCCTGCACGACATTTTCAAGCTTTCCGTTCACCCGCTCGACGCGTCGGATGTACATGTTCTCCACGACATCGCGCGACTCCGGATCGATCATCATTGGTCCGCGCGGGCTGTTCCACTTGTAGCCCTTGATCGCCTCGACCGCCGCCGCGCCATCGAAGCTCTTGCCTTTCTGGCTTTCAATCATCTTGAACAGCAGATTCGCGCCATCATAGCCCTGCACGATGAAGGGGTCCGGGATCGCCTTCTCGAATTTCGCCGCAAGGGATTTCTTGAAGGCGTCGTTCTCCGGATTTTTCAGCGTCGAGGAATAGTGGAAGCTGGAATAAAAGCCGAGGACCGCGTCGTCGTAGAGCGGCAGGAACGTTTCGTCGGTCTCGCCGATGCCGATGACCGTGACACCCTTCTGTCCGACTCCCTGCGCCGTGAGTCCGCGCGTGAAGGATATCGACGGCGCGCCCGGCGGAATGAAGACCTGCACGATGTCCGCGCCCGATTGCGCGATGCGCTCGGCGAAGGGCGCGTAATCGACCGTGTTGAGCGGAATGCGATCCTCTCCGACGACCGTCCCGCCCAGCGCCGTGAAGCGCCTCTTGAATGTCGCTTGCACCTCGTAGCCCGGCGCATAGTCGGAGACCGCGATATAGGCCTTTTTCTTGCCATTTCGCGCCGCCCATTCGGCGCCAGGCGTCACGGTGGCCTGCATGTTGTTCGACGAGCGCACGAAATACGGCGACATTTTCATCAACGCGGGCGTCGAGGGCACCATCATGACCGTCGGCAGTTTCGCTTGATTGGCGACCGCCGCGACGGCGGCGACCTGCGGCGTCAGCGCGAACCCGGTGATGAGACTGACCTTGTCCTTGACGACCATCTCCTCGGCGATGGTCTTGGCGTTGGCGGGATTGCCTCCGACATCGCGAAACACCCATTCGACCTCGCGTCCGCCGACGCTGGCTCCATGATCCGCGGTGTAGGTTTCCGCGCCCTGGCGCAGCATGGTTCCGACCGTGGCGAAGGGGCCGGAAAAATCAACGATCATGCCGATCTTGATCTTTTCCTGGGCGGCGGCCGGCGCCCCGACGATCGCTCCAGCAATGAGCGCGATGGCGGCCAATGATCCACGAGTCATCCTGATTCCTCCCCCGGTGTCTTTTGGCGAACGTGGCGTTTCGTCATGCCGCGTGGCGCATGCGCGATGTTACCCGACGCCCCGCCGGACGCAAGGAATTCCAACGCGCGAAAAAATGCCCCGGAAAAGTCCTTGCGCCCGGACCACGAAATGGAAACATTGCGGGAGTGTGTCGCGACCCGCGGAGCGGGCGCGCGGGGGGAAATATTCGCGGCCATGGCGTTCCTGTCGTCCCTGACCTTCATTCTCCTCTACGGCCTGTCCTACGGCATGGTGCTTTTCGCCATTTCCGTAGGTCTGGTCGTCACCATGGGACTGATGCGGGTCGTCAACATGGCGCATGGCGTCTTCGCGGCGCTCGGCGGCTATATCGCCCTCGTCCTGATGAACGATCATGGAGTCGGCTTCGCCCTCGCCATTCCCATCGCCTGCGCCATCGTCGTGCTGGTCAGCGTGCCCATCGAGCGCCTGCTGTTCAAGCGACTCTACACCGCTTCCGAACTTGATCAGGTGTTGATGACGATCGGTCTCGCCTTTCTTGGCGCCGCCAGCCTCAATCTCCTGTTCGGTTCCGACCCCATGCCAAGCACGCTGCCGAAGGCCCTGTCGGCGAATGTCGACCTCGGCATCCGCACCTTTCAGGTCTACCGGATTTTCGTTGTTGTCCTCGGCGCGGTCCTGATGGCGGCGCTGTGGCTGCTCTTCGAGGCGACCGATTTCGGCGCGCGCATCCGCGCCGCCGTCGATAACAGGCGCATGGCGGAAGCCGTCGGCGTCAACGTCGATCGCCTTTTCATGCTGGCTTTCGCGCTCGGCTGCGGGCTTGCCGCGCTGGGCGGCGCCATCGGCTATGTCATGTTGCCGCTGGAGCCGATGTATCCCTTCAAATATCTCACGATCATCCTGATCGTCGTTTCCCTGACCGGCTTCGGCAATATCCGGAGCGCGGCGGGCATCGCCATCGCGGTTGGCATTGTCGACACGGCCGGTCGCTTTCTCGCGCCCTCCATTGGTGGATTCGTGATCTATATCTTTCTCATCGCGGTGATGGCGTGGCGCGGCGCCATGCCCGGCTTGCGCTAGGAGCCGCGCATGACAATGTCCGCGCAAGAACTCTCCGCGCGCGCCCCGGTCGAGGCGCCGCTGCTCGCGGCGGATCGCCTTCATATGGGCGACGTCCTGTTCTGGCTGGCGGCGATCGCGGTCTATTTCATCTTTCCCGACGATCTCGCCTTCGCAACCAAGGTGCTGGTGACGGCGCTTTTCGTACTGTCTCTTGATCTCATCCTCGGTCACGCCGGCATTATCTCGCTGGGCCATGCGCTGTTTTTCGGCCTTGGCGCCTATGCCGCGGGTTTGCTGTCTCTCAGTGGTTGGCATGAGCCCCTGTCGGTCGCCCTGTTCGGCGCGGCGATCGGCGCCATGGCGGCGGCGATCACTGGCTGGTTGGTGCTGCGCCTGCGTGATTTGCCATTGATGATGGTGACGCTCGCGCTTGGCGTCGTGACCTTCGAGGCGGCCAACAAGGCGACATGGCTGACGAAGGGCGACGACGGCATGGTCGGCCTCGAATACAATCCGGTTCTTGGCCTGTTCGACTGGTCCTTCTATTCCACCACGTCCTATCTCTATGTTCTCGCCTGGCTCGCCGGCGCATTCTATCTCTGCCGCCGCCTCGTCGCCTCGCCCTTCGGACTGGCGCTGCGCGGCGCGCGGGAAAACCATCGCCGCATGGCGCTCGTTGGCGCGGATGTTCACGCTCATCTCACGCGCGTTTATGTCCTGGCGGGCGGTCTGGCTGGCCTCGCGGGCGCGCTCTCGGCGGAGACCACCAAATTCGTCGGTCTTTCCGACCTCGGCGTCGACGCGTCCATCGCGGCGCTGGTGATGCTGGTCGTCGGCGGCGTCGGGCGCCTCTATGGCGCGCTGATCGGCACGGTTGTTTACATGCTGACCCAGCACGTGGCCTCCCAGTGGAATCCCTATCACTGGATGTTCGTCATCGGCGGGCTGCTCGTCCTCGTCGTGCTGTTTGCGCGCGGTGGATTGCTTGGCCTGCTCGACAAGGGGCTGGCGGTGCTTCGCCCTAACCGGGACGCGCCGCCATGAGCGAGATCGCTTTCGCCACGCGCGGGCTGTCGAAGCGCTTTGGCGCGGTCGTCGTCGCCGACGATATTTCCATTGAAGTCGCCGCCGGAGAGCGTCGCGCGCTCATCGGCCCCAATGGCGCGGGCAAGACGAGTTTTGTCGGCCTTGTCTCGGGCGTCATCCGGCCCGACGCGGGCGCCGTGCTGCTCCATGGGCGCGACATCGCGCGCGAACCGCCGCATCGCCGTGTGCGCATGGGCCTCGTCCGAACGTTTCAGGTAACCAGCCTGTTCCGCGATCTTACGCTGGTGGAAAACCTGTTTCTCGCGGTCAGCGAACACGTTGGCGCCAGCGCGCGCATGTGGGGCGCTGCGGCGAGCCGACGCGATATTCTGGAACGGATCGACGCCGTGCTGGATCGACTTGGCCTGCGCGCGGACCGCTTTCGGAAGATGTCGGAGATCGCCTATGGCCGGCAGCGCCTCGTTGAAATAGCGCTGGCGCTTTGCCTTGAACCCAGGGTGCTCATTCTCGACGAGCCGGCGGCCGGTGTGCCATCGGACGAGGCCGGCGTCATGCTCGACGCGCTCGACAGGCTGCCACGCGACCTCGCGATCCTGATGATCGAACACGATATGCGCATCGTGAAGCGTTTCGCCGATCGCATCACGGTTCTGGTGCAGGGCGCGGTGCTGATGACCGGCGCGCCCGCCGAGGTCATGGCGTCCGAGGAGGTCCGCGCGGTCTATCTCGGACGCGGCGGACAGGCGCGGTTTCAGTCGGAGGCCACCCGTGCTTGAGATCGTTGGCCTGACGGGCGGCTGGGGACCGACCATTGTCGTCGAGGACGTCAGCCTGAGCGTCGCCGCGGGCGAAACGCTGGCGATCATCGGGCGCAATGGCGTCGGCAAGAGCACCTTGCTGGAAATCCTCACCGGGCGCGCGAGGCGCGCCTCGGGCGCCGTGCGCGTCGCGGGCGTCGGTCTGTCGTCGGCGCGAACCTTTGAGCGCTCGGCCGCGGGCATCGGCTATGTCCCGCAGGAACGCGAGGTTTTTCCGAGCCTGACCGTTCGCGAGAATCTGCGCGTCGCGCGGCGTCCCGGACCGTGGACGGAGGAGCGGCTGTTCCACCTCTTCCCCTCGCTTGCCAATCGCGCGAAGAATCTCGCGTGGCAATTGTCGGGCGGCGAACAGCAGATGCTGTCCATCGCGCGCGCCCTGCATGGCGACCCCAGGGTTCTGCTGATGGACGAGCCAACCGAGGGGCTCGCGCCGGTCGTCGTCGAACGCCTGATGGATGCGGTGCGCGCGATCACGGCGGAAAAATCGCTCGCTGTCGTCATCGTCGAGCAGCGCGTCGATATCGTGCTGGAGATCGCCGGACGCTGCGTTGTCATGGATCGCGGGCGCATCGTCCATGAAGCCAGCGCCAGCGCCCTGCGAGACGAGCCATCGCGGCTCGTCGAACTGATTGGCCTCGATTGAGGCTTAGTGCTCCCAGAAACGCCCCGGCGCGTTGGCGGCGATCTTGTCGATCTCGGCCATGTCCTCGGCGCTCAACGCCCATGCCACGGCCTCGGCGTTCTGGCGCACCTGCTCGGGCGTGCTGGCGCCGGCGATCACGCTCGGGATAGCGGAGTGCGCCAGCAGCCAACGGAACGCCAGTTGCAACAGCGTGAGACCACGCGCCTCGCAAAAGGCTTCCAGGCGTTCGACGATCTCGAAGTTATTGTCGCGCAGGAACATGCCGGCGAGTTGCTGGCTCTTGGTCAGGCGCGACCCGGCGGGCAGCGCGACATTGCGGCGATACTTGCCCGACAACATGCCGCCCGCGAGCGGGAAGAAGGGCAGCAGGCCAAGCCCGTGATGTTCCAGCGCGGGCAGAAGCTCGGCTTCGACATCGCGCGCCAGCAGCGAATACTGGTTCTGGCTGGAGATGAAGCGTTCCGTTCCCAGCCAGTCGGACGCGTGCAATGAGTCCACCACTTGCCACGTCGGCATGTTGGAAATGCCGATATAGCGCACCTTGCCCTGCCGCGTGAGATCGTCGAGCCCGCGCAGGGTTTCCTCGATCGGCGTATGCGCGTCGGGGAAGTGCAACTGGTAGAGATCGATCCAGTCGGTGTTCAAGCGGCGCAGACTGTCCTCGACCGCGGTCATGAGATAGCGGCGCGAGCCATTCGGTCCGCTGACATCGCGGCTCATGGGCAGGCCGAACTTCGTCGCGATGATGATGTCCTTGCGCTTGCCGCCGAGCGCGCGACCAATGATTTCCTCCGACGCGCCCGAGGCGCCGAGGGGATAGACATCCGCCGTGTCGAGAAAATTGACGCCAAGATCAAGCGCGGCGTGGATTACCCTGGCCGAACCCGCCTCGTCGAGGCGACCGCCGAAATTGTTGCATCCGACGCCGAGCGTCGACACTTTGAGGCCCGAACGCCCGACATGCCTGAAATCCATGGCTCAAGCTCCCTCGCATCGCGAATTGAATGATCGTGGCGTGCATATCCACCGCTCCGTGCGAGGTCAACCGAAGGCGCTTGCCGCTCCCGCGCCTAGCCCCTAATCTGGCGTCAACGAATTTTCGGAGGAAGCCCATGAGCCGCGGCATGTCATGCCTCGCCGCAGTTGTTGTCGCGGCTGGAATAGCGACGGCGCCGGCGGCGCGCGCGGCTGATCAGGCGCTTGTCGACGCCGCGAAACAGGAAGGCAGGGTCGTCTGGTACACGACATTGATTGCAAATCAGGTCGTGCTGCCGCTGAAGGCCGCCTTCGAGACGAAATTTCCCGGCGTGACGCTGGACTATTCACGCAATGACGAGGGCCCGACGGCGATCCGTCTCATCAACGAGGGAAAGTCGGGCCGGATGCAGGCCGACATTTTCGATGGCGTCACCAACAATATCGCGCTGCGCCGCGAAGGTCTTGTCGCGCCCGTGTCAATTCCCAACGACGCCGATTATCCCCCCGAAATGAAGGACAAGGACGGTTACTGGCGCGCGTTGCTGTTGTTCGTCTTCACGCCCGGATTCAACACGACGATGGTGTCGCGCGCGGACATGCCGAAGACCTACGACGATCTGCTTGACCCCAAATGGAAGGGCAGGATGGCGTGGAACCCGAATTCCAGCGCCGGCGCCATCGGCTTTGTCGGCAATATCCTCACCTTCATGGGCGAGGAACGCGGCATGGAATATCTGCGCAAGCTTTCCGGTCAGAAGGTTGTCGGCGTCGAGGCGTCGGCGCGCGCCATCATGGATCAGATCATCGCCGGCGAATATCCGATCGGTCTCATGATGTTCAATCACCATGCGGTCATCAGCGCGCGCAAGGGCGCTCCGGCGGACTGGCTGCCAATGGAGCCGGTGCCGGTTGCGTTTGATTCTGTTAGCCTCCTCAAGAGCGCGCCGCACCCCAACGCGGGCAAGCTGTTGATCGAATTCTTGCTGTCGGAGGACGGTCAGAAAATTATCGCGGCGTCCGATTATCTTCCCGCGCTGCCGAAGGCGCCGGCGATGATGAAGGGCATGCGGCCGGAGGACGGCGGCTTCAAGGTCACGTGGCTGCGGCCGGATTTCGTCGATCCGCTCACGGGCAAATGGGCGGCCATCGCGCGGGAATTGTTCCGATGAAAATTCTCCCGGCGCTTGCTTTCAGCGCGTTGCTCGTGGCGTCTGGCGCCCGCGCCGACGAGGCTGCGCTCTATGCCGCCGCGAAGGCCGAGGGACAGGTGGTCTGGTACACGACACTCATCGTCAATCAGGCCGTGTTGCCGCTCGCCAATGCGTTCAAGGCCAAATATCCGGGCATCGATGTGCAATTCAGCCGCGCCGATTCCATTCCGACCGCGCTGAAAATCATCAACGAGGGCCGCGCGGGCGCGCCGCAAGCGGATGTTTTTGATGGAATCGAGACCGAACCGCCGATCGCGAAGGCCGGTCTTGTCGAAAAACATATCAGCGCCCACGCCGATCAGTATCCCGCGGAGTTGAAAGACCCGGAGGGTCTATGGATCGCGACCAATCTCTATTTCCTGACGCCGGGCTACAACACCACGCTCGTTCCCGCCGCGACCGCGCCCAAAAAGCTCGACGATCTGCTTGACCCGAAATGGAAGGGCAAGATGGCGTGGAGCACGGCGCGCAGCGCGGGCGGTCCAATTTTCGTTGGCGCGGTGTTGCGCCAATTGGGCGATGAGGCTGGTCTGGCATGGCTCAGGCGCTTCGCCAAACAGGATATCGTCAATACCGACATCACCGCGCGCGCGGTGCTCGATCAGGTCATTGCTGGCGAATATCCCATCGCCCTGTCGATCTTTAATCACCATGCGGTTCTCAGCGCGCAGAAAGGGGCGCCGGTCGACTGGATCAAGCTCGATCCCATCGCCGCGCCGCTGCAGGTGACGAGCCTCGTGAAGGGCTCGAGGCACCCCAACGCCGGCAG
>CAISJZ010000053.1 GCA_903885755.1 uncultured Hyphomicrobiales bacterium | reverse complement strand
CCGATTTCGACCGCGAGCAACTGACCTGTGTCGAGTGGGCGGAGCGCCGCGCCCGGCGGGGGCAGCAGCCGCCGATCGCCGCGCGCGAATTCAAGACCCTGAAAAAGCTGCGCAAGCAGATCGAGGGCTTCGACCTCGTGGTGGTCGACACACGCGGCTTCGCGGACGAACTCACGCGCGATGTCGCCGACGAGAGCGACGTGGTGTTTTTGCCGACCGGCACGTCAATGGACGATCTCGGCCCGACGCTGCATCTGGCGCGCAAGCTGGCGCGGCACGGCATCGCGGATCGCATCGTCATTGTGCTGTCGCGGGTCGGGCGCTCCGAGCGCCAGCTTGACGACGCGATTACCGAAATCGAGGAGGCGGGATTCGCCCCGCTGGAGGTCGCCTGGCCGCAGCGCGACGGGTTCCAGACCGAATTCGACGAGGGCCGCGCCGGCGGCGAAAGCCCGAACCCGCATCTGCGCATCACCGCGCGCTTCCTCGAGGACGCCATGCTGGCGCGGGTGGAGGGTATCTGATCTTGCCCCACCCCCTCCCCTCCCCGTAAACGGGGAGGGGAGGCGCGGGCATCGAGGCTCGCGATCCCTTGGAGCGAGACCAGGTTCATGAACGTCCTTCTCATCGGCTCGGGCGGGCGCGAACACGCGCTGGCGCTGGCGATCGCCAAAAGCCCCCTGCTTCGCGCGCTGTTCATCGCGCCGGGCAATCCGGGGACGGAGGCGCTCGGGCGCAACGTCGCTGTCGATGTGGCGAACCACGCCGCCGTCGTTGATTTCTGCCGGCTGATGAAAATCGATCTCGTCGTCGTCGGCCCCGAGGCGCCGCTGGTGGCCGGGCTTGTCGACGATCTCGACAAGACTGGTATCGCGGCCTTCGGGCCCTGCAAGGCCGCGGCGCAACTCGAGGGGTCCAAAGGCTTCACCAAGGATCTCTGCCGCGAGTTTCATATTCCGACCGGCGCCTATGAGCGGTTTTCCGACGCAGCCGCCGCCAAACAATATGTCCGCGCCAAGGGCGCGCCGATCGTCGTCAAGGCGGACGGGCTCGCCGCCGGCAAGGGCGTCATCGTCGCCATGACCCTCGCCGAGGCGGAAGCCGCGCTGGACATGATTTTTGGAGGCGCGTTCGGCGCGGCGGGGGCCGAAGTCGTCGTCGAGGAATTTCTGGAGGGCGAGGAAGCCTCGTTCTTCGCGCTCTGCGACGGCGAGCGCGCGCTGGCCTTCGCCTCGGCGCAGGATCACAAGCGCGTCGGCGAGGGCGACACCGGCCCCAACACCGGCGGCATGGGCGCCTATTCGCCGGCCCCCATCATGACGGAGGCGATGAACGCGCGCGTCATGCGCGAGATCATCGAACCGACCATGGCGGGCATGAAGGCGCGGGGAACGCCGTTCAAGGGCGTACTCTTCGCCGGGCTGATGATCGGCCGCGACGGGCCAAAACTGATCGAATTCAACGCGCGCTTCGGCGATCCGGAAACACAGGTCATGCTGCCGCGGCTGGATGAAGACCTGTTGCCGCTGCTTGACGCCGCCGCAAAGTGCCGTCTTCCCGCCGGCCCGGTGAAGCTGAAAAACGAAACCGCGCTGACCGTCGTCTACGCCGCCAGGGGCTACCCCGACGCGCCCGAGCGCGGCACGGAAATCCGGGGGATCGACCGCGCCGCCGTCCTGCCGGGCGTTACGATTACCCATGCCGGCACGAAGCGCGAAGGCGGCAGGCTCCTCGCCAATGGCGGACGGGTGCTGAACGTGACCGCGATGGCGCCCGCCGTCAGGGAAGCCCAAGCGCGCGCCTATGCCGCCGTCGACGCCATCGACTGGCCGGGCGGATTCTGCCGCCGCGATATCGGCTGGCGGGCGGTGAAGGGTTAAGCGAGCGGCGAACCCGATTTCCACGTCGCGAACCAGACGCTGGTCTCGCCATAGTCGCGTTTCTCGATGAGTTCAAAGCCTTCGGGAAGCGCCATCTCCGCGGCCGCGCTTTCCTCGATCAGGCACAGTGCGCCTTCAACCAGCCAGCCGCCCTTGCCCATGGACGCCAGCGCCAGCGGCGCGAGGCCCTTGCCATAGGGCGGGTCGAGAAAGGCGAGCGTAAAGGGCTCCTGCGGCGGCATGGCTCCGAGTCTTGTCGCATCGCGCCGGAAGATTTTCGTCGCGCCGCCAAGGCCGAGCGCCTCGACATTGCCGCGCAACAGGGCGCGGGCCTCGGAGCCGTCGTCGACGAACAGGGCGAAGCGCGCGCCACGCGACATGGCCTCGAGGCCAAGTCCGCCCGCGCCCGCGAAAAGGTCGATCACGCGGGCGTCCGCGACGGGATCGTCATAGGCGTGCGCGAGCACGTTGAAGAGCGTTTCGCGCAGGCGATCGGAGGTTGGGCGCACGGCCATCGACGAGGGCCCCTTAAGCCCTCGCCCGCGAAAGCGGCCGCCGATAATCCGCACGAAGCCTCAGCCCTCGCGGCGCGGGGGTCGCGACCCCCGCGGCTTGCCGGCGCCGCCACCGGGACGACCGCCCGGCTTGCCCGGGAAAGCGGGCTTGCCGCCGCCGCCCGCGCGGCGACCGCCGCCGGGCTTGCTGTAGCCTGTTGACGCGCCCGAACGGGGACCGCCACGCGGCTTGCCCGCGAAATCGCCGCGCGGCTTGTCGAAAGAGCGGCCGGGACGCGCCGCGCCGTCGTCACGCTTGAAGCCTTCACCGCGGGGTTTGCCGGCAAAGTCGCCGCGCGGCGGACGCGCGGCGCCTTCATCGCGCTTGAAACCCTCGCCCCTCGGCTTGTCGGAAAATTCACGACGCGGCGGACGCTCGCCGCGCGGCTTGTCGAAAGACCGGGGCGGACGCGCGGCGCCCTCGCCGCGCGGCTTGCCCGCGAAATCGCCGCGGGGGGCTCGTTCGGGGCGTGGCCCCTCGGAATAGCCGCGGCGCGGCGGGCGATCGGCGCTTGGGCGATCGAACGAGCGTGGCGGACGCGCGGCGGGATCGACGCCATTGCGATCGTCGGTGAAGTGGCGCGCGTTGCGGGTGGAGCGATCGGATTTGCCGGAAACGGGGCGCAGATGCTCGACCTTGACCTCGCGGCCCTTGCGATCGGTCGTGCGCGCGCGTTCGACCCGCACGCGATCCTTGCGCGGCTCGGCGGCCTGATCGCGCATGGTTTTGACATGCTTGCGGGCGCCGGGCGCGGGACGATCCTGCCGGGGCTTTTCCTCGACCGACTCGGGCTCGCGACGTCGGCCGCGCTCATGCGGCGCGGCGCGGAAGGCGCGCGCGTCTTCGCGTGGCGGGCCGCGACGCGGGCGGGCGTCCTCGCGAGAGGGCTCCTCGTCGATGCGGCTGTGGTCAATGGACGGCGCTTCAAAGTCGGATCCGGCGTCCTTCGTCAGCTTCTCGCCAAGCTGGTCGCGCAGAATGCGGGTCGGGATTTCCTCGACGGAACGCTCCTCGAGCTCGCCGAGCTGGAATGGACCGAAGGAAATACGGATCAGCCTGTTCACCTCGAGGCCGACGTGCTCCAGCACGCGCTTGACCTCGCGGTTCTTGCCCTCGCGCAGGCCAATGGTCAGCCAGACATTGGCGCCCTGCACCCGATCAAGATGCGCCTCGATGCCGGCATATTCGATGCCGTCGATGGTCACGCCATGGCGCAACGCGTCGAGTTTGGCCTGATCCGTTTCGCCATGGGCGCGGGCGCGGTAACGGCGCAGCCAGCCTGTCGCCGGCAGCTCCAGCACGCGGGCAAGTCCACCGTCGTTGGTGAGCAGCAGCAACCCCTCGGTGTTAATGTCGAGGCGGCCCACGGTGACGACGCGCGGCAGTTCGGGCGGCAGCACGTCGAGAATGGTCGGGCGGCCTTCCGGGTCGCTTTCGGTGGTGACGCAGCCGGCCGGCTTGTGGAACAGCCAAAGGCGCGTGCGCTCGCGCTTGGCCAGCGCCGCGCCATCAATCGTGACGCGGTCGTTGGGACCGACATTGAGCGCTGGCGAGGAAATCGCCGCGCCATTCACCTCGACCCGGCCTTCGGCGATCAGGGCCTCGGCGTCGCGGCGCGAGCAGACCCCGGCGCGGGCGATCACCTTGGCGATACGTTCCTCGCCGTCCGCGCGCTCGTGGGTGCGCGGCGTGACGGGCGCGCCACGCGGGCGGTCCGTGGTTTTTTCGCGCCGGATGCGCCCGGCGCCGCGATAGGGGCCCTCGATGCGTTGTGGCCGATCGCCGGAAAAGCGCTTCTCGCCGCCTCGCTCCAGCCGGGGACCATCGGATCGTGGACCATCGGACCTGGGGCCGTCGAAGCGGCGTCGCAAGGGCCGCTCGCCCGAGGCGTCGCGGGTGGGGCGCTCGCCCCTGCCAGGGCCGCCCTCGGGCCGCCGGGGCGGCTTGCCGCCGCCTCCAAAAGGTTTGCGTGGGCCCTTGCCGCCGCCCGGAGGGCCGCGACGGCGCTTGTCGTCATTTGATTTGTCGGTCATGCGTCGTAGTAGCAGAGCGATCCGCCAAACGGGAGAAGAACTTGACCGCCGCGCCGGAAAAACCGCCAAATGGGCCAAAACGAGGCCTCGACCCCATGAATCGGGCTTTTGAGCAGGCTCTGGCCGCGGGCGCCCGGGGCGAAGTCCCGATCGGGGCGGCCCTGGTTCGGGCCGGCGAGATCATCGCGGCGACCGGCAACCGGGTTATTGGCGACCGGGATCCCACCGCCCACGCGGAGATTCTGGCCATCCGCGCCGCCGCGCACTCGCTGGGGAGCGAGCGACTTATCGACTGCGACCTCTATGTGACGCTGGAGCCCTGCGCAATGTGCGCCGGGGCGATCTCCCTGGCGCGCGTCCGGCGGCTCTATTACGCCGCGTCCGACCCCAAGGGCGGCGCTGTCGACCATGGTCCGCGATTCTTCGCGCAATCCACCTGTCACCACGCGCCGGATGTTTATGGTGGCATTCGCGAGAGCGAGTCAGCCGACATGCTGCGGGCGTTCTTCGAGGCGCGCAGGGGGTAGTCGCGATAAGCGCGCGGCGCCGGCGCGAGCCGGTGGCCTTACAAAAACGCCAGCAGCGCCGCCAGCGTTTCGGCTGGCGATTCCTCGGCGATGAAATGGCCATTGGGGACCATGACGCCCTTCGCTTGTGGCGCGAAGGTGCGCCTCCAGACATCGACGGGAGCCTCGCCGGCGCCGCGCGTGAGATAGAAGTCGCCGGTAACGGTGAGCGTCGGGCAGAGAATTTTCTTGCCCGCGGCAAGATCCGCTTCGTCGGCGGCCAGATCAATTGTCGCGCCAGCGCGATAATCCTCGCACATGGCGTGAATGCGCGAGGGATCGCCCCAGCCCGCGCGGTAATGGGCCATCGCGCGCGGATCAAAAACCTCCAGCGATTGCGCCTCCGTCCATTTCGCCATCAGTCCCTCGAAATAGGCCGGGGGATTGGCGGCGATTTCCGTTTCGGGAACGGGCGCGGGACGCGCGAGGCCAGACCAGTGCGCGGCCGGCGATTTGCCCGCGTTGATGTTCTTCCACACCTCGGCTGTCGGCAGCACGTCGAGCAGCGCAAGCTTCGTGACCCGGCCGGGATGGTCGAGCGCCAGACGATAGGCGACGCGCGCGCCACGATCATGACCGACAATGTGAAAGCGGACGTGGCCGAGTTCCTCCATGACGGACACAACGTCCTCGCCCATGACGCGCTTGGCGTAGAACTCGCCCTTGTCGCTGTCGGGCGCGGCGGACCAGCCATATCCGCGCAGATCGACCAAGACGACCCGGAATTTTTCCGCCAGCGCCGAGGCAACGCCATGCCACATGGCCATGGTCTCGGGAAATCCGTGCAGCAGCACAACCGGATCGCCCGCGCCGCGCGAGCGCGCGAAAATCCGTCCCGCCCCGGTCTCGATCCAGTGACTGTCAAAACCCGGAAAAAGGTCGGCGAGATCGCTCATGGCAAAGGCTCCTGCAAAGGCGGGATATAGCAGGTCCACGAAAACGAACGAACCGCGCGGAGCCGCGATTTGAAATTTGCCCACCCGCCCTTGCCCGGACCAACGGGACGGTGCAATCTCCTCGCCGAAAGCGGCTCGCCCTCAATCCGGTCACCGGAGCGCGGCGGTCGCTCACGGCGGCGCTTATGGCGGCGCCCTGTCGGGGAGGGGAATTCGCATGAACATCGCAACTCGTCACGTCTGTCTGTCGGCCGCGGTCGTCGCCGCGCTGATGTCGACCACGATCATCGCCGCGCAGGCGCAGGCCCCGGCGGCGACCGCGGCCGTCAGCATCGGCCCCAACGACATGGGCGGCGTCGTCAAGAGCTCCAGCGGTCCCGAGGCCGGAGTCTGGGTCATCGCCGAGACCACCGACCTGCCGACAAAATTCGCCAAGATTGTCGCCACGGACGACGCAGGGCGCTACGTCATCCCCGACCTTCCCAAGGCCAAATACAAGGTCTGGGTGCGCGGCTATGGTCTCGTTGACTCCGACAAGGTCGATGGCGAGCCGGGCAAGACGCTCGATCTCACCGCGAGGATCGCGCCCTCACCCGCGGCCGCCGCGGCCTACTATCCCGGCATGTACTGGTATTCGATGCTGAACATTCCCCCGAAAGACCAGTTTCCCGGCAAGGGAACGGGACCGGACGGAAACGGCATTCCGACGTTCATGAAGACGCAGGGCGCCTGGGTCGACACGATCAAGAACTCCTGCCAGTCCTGCCACGCGCTTGGCAGTCGCAACATCCGCTCGCCCGATGTCAAGGCGCTGGCGGAAACCGTCGGCGAGAAGGAGTTCAAGACCTCCGGCGACATGTGGATGCGGCGCATCGCCTCCGGTCAGGCGATGGGCGGCATGAATCTGGCCATCGCGCGTCTCGGGCCCGATCTCGGCCTCAAGAATTTCGGCGACTGGACCGACCGCGTTTCCAAGGGCGAATTGCCGACGTCAAAGCCCGAGCGTCCAACCGGCATCGAGCGCAACATGGTCGTCAGCCTGTGGGACTGGGCCGAGCCCTTCACCTACATGCATGACGCCATCTCGACCGACAAGCGCCACCCAACCGTCAACGCGAATGGTTTGATCTACGGCTCACCGGAAGATTCTACCGACGACGTGCCGGTGCTCGATCCGGTCGCCAACAAGGCCTGGAAGATCACGCATCCCTACGCGGACCCGAAGACCCCGTCCTCGAAGAACGACCCGAAGGGTCCCTCGATCTTCTGGGGCGAGGAGCCGATCTGGGACAGCCACACGACCATCCACAATCTGATCATGGATGAGAAGGCGCGCGTCTGGTTCACGGCGCGCGGCCGCCCGCTGGAAAATCCGGATTATTGCAAGGGCGGACCGGACGCCCTGCCGTCGGCCAAGCTCGCGCCCATTGTCGCGAACAATCGCCAGATGTCGGTCTATGATCCCGCGACCAAGGAATTCAAGCTCATCAATACGTGCTTTGGCACCCACCATCTCTATTTTGGCCACGACAAGGACAACACGTTGTGGACCAGCGCGGGCGGCCCCGCGGCCGTCGCCGTCGGCTGGCTGAACTCGAAAGTCTTCGACGAAACGGGCGACGCGAAAAAAGCGCAGGGATGGGCGCCTGAAATCGTCGACGTTCCTGGGCTTGGCAAGCGCGGCGAATACGTGGACGAAAAGTCGCCGATCGATCCGACCAAGCAGAAGCGCGTCATCGCCGGCTTCTATGGCGTGCAGCCGAGCCCGGTCGATGATTCCATCTGGGGCCAGTCGATGGACATCGGCTTCTCGCGGATGGAACAGCCGGGCTATCTCATCCGCTTTATTCCCGGCCCCGACCCCGCGAACACCGGCCTGACCGAACTGTTCCAGCCGCCGGAAGGCACGTTCGGGCCGCGCGGCGTCGATGTCGACACCAAGGGCGTCGTGTGGACGGCGCTCGCCAGCGGGCAACTCGCAAGCTTTGATCGCTCGAAGTGCAAGGAGCAGCTCAAGGGCCCGAACACCGTCACCGGCAAGCAGTGCATGGAAGGCTGGACGCTCTATCCCTTCCCCGGCCCGAGCTTCAAGGGCGTCGAAGGCAGCGCGGAACACGCCTACTACGTCTGGGTTGATCGGTACAACACGCTTGGTCTCGGCAACGACATTCCACTGGCGATGACCAACGGCGGCGAGTCCATCACCGCGCTCGTTGGCGGCAAGCTTGTCAGCCTGCACGTGCCCTACCCCGCCGGGTTCTTTACCAAGAACGTCGACGGACGCATTGACGATCCGAACGCTGGCTGGAAAGGCCGCGGTCTATGGACCACGTCGGGTACGCGCGCCATGTTCCACAGCGAAACCGGCAAGGGCGAACGCCCTCGGGTGTTCAAGATCCAGATGCGTCCCGATCCGCTGGCGCACTGAACGAGTCCAAAAGCAAAAGACGCGCCACCGATTGTTTCGGGAGCGCGTTTTTCATTGTCCCGGGGAGAACGAGAGCGCGGCGATCAGGTCGCGCCTTCTTCCTCGAACTTGCTGCGTATGACGCGCCGCGCCTCGTTGACCGCCCGGTCCGCCGCGAGATTGACGAGCGGTTCGCCGCCGCCGATGTCCACCATGCGCTGCTGCTGTCGCAGGATGATCGCGTCTTCCTCGAAAGCCGTGCGATTCATGCGATGCAGCAGGTCGGTCAGCACGACGTCATTGACCCGCAAGCGGCGCGAGATCGTCCAGAAGTAATGCGTCGTGCGCTCGGTCTCCGGCGTCAGGTGATTCAAGACGACGTGATGCACGAGATCGGGATCGTCAAGCTTGCCCGCCGGGCGCGCCTCGAGCCGGATATGCACGTGGTTGGGTGGAATGAACGTCAGATTCTGGAAGCGATCGATATTGCCGAGAAATTCGCGGATCGTCTGGAAGATTGGCGCGGGCTCGACATTCAGCATCTCGCGGCGCGCGCTGACGCGATCTCCATCAACAGTGACCGTCAGGGGGTTTTCCTGAATGCCCGACGAGGCCAGCGTCGTCTTGTGAACGAACGTCAGATGCGTGAGGTCCAGCAGG
Source organism: uncultured Hyphomicrobiales bacterium (assembly GCA_903885755.1). Lineage (GTDB taxonomy): Bacteria > Pseudomonadota > Alphaproteobacteria > Rhizobiales > Beijerinckiaceae > Terripilifer. The sequence goes on along the minus strand of CAISJZ010000053.1, from coordinate 14,605 downwards.
TTGTCGATGATCAACTGCCAGTTGGCCTCGATCAACAGGTGGTCCTGCGCGGGCGCCCAGTCCGGCCCACAATTCTCGAAGAAATCAGGAACGAGCCTCGGGTCCGCCTTCGCGGGATCGCCCATCCAGATATAGACCAGGGCCGATTTCTCGATCACGGGAAAGGCGCGCGCTCCAAAGCCCGCGGGGATTTCGCTCTGCGCTGGAATGCGTGTGCATTGCCCGTTCTTGCCAAACCGGATGCCGTGATAGGCGCACTCAATCTCGTCGCCGTGCAGATGACCTTGGGAAAGCGGATATTTCCGGTGCGGGCAACGATCGTCGATCGCCGTGATTTCGCCATCGCGCCGACGAAACAGCAACAGGGGCACGCCGCAGATCATGCGCGTCAACCGCGCATGCTTGATCTCCGGCGAGCGAGCGCAGACGTACCATTGGTTTAATAAAAACGGCCCATTCGCCATTGCGTTCCCCCGAAACTCCAGTTCCGATGAACGCTACGGCAACGCCGCGCGAAGTCAATTGCGCTGGCGCAAGACCGCGATCAGGCCATGGGCGGCGGCAGTGGATCGGCGCGTGTTTCCATGGGCTTTAACGCCATGGCGAGACTTGTCAGCCAGCCGATCAAGGTCCAGCCGAGTAGAATGTTCACGGCGACCACCGCCAGGCGTCTTGGATGCGGACGTTCGAAGGCGAAAAATGTCGGGATGAGATATATGGCCGTGGCCAGAAAGGGCATCACGACGCGAAGAGTAACGTCCCATCCTTTCCACAGGCGAAGAACCACGACCAGCGTGAACGCCGCCTGCGCGACGATCTCCGTCGTTGTCAGGGCGTAGCCCGAACGCTTCGTCCCCGAGGGTCGCGCGGTGGTTGGCGAGGCGTTGGCTTTCTGATCTTTCATGGCGCGTGGCTTTGCATCGATTCAAGGTGGGTGTTCAGGCGTCTAGACATGGGTCGCTCCGGCATCCCGGCTCATGAAACGCTCGACCGCCAGCGATATCTGGAAGCAAACGCCAATGTAAATCGCCAGATCCATTCCATCCGACAGACGCGCCGGAGTGAATTCATGAATTGGTGGAATCAGGAAGTAATCGATCGCAACCGCGCTCGCGAGAATGACCGACAGGGCCGCCTTGATATCAAACAGAATGACGCCAACCATGATCGGGAGAATGAAGGTCGCCAACCGATAATCGCGCGGGTCGCCATCAAGGTATCGGTCAAAGAGCAGCGCGATGACGAAGAGTCCAAGCGCGGCGGTTATTCGCGTTGCGAGCGGGAGCCCGCGGCAGGCGCATAGGAACTTGCCGACCAGCGTCTTGCGTCCCTCGCGCAGAAGCGCCTGCCTGGCTCCAACCGCGCCAATAGCGGTCAGGGCGACACCCAGAAAAACGCCGTCGTAGCTCGTGAAAACATTCAACGTGAGAATGGACAGAAAGATCGAATAGACGCCGAGACCGCTCGCGCAGGCGATCGCCGTTCTCCGCGTATCGAATTCGAAAGGCGCCACTTCCATCTCCGCGCCGTCGCTCCGCTGACGCGGAGCCAGACCGATGATCGACCGGCCGGCGTGAACCGGGTTGGGAACACGCGAAGGCCACGGCAAGGTTATCCGCCAGTCCCTACGAGAGAATTAACAAATGGACCGGAGTTCGATCGATCACCGCGACGCGAGGGTCTTTCTACATCCGCAGGATCGGCTTGATGGTCGCCCCGCTATCGGCGTCCCGCATCGCGTGGGCGATGTCGTCAAAGGGATAGAACTTCACCAGCCGGTCGAAGGGAAAGCGCCCCTCCATGAAAAAATCGACAAGGCGCGGGATGAAAAGATCCGGCACGCTGTCGCCCTGAACGATGCCGCGAATGGAACGACCGCGCAGCATGGAGCCGAGAATCTTGACCGGCGCGGTCTGCGCCGGGCTCTTGTTGGCGATGAGACCGCATGTTCCCAGCGGCCCGACACAATCGATCGCCTGCTCGATCGCCTTGTCCGAAGCGGCGGTGTCCAGCGCGTAATCCACGCCCCTGCCCGTCTCGGCGAGTATGGCCGCGAGCGCGTCGGTCTTGCCGCCGTTGATCGTCTGGGTCGCGCCAAGCGCGCGCGCCAACGCCAGTCGTTCGTCCACCACGTCGATCGCGAAAATTTTCGAAGCGCCTGCGATCCTCGCCGCCATGACCGCGGCAAGACCCACCGCGCCGACGCCGAATATGGCGATGGACTGGCCGGCGCGCACGCCAAGGGAATTCAGCACCGCCCCCGCGCCGGTCTGCAATCCGCATCCCAACGGACCCAGCAATTCCAGCGTCGCGTCCTTGCGCACCTTGATGGCGTTACGCTCGTTGGCGATGGCGTGGGTGGCGAAAGAGCTCTGGCCAAAAAAATTGCCATGCACGGCGGCGCCATCGCTGACGAGCGTGGTCGATCCATCGAGCCGCTTGCCGGAAAAACAGACCGCCGCGACTTCGTAGCAATACGAGGGCTTGCCGACCGAACAGGTCGGGCAACGGCCACAAGAATCGAAGGTCAGGACAACATGGTCGCCAGGCGCCAGCTTGCGGACGGCGGAGCCGACCTTTTCAACAACTCCGGCGCCCTCGTGGCCGAGCACGATCGGCCGCGGCGACAGGCCCTCAACCTGGGCCACCTTGATGTCAGTGTGACAAATGCCCGTCGCGACAACGCGCACAAGAACCTCGTCGGCGCGCGGTTCGTCCACGGCGACGCACTCGATCGGCATCGACAGCGAATGATCGCGCAGGACGGCGGCGCGCATGTTCATGCCATTTATCTCCCTGCCGACGCCGGACCCGCGATCCCAGCCTCAGATCGTGCCCCAGCCGTTGCCGAAGGACCAGCCTTCGGGCGCGGGTTCGTCGCCGTCGAAGTCGAGTTCGACATTGGCGCCGAACGGGTCCTTGAAGAACATCTGCCAGACGCCGAAGGGGTCGTTCAGGCGGCGCATGCGCCAGGATATGTTCCGCTCTTTCAACATCGCGATGGCGCGATGCATGCCGGTGGCGCGGAACGCCATGTGATCGAGCATGCCGGCGGTGTCGTCGGGCAGCTCGCTCTTGTTGATGACATGTAGGATCGGCTTGTCGCCGTTGTAGAGCCAGAGGCCGGTTCCGCCGAGGTCGGGCGGCCGCGGGCCGACACGCAGACCGATCATCTCGTAGAACGCCTGCGTCTTGTCGCAGTCGCTCGTCAGCACGGTGAAATGATCCATGCTCCGCAAGGTAAAGCCCGTCGTGGTCGTGGCGTTCATGGTTTCCTCCCGGTCAGGTCTTCGATTTCATACCCATGAGATTGGCAAGCAGATTGCGTTGCGTTTGCGAGGTCCCAGCGGCTATGGTCGTCGAGCGCGAGTCGCGGAGATAGCGCTCCATGTCGAATTCCTGATTGAGACCATAGCCGCCCATGATCTGCACGCCCATGTTGGCGTGGCGCGCGTACATTTCGGACGTGAAGAGCTTGGCGTGCGTGATTTCGCGCAGCGCGTCCCTGCCCTGAGAAACCAGCCAGTTGGCGCGCCAGGTCAGCATCTTGCCCGCCTCTAGCTCTGTCTCCATGTCGGCGAGCATGTGGCCAATGGCCTGGAAGGAACCAATCGGCTGACCGAACTGAATGCGTTCACGCGCGTAATTGGTGGCGAGATCTACGATGGCCTGCGCGCCGCCGCAATTGCCCGCAGACGAGACCGCGCGCTCGTATTGCAGGCCGCCCATCAGGCAATCCCAACCGCCGCCCTCGCCGCCGATGACACGGTCGGCGGGCACGGACACGTCCTTGAAGAACACCTCGTACGTGCCAACCGACCGGCGGCCGAGCATGTCGAGCTTGCGCATTTCGACGCCGGGCATGTCGTTGTCGATGAGGATGTGCGTCATGCCCTTGCGATAATGCGCGGCGCGATCGGTTTTCACATAGGCGCAGATGACGCTGTGCTCGAGACCCGCGCCGGTGGTCCAGAGTTTCTGGCCATTGACGATGTAACGATCGCCATCTTTCACCGCGTAGGTGCGGATATTGCCGACATCGGACCCGGCGTCTGGCTCGGAAATGCCGATGCAGAACTTGATCTCGCCATCAAGGAGCTTTGGAATCCAGTGGGCGCGCTGCGCGTCCGTTCCCTTGCGCAGAACATTGAGGCCACAAAAAATACTGCCGCCAAAGGCCATCGAGACATCGGTGGAGACACGCGACAGTTCATAGACCACGAGAGCGAGGTCCAGCGCGCTGGCGCCAAGACCGCCGACCTTCTCTGGAAAGGGCAAGCGCAGCAGCCCCGCCTCGACCCATGCCTGATAGAGTTCCTCGGGATATTTGCGCTCCCGATCCCACTTGCGCAGGGATTCACGCGGCGCGTGTTTCGCCATCAGCTTGACGACGCTGTCGCGCAGCATCTCCTGTTCTTCAGTGAAGCTGAAATCCATGCCCGCGTCTCCCAAACCGCTTATTCAACCCGTGACGATCAGCGCGTCAAGCGCCAGCGCGCCCTCGCCCTCGGCGTAGACATTGACCGGATTCACGTCGATCTCGACAATCTCCGGATTGGCGAGCATGAGCGCGCCGATTCTTTCGGCGAGCGCGGCCAGCGCCGCGACATCGCGCGGCGGCGAGCCGCGCAGCCCACCGAGCAGCGCCGCGCCCTTGAGCAATTTGAGTTCCCCAACAATCTCGGCAGCGCTGGCGCCCGCCGGCAGCAGGCGCGCGTCGTGCAAGGCCTCGGTCCAGACGCCGCCGAGGCCGACGAGCAAGGTCGGGCCCCATTGCGGATCGCGGCGCGCGCCGACGATCATTTCGAGGCCGCCTTTCGGCGCCATTTTTTCAACAAGCGCGCCATCGAGCGCGAGACCGGGCAAATGGGATTTCACGTTCGAGATCAGTCGCGCGAATGCCACTTCCAGTTCGGCGTCGTTGGCGATGCCGACGATGACGCCGCCAACATCGCTCTTGTGCGCGAGCGTATCGGCCTGCGCCTTCAACGCCACGGGGTAGCCGATGTCGGTGGCGATCGCGCGCGCCTCCTTGGCGGTCGCGGCGAGTTTTCCGCGCGGCGTCGAAATTCCAAGGCTTGCGAAGAACTCCTTGCCGCGCCATTCCACCATCGGGCCTTTGTGGTCGATCGAAAGACGCGGTGCGACAAAATTCGATTTGGCCGCGAGCGAAGCGCTCGCGCGTCCCCATTTTTCCAGCCGGGCGAACGCCCTGATGGCGCGCTCCGGCGAACGGAAGAAGGGAACACCACTGTCACGCACTTCGGCCATGAAGTCGGCGTTAAGGGGATAGTCATCGCCGAGATAGCACATGGCGACCGGCTTTTTCGCGCCTTCAAGCTCGGGTTGCAGCGCTTTCCATTTCGACATCTGCTGCGGCTTTCCGCCGCCCATGGCGGCGACCAGCATGAAGCCGATGGCGGGATCGGAGAGGATCGCCCGCGCGCAGTCGCCAAACATCGAAGGCTTGGTCATGGCCGCGGCCGTGATGTCGAGCGGATTGTCGACCGTGGCGAAGGAGGGCAGCGCCGCCTTCAGCGCGGCGACCGTATCGAGCGCGAAATCGGGAACGGACAATCCGAGATCCTCGGCGAGATCGAGGCCGACGCCGCGCAAGGCGCCGGAGTTCGAGAGAACGCCAAGACCGCCCCTCGTCGGGCGCGGATCGCGCGCGAGCAAAGCACAGACGTCAAAGAGTTCGTCCAGGCCCTCGACCAGCACGACGCCCTCGCGCTCGACAAAGGCGCGCATGGTGGCGTAGTCGCCCGCCAGCGCGCCGGTGTGCGTTTTCGCCGCCTCGCGCGCGCGCGCGCCGCGCCCGGAATGCAGGAGAACGATGGGCTTTCCCGCTGCGCGAGCGCGGGCCGCGAGGCGGAGAAAATTCGGCGGACGCCTGATCTGCTCGACGAACACAGCGAAGAGCGAGACCGAGGAATCGTCGATGAGAAGATCGATGCAATCCTCGGATGCGACGACGGCCTCGTTGCCCGTGGAGATCGAATGGGATACCGGCGTTCCGCGCCCCTGCAATGCGTAGCGGATGTTGCCCGACATGGCGCCGCTCTGCGCGATGACGCAGACGCCGGGGCCTTCTGGTTTGTTGAATTCGACGGGCTCGAATGTCAGCGGCGCCGCGTCGGCATAATTGACGAAGCCGATGCAATTGGGACCGATGACCGCGACGCCGTGCTTTTCCGCGACGGCGACGAATTCGTCCTGCGCGCGCTTGCCCGCTTCATCCGGTTCGCCAAAGCCAGACGCGAAGACCACAACGCCACCGATGCCTCGACGGGCGCAAGCCTCGATCGTCTCGCGGACAACGGCCGCGGGTACGACAAGAACCGCGGCGTCGATGTCCATCGGAAGGTCATCGACGCTGGTCACGCAAGGACGACCATCGATCTCGCCGCCCTTGCGGCTGACGAAATGCAGTTCGCCGGGATAGCCAAAGCGCTTGATGTTGGCGAGCGCGTTGGCGCCGACCGAAAACGGCTCGGCCGAGGCGCCAACGATGGCGATCGACGCCGGACGCAGCAGGCGCGCCAGCGGCGATCGTTCGTTCGAAGCGTTGCTCACAGACGCCTCAATCGCGCTTGTAGGCGCCAAGGCCGGGACGATACGACTTGTCATCGAGGAACTGCGACATGCCCTTTACGGCGCCCTGTTCGGGATCGCGGAACTTGGTCGCGTCGATCTTGGAAGCGAGATATTCCGCCGCCATATCCATCGTCATATCGCGGACATAGTGATAGCCGACCTTGCAGGCGCGCAGGACGTGGGGGTTCTTCTCCATCAGTTTCTTGGCGATGGTCTTGACCTTGTCGACCATCTGCGCGCGCGGCACGGAGAAGTTCACAAGGCCGATGGCCTCGGCTTCCTTGCCGTCGAACGTGTCGCCGGTCATGATGTAGTACATCGATTTGCGCTGGTTGACCGCCATCGACACCGACTTGGTCACGATGCCGGCGGGAATGATGCCCCAGTTGATTTCCGACAGACCGAAGGTCGAGTCGTCCGCCGTCACCGCGAGATCGCAGGCGCAGAGAAACTGGAAGGCGCCGCCGAAGCACCAGCCATTGACCATGGCGATGGTCGGCTTGGGATAATACATAAGCCGCCGCCATTGCCAGCCAGAATTGGCGCGGTTTAGGCGCTCGCGATCAACCGGATTGCCAGCGTCGGGCTCGCGGAAATATTCCTTCAGGTCCATGCCGGCGGAAAAGCTGTCACCCGATCCCGTGATGACGATGACCTTCGCGTCCTCCTCATACTCAAGCACGTCCAGCACCTGGTTCATCTCGTAGACGATGCCGGGATTGATGGCGTTGCGCTTGGCCGGCCGGTTGAGCGTGACCCAGGCGATACCATCCTCGACCTTCACGAGAACGTTCTTCTGCGGCAGCGTGGCGAGACCCTTGGCTTCGGACATGATGTTCCTCCCGGTAAATGACTTCGGAGGCTGTTTAACCAGACCGGCGTGGCGGAGTCGATGGCGCGATTTGAAGCGGTTGATCCTGGCGCGACGTTGGGAGACAATCGTCCACGGAGGACAGCGGAGCGGTCAGCAAGATCGCAGCGCCCGCACGGGAGGATCGCCATGTCGCAAGCCGATATTCAGGCCCATTCAGCCAGCGCGGCGGACGCCTTGGGCCCGCCGGCGCTTGACGCCTTCGCCCATGTCAGCCTGCCCTGCCGGAATATCGCCGAGGGCAAGAAATTCTATGTCGATCTCCTCGGCGGAAAGTTGCGGGTGGATCAACCCACGTTCGCCTCGATCATTCTGGCGGGCGCGGATGTCGGCATCGGCAGCGAAGGCGTGACTTTCGTCGGCCCCGGCGCCGAATACCCGCATATCGCCTTTTATTGCGGGCCAGACGCCATGGCGCGCATGAAGGACTATCTCGCCGGGCACGGCATCCCCAGTTCCAATTACTGGACGCGGCAGGGCGTGGAGACGCTGATGTTCTTTCGCGACCCTTCCGGCAACATGATCGAGCTCTTTTGCAAGAGCGGCTTTCCCGGCGCGGACAAACTGCCCAAGGGGCCGCCGCGTGGCCATGGCGTGGCCGTCGATATTGACAGCCTGCGCTATGACACGTGGAAAATGCCGGGGTAGAGCAACGGCCTAACCACGCGCGTCCCTGATCGCGCCCCAGACGCGCGATGGCGTGTAGGGAAGATCGAGGCGTTTCACGCCGACCTCGCGCAATGCGTCGAGCACGGCGCAGGCGAGCGTCGGCACGGAGCCGGTTGCTCCGGCCTCGCCGACACCCTTGGCGCCGAGGGGGTTGCTCGGCGAGGGCACCGGCCGGTCGTAGAGCCTCAGACCTTTCAACTCATGCGCGCGCGGCATGCAGTAATCCATGAAGCTCGCCGTCAGCATCTGGCCGCTGGCGTCGTAGATGCAGACTTCATCGAAGACCTGCCCGAATCCCTGCATCAAGCCGCCATGCACCTGGCCTTCGGCCAGCGCGTGATTGATGACGTTGCCGCAATCATCGACGCCGACATACGAGATCAATTCGACATCGCCCGTCGCGGCGTCCACCTCGACCTCGGCGACATGCGCGCCGGTGGGGAAGGCGCGCGGCGCCGGCAGTCCATACTTTGTATCGAGCGGATTGACGTCTTTCCCCGCGTATTTGCGCGCGAGATCAAGCAGCGTGATTGACAGATCCGTTCCCTTGACGCGAAAGGCGCCTTCGGTGAACTCGATATCCTCGACCGCGGCCTCGAGATGCGTCGCGGCGAGATCGCGGCCTTTCTTGACCACTTCGCGCGCCGCGAGCATCAGCGAGCCGCCATGAGACATAAGCGAGCGCGAGCCAATGGTGCCATCGCCCTGTAGTGGCGGACCATCCGGATCGGAAAAGCGCAGCGTGATGTTTTCCGGCGCGATGCCGAATTCGCGTCCCACGATTTCGGGAAACACGGTCTCGTGCCCCTGCCCCGAGGGTCCCGACACGGTGTAGAGCACGGGATTGCCGGAGTCCCCGAACTTGATGAAAGTCTCCTCGTTCGGGCTCGATCCGCCGCCCGACGGCTCGATGAAGATGCAGCAGGATATGCCGCGCAGTTTGCCGGCCGCTTTCGAGGCCGCCTTGCGCGCCGGAAAGCCCGAGAAATCGGAATGTTTCAACACGTCTTCCAGCAGGCCGTGGGGATCGCCGCTGTCATAGGTCGCGCCCGTCGCGGTCTTGAACGGAAACTCACTGCTCGCGATGAGATTGCGGCGGCGCAGATCGACACGATCAATACCAAGTTTCAGCGCGGCCTCGTCGACAAGGCGTTCGATGAGGTAGCTCACATTGGGGCGCGCCGCGCCGCGATACGGGGTCGTCGGCGTCGTGTTGGTCAGGATGACGCGATGCAAGCCATGCGCGACCGGAATCTTGTAGATGCTGGTAATGTTGCCGGATGGCGCGAGCGTGTTGGTGAAAGCGCCCGGCGTCGAGAGATAGCCGCCAGCGTTGATCCACCAGGTCACGCGCATGGCGGTGAACTTGCCGTCCTTGTCGAGCGCGAGTTCGCCAAACAGCTTCGCGCCGCGACCATGATGATCGCTGACGAAGGTTTCGGTGCGCGAAGCCACCCATTTAACGGGCTTGCCGACCTTTTTCGCCGCCAGCATCAAGGTGAGGTATTCTGTGTAAGCCTCGCCACGAATGCCAAAGCCGCCGCCAACGTCATGGGCGTGACACCGCAGTTTTTCCTCCGGCACGCCGGTTCCGACCGAGAGGCCCGAGCGCAGGCCCGTGATGCCCTGCGATGGCGAATAAACGTCGTAGATATCCCTGGCGGCGTCATATGTGACCAACGCCGCCTTCGGCTCCATGGGGTTGCCGACAATACGCGGCGCGTCGAGGACGAGCCTGGTGACGTGCGCCGCCCTGGCGAAAGCCTCGTCCGTCCCAGCCTGATCGCCATATTCGAAATCGAAGGCAAGGTTGTCGCCGAGTTCTGGATAGAGAACGGGCGCGCCGGGCTCCATCGCCGCCTCGGCGTCAATGACGGCGGGCAGATCGCGATAATCGACCACGATCCTTTCCGCCGCGTCCTGCGCCTCTAGCGCCGTTGTCGCGACGACGAGCGCGACTTCCTGCCCGACGAAAACAACCTTCTTGTGCGCCAGCACCTCGCGCGGCACGGGCTTCATTTTCGAACCGCCCTTGCCCGGAAATTTGACCATGTTTGGCGCCGGACCATAACCCGCCGCCGTCGTGTCGGCGCCCGTAATGATCGCCAGCACGCCGGGGGAGGCCAGCGCCTCGGTCAGATCAAGCCCGAGGATTTCCGCGTGGCCGCGATCGGCGCGCAGGAAATGCGCGTAGGTCTGGTCGGGGAAATTCCAGTCCGAGGTGTATTTGCCCTGCCCGGTCACCAGCCGCTTGTCTTCGCGCCGTCCATGAAAATCGCCGCTCATTCCTGCCCGTCCTGTGCTTGTTGTCGTCTTGCCGCCATTGTGGAACGGCGCGCGCGCGGACACAAGCCGGCGCGGATCACGTCACGATCGTCAACGTCTTCGCGGCGCGGGTAATGCCGGTGTAGAGCCAGCGATTGCGGTGTTCGCGGAAGGCGAAACTCTCGTCGAAGAGCACCACGTCGTCCCACTGGGACCCCTGCGCCTTGTGAACGGTGAGGGCGTAGCCAAAGTCGAATTCGTCGGACGTCTTGCGCAGGGCGAAGGGGATTTCCTCGTCGCTCTCGAAGAACGCCGGCAGCACGTTGATGCGCAGCGGCTTCTTTCCGGGATCATCCTCCGGCACGACCATCATGCGCATCTTGTTGCGGCGCTGCGGCTGCAGCGATTTGACGATCCACAGGCCGCCATTTAGCAGACCCTTCTTGCGATCATTGCGCAGGCACACGAGCTTGTCGTCAACCTCCGGCAAGGGGCTCTTGTGGCCAAAGAGCTCTCGCATGCGCCGGTTATAGTTGCGGCGGGTCTTGTTCATGCCGACGAGGGTCTGGTCGGCGCGCGTGACCGCCATTGCGTCGATATCCCGACGCGAGATCACGCGGCTTTCGCCATAGGCTCCCTGCTCCAGCCGGCCGCCCTCGCGCACGATCATGGACATGCGCACGATCGGATTGTCCGCCGCCTGTCGATGAACTTCGGTCAGCATGATGTCCGGCTCGGTCTCCGTGAAATAGCCGCCGCCCTTGACGGGCGGCAACTGGGCGGGATCGCCAAGCACCAGAACCTGCCGTCCGAAGGACAGGAGATCGCGACCGAGCTCCTCGTCGACCATGGAGCATTCATCGATGATGATCAGCGATGCCGAGGTCGCGGGACTTTCGTCGTTGAGGACAAAGGTCGGCTCCTCGCTTTCGACCTCCTTGGGGCGATAGATCATGCTGTGGATGGTGCGCGCCTCGGCGCATCCGCGCGAGCGCATGACGAGCGCCGCCTTGCCGGTGTATGCTCCGAACAGAACCTCTCCGTCCGTGTCCTCGGCGATCTGGCGGGCGAGCGTCGTCTTGCCGGTGCCGGCAAAGCCAAACAGGCGAAACACCTGCGGCCGCCCGCGCTTCAGCCAGTCGCGCACGGCGACGAGCGCTTGATCCTGCTGTGGCGACCAGTCCATCAATTTCCGTTCGGCGTTCGCGTTTCGATCGAGGGATTCTAGCGGAAGGCGCGAGCGGAAGCGACGATGGAATTCACGCCGTCAGGCGACGATCGTTGGGCTGGAGAAGGACGCAACGCGGGAGGCGGCGCCCAGCACGACCTGGCTGTAGGACCGGGCCATGGCCGGCGTACGCAGGAATCGCGTCACAATCACATCCATGAGTTCGGTCAGCATCAATTGATCGATTTCGTCGAGCGCGCTGGCCTTGAGCCCCGCGAGTCGCGCGATGCCAACAATCTCGCGACGCGCGGCGAGGAGCCGTGTTTCATCCCCAAGAATAACAAAGCGCCACAAACGGCCGTGCGACAGCGTCAGGACCCGAAGCGATGTATGCCCCTCGCCAATCCGGTTGACGTAGAGTTCGTGCAAGTAATCGACGATGACCGGCTGAGACCAGTCAGCCAGATCCTCGCGCGTTCCATTCGCACTTTCAGAACGCATCTACGGTTCTCCCACCCGGGGGCGTCCGCGCCGCGAATCACCAATAAACTGAGTGCGGTCAAGATGGCAGAGTCAATGAATCGCGCAAGAGTCGGCAAGGCTTGGGAATCAAATAATTTTTGGCCCGCGGGTCGTTCCACCGCCAGCGCCGGTGGAAGGAGGCGCACAGGGTTGCTCCCGCCAGCCCGTCACCCTATGTCAGGTCGCTGGCTCAGGCCCGAAGTTTGGTCTTTCAAGGATGACGACGCTGGAACTCAAGAAACCCCGCGCCGTCTTTACGGAAGGCTCGACGCTTCGACATGTCCTTGTCATGACGGCGACCGGCTCGATCGGGCTGATGGCCATTTTCGTCGTCGATCTTCTTTCCATTCTCTATATTTCCTGGCTGGGAGACCCGGGACTCACTGCCGGCGTCGGCTTTGCCTCGCAGGTGATGTTTCTGGCCATGTCGATGAACATCGGCATGTCGATCGGCGTAACCGCCGTCACCGCGCGGGCGATCGGCGCCGGTGATCGTCCACTGGCGCAGCGCTATGCCGCTTCCGGCATCACGCTTAGTTTCATCCTGTCGACGATCGTCGGATTCGGCATGTTCCCGTTCCGGACCGAAATCCTCCAGGCGCTGGGCGCGAAAGGCGTCGCGCTTGAAGCCGGGTCCCAATTTCTCGCCCTCACCCTTCCGACGGCGAATATCATGGCCATCGGCATGATCCTCGCCGGTTTGCTGCGGGCGGTCGGCGACGCGCGGCGTTCCATGTACGTGACGCTGTTTGGCGCGATTGTCACCGCCATCGTCGATCCTGTCCTCATCATCGGACTGAAAATGGGCGTATTGGGCGCCGCTATCACGGTTGTCCTGTCGCGGCTTGTCTGGGTGGTCGTCGGGGCGTGGGGCGCGATCCATGTCCATGGGATTGTCGGCCGGCCACGACGAGCCTGGGTCGTGCTGGATTTCGCGCCCGTCCTCGCGATCGCTGGCCCGGCGATCCTGACCAATCTGGCGGCGCCGGTCGCCAGCCTCTACGCCGTGCGGGTCATGTCGCAATTCGGCGAAGCCGCCGTCGCGGCGGGCTCCATCATCGACCGGGTCGTGCCCGTCGCCTTCGGCGCGCTGTTCGCTATGTCGGGCGTCGTCGGGCCGATCGTCGCGCAGAACTACGGCGCGGGGTTGATGGACAGGGTGCGCTCGACCCTGACCAACTGCTTCGCGTTTTCAGGCGTGTATGTCGCCGTCGCCTGGGCGATCCTTTACGCCGCCTCGCCCTTTATCGTCTGGATTTTCGGCGCGCACGGCGAAACCGCCCGCCTTGTGGCGTTTTTCTGCGCCTGGGGCGCGATGGCGTGGGCCTTTCTCGGGTGCCTGTTCGCGGCGAATGCGGCGTTTAACAATCTCGGTTACGCGACCCTGTCGACCGCCTTCAACTGGGGACGGGCCACGTTGGGCTTTATCCCGTTCGTGACGCTCGGCGCGCGATGGTACGGGCCCGAGGGCGTGATCATGGGCGCGGTCGCCGGCGCGGCGGTCTTTGGCCTGGCGTCGATCGCCTGCGCCTATTGGCTCACCGGGCAGCTCGCGAAAAAAGCGGCGCGCGAATTAAAAATGTCTTAAGCCCGGATTTCCCGGATGAGTGCGGATTTCCTTTTACAGGAGCGCCGAATCTGGCATAAATATCAGCGTGTTGTCGTCAACGAGGGCGCGCGTCGATGGAACACCCAGCGGGTGAATCGGATGATGGGTCTCTTCGGGTCGATTTCGACCGGAGACTGAAGCTGGAATTCCACGGCAGCCGGATCACCTCCGACGCCGGCTTGCTGGCCTACCGGGAACTGGACGACGCGCTCGGCCTCTCCGATCTGGCCGGCGCGGCGTTGTCGGAGTGCCGGCGCGGCAAGAACACTCGGCACATGCTGACTGGCCTGCTGCGCCAATCGGTGTTCGGCCGCCTCGCCGGCTATGAGGATGTGAACGATGCCGAACGTCTTGCCCATGATCCGGCGATGCGTGCCGTGGTCGATCGCACCGGGCTAGATCGGCAAGCTGCATCGACCAGCCAGATGGGCCGCTTCGAAACAGAGTGGCTGACCAGCGAGGCCAACCTCGCCGCCCTGGCCGATCTGTCCGGCGCCTGGATCGACCGGGTGCACGCGCGGCGGCCACAGACCACAATCGTGCTCGACATGGACAGCAGCGTCAGCGAGACGCACGGCGCTCAGGAAGGCAGCGCCTATAATGGGCACTTTGGTTGCACCTGCTTCCATCCGCTGTTCGTGTTCAACCAGTTCGGCGATCTGGAACGGTGCAGCCTGCGGCCGGGCAACGTCCACAGCGCCGCCGACTGGCGCGGCGTGCTGGAACCCGTGGTGGCGCGTTACCGGAACGGGATGAAGCGCCGGTATTTCCGGGGAGATGCCGGCTACGCCAATCCTGGTATCTATGAGTTCCTGGAAGCCGAGGGCTACAAATATACGATCCGGCTGCCCGCCAATGCCGTCCTTCAGGAGCGGATCGGGTGGCTGCTGAAGCGCCCGGTGGG
>CAISJZ010000052.1 GCA_903885755.1 uncultured Hyphomicrobiales bacterium | reverse complement strand
TCCTTGCCATTTCGCAGTCCTCCAACTGGCCCAAAAGCCATACTTCAGGGAGGATCACTTTTCAGGGGGCAGACCATTTCCCGTGCCCTATTAGGCGACATGCTGATGCTATCGGAAGATCGTTCAATTCGCATCGATCATCCCAACGAAGATAAATACCTATTCCCGTGGCATCAGGATTATCCTTTCAACATGGATTCGGACGATTCAATTGTTTTTTGGGTTCCGCTTCACGATGTTGATGAGGATAATGGAGCCCTGCGCGTAGCACTCGGATCGCATCGCCGGGGCATATATCCACTTCGTATTATTGATTCGGGAAATGAGAAGCAAAATCGTGCTTACGCGCTTGAATTGTCTGACCCAAGCATTGCCGACGAGTTCGAGCAGTTAGTGGCGCCTGTGAAATTTGGTGACGCGCTAATCTTCAGTTCGATGCTGCTTCACCGCAGTTCCGTAAACCCGAGCGCTCGCGCACGGTGGACCCTACAAATCAGGATCGGAAACTATCGCGATGCCGGTTCCATTTCGCGCAATTGGCCAAGCGGCATGGCGTCAAATGCGTTCGAGAGCGTTCACCCGGAGGCGGTGGTCGCCTGAAGGTTGGACTGTGTGGGCTGAAAACAAAAAAAACTGAATCTCGAAGATACGACGCGCAGCCAGATAAGCTATTTAGCGCAATACTCGAGGTTCTTTCGGCTCGTAGTTTGCAGCCGCTGAGCCAAGATCTCAATGGTATGAACGATTGCCTACCGTGAACGTCGGCGCGCCAGCACGTGAATTCCAAAGCACAACAACTCCTCCGAACCTGTCGCCTTTTTCGATTTATTTTCGAGTACTCGCAAGGCCGCCGCCAAGGCCAATCTTTGAAATAGCCCAATGCTACCAGCGCCATATTTTTTTGAAACGGAACGCACGCGTCCGATTTCCTGGGCGACGCATTCAAAAAAATCGCCATTTCGCTCAAGTTCGACGATTTCGAAACCCGCGTCCGGCAAATGCTTTTCATAAAAATATGAATTGAAACCCGTTGCATAATGGTAAGGGGCAAAATGGGTCAGACTCCAGAATGGCGCGGTGATGATAAGTTGGCCGCCGTCTTTGAGCAGTCTCGAAAACTCCTTGATCGCAGCGACAGGGTCTGGAATGTGCTCAAAGACTTCCGTGCACATCACCGCATCAAACGACATATCTTGTTCTGGAATACAGGTGATATCGGACTTGATATCCAAATCTGATTGATTCCACCGACCCGTGTGTAAACCGGCTTCATCGCCGAGACCGTCATACTTGGCGAAATCCTGAGATACGTATGTCAGATGGGAACAGAAGGGCTTAAATGGCCGTTCACCCGCTCCGGCATCAAGAATTCGAAAGCCATCTGGAACATTTTTGAGCGTGTCTTGAACCCAAGCAACTCTCGTTGACTCATTCTTGCGCCCGATCTGCGGGCGAATTTTCTCGGACAAGGATTGCTTCCACGTCATCAAATCGCTTCCATTCTAACGCCACGCTTAATCATTTCCATGGCCGATATCCAATATTGATTGTATCATATCGAATTACGAGGCCCAAACGAGTTCTTGCAGGCGCCGACACGACCAACGGCACGCGCCTACCGGCTTTGACGTAACGCTCAGTTCTTCGATATATCGGGCAATGTACGGAAGCAGGGAAAGAGAAAAAACGGAATGCGAACTAAACTTCGGCGCCTTGAGAACAATTTGCGGCGTCTCGTTGGGCGGCCCCCGCGCTTTTCTGCCTTTGGAACGAAAGCCTCCGATGCACTCAGATCAACCTACAAGGGGCGTTCGGCCGACATTTTTTTCACAAACAAGAGCCACCTCATTCATAAATGGCTTCACTACCTACCGATATATGACCAAACGCTGGAGCCCTTTGTCGGCACAAAAGTGAGAATGTTGGAAATCGGCGTTAGCAAAGGCGGTTCGCTTGGGCTTTGGCGCAAGTTTCTTGGTGAGGACGCGACAATATTTGGAATTGATATCCAGCCAGCGTGCGCTGTTTACGATGGCGAAGCCGCGAGCGTCCGGATTGGCTCGCAAGACGACCCCCAATTTCTTCGAAGTGTCGTTAGCGAGATGGGCGGCCTGGACATCGTGCTGGATGACGGTTCTCATGTGGCGAGCCACCAACGCACGAGTTTCAATGTCCTGTTCCCGCTTCTGAGCGAAGGAGGACTGTATATCATCGAGGACATGCATACGGCGTATTGGCCGTCATTTGAGGGCGGCCTAAAGAGACGCGGCACCGCGATAGAATTCCTGAAAGACAAAATCGATTACATGCACAGGCATTATCGAACCAGAGGGCTAAACACCGAGGCCATGATGCCCGATATCGAGAGTATTCAATTCTTCGATTCTATCGCCGTCGTTAGGAAACGAAAACAACTTCCAAGATATCACGTCATGGCGCCGTCTCCGGAGAGCAGCCCATAATCAGCGCCATTTATGACGTTGCCAGTTTGACCTCCTATTTAGCGAATGCCGAATTATAAAGCGCGGGCGCAAAGTGTACCACTGAACCGGCTGTGATTTGCCTCAATGAGGCGGCGCAAAAGTGTACCGGTCCTGATAGGCCGCCTCGATGCCGTTTGATGGCATGGAGGGGCTGGAAGGATGTTCACAGTGGAACTCTATGCCGGGATACGACGCGCAGTGATGGCGAACGGGCTGAGCCGCCGAGAGGCGGCCAAACGCTTTGGCGTTCATCGCAATACGATTTCAAAGATGCTTCAGTTTTCGGTTCCGCCGGGCTATCGGCGGCGCGAACGGCCGGCTTCGAAGAAGCTTGGCCCGTTCATGGCGTGGATCGACAAGGTTCTTGAGGATGACCGCGCCGTTCACAAGAAGCAGCGTCATACGGCGCATCGGATTTTTGATCGGCTGCGGGCCGAGGAAGGGTATTCCGGCGGCTACACGATCGTTCGCCAGTATGTGGCGCAGGCGACGCTGCGCGCCCGCGAGATGTTCGTGCCGCTGAGCCATCGCCCGGGTCACGCGCAGGCGGATTTTGGCCAGGCGGACGGCTACATCGCGGGCAAGAAAGTGCGGTTCTATTATTTTTGCGTGGACCTGCCGCATTCCGACGGCTGTTTCGTCAAAGCTTACCCGGCCGAGACGGCGGAAGCCTTTTGCGACGGCCACGTGGCGGCATTCGATTTTTTCGGTGGCGTGCCGCAATCGATCCTCTACGACAACACGCGGCTCGCTGTGGCGAAGATCGTGAAGGGCGGACGGCGTTTGCGCTCGCATATGTTTGCGGAACTCCAGAGCCATTACCTTTTCGACGACCGCTTTGGCCGGCCAGGAAAGGGCAACGACAAGGGCAAGGTTGAGGGGCTGGTCGGATATGTCCGCCGCAACTTCATGACGCCGCTGCCGGTCGCCGATAGTTTTGACGCGCTGAACGCACGCTTTCTTGATGCCTGTACCAAGCGCCGTCAGGCGAT
>CAISJZ010000051.1 GCA_903885755.1 uncultured Hyphomicrobiales bacterium | reverse complement strand
CTAATATTCGCGGTGCTTCAATTGCGACAACAAAGCCCGGTCCGCTTACGTCGCGCCCGGGGAAACTCGAATATACAAATCATGATTCGCATCATCAAAATTAACGTTGGCGCTTTTGTGCTTGTGGCTTTTGTGATCGCTGCTGGGGCGTTGCTCGCCGTGAATAGTTTTGGCTCTCAAGACGCTGAATTTCCATACTTGGAAGTCGCGCCGGGCGCGATTGTTCCTAAGCTAACTTTGCACAAGGTTATCAAGCTTGAGAACGGCGCCTTCGCTATCGCCGATATGCGGTTTAGCCCAGACAATAAATTTCTCGCGATTGGCTATTCGCGTTCGATGTCGGAGCGAGGGGTCAAAGTCTGGAACCTTGAGCTTGATCGGGAACAGTCGAATTTTTCATGTCGCGCGCCCGACAATTCCTGCATCGGTTCTCCAGCGCATAACCACATCCTGTGGAGCCGGGATAGCCGGGAAATCACTTTTGGCACAGGCCCAAGGTGGAACGCGCTGACAGGAGCGTCAATGATGCCAGATGAAATCAAGGATCAATACGCGGGTCGCCTCGATCGCGCCGGAACCAGAATTTTGGTTTTCGATAGAGAAGCATTTAGCAACCCCGATTTTGTCACTATTTATGACATCCGTAGCAGAACGTCCCAAAAACTGTATGTCGGCGATTTCGAAATCACAGGCGCAATTTGGACATCCGAGGACAAAATTCTGCTCGCTCTTCAATCCATGCGCGAGAACAAAGGCAAGACCCGTGATGGATTTGTTTTTGAGAATTATGGAGATTCAGGATTTCAATTGATCGATCCTGAAAGCGCCAAGCCGATCCGGTCGATCTGGTTTCGCGGCGTTCCAGCCGGAGACCAATCCCCCGGTCAGTTTTTACCAAGTTTCGAGATGAGAATATATGAAAACAGTTTGGACTCCGGAATGGTCGCTTTGGCGACGCCCTATTTATTGAATGACCGAACCCTTGAAATTAAAAGATATTTTTCCGATGAGACGATGGCTAGTCTACCTGGATATCCCAGTGCCGGCGGAATGGCATTTACTCCAGACGGTCGGTATCTCTTCCTGAAAGACATCGGGTCTATAAAAAGGGAGACGTTTCCCGTAAATACTATAATAGACACAGTCAACCTAAGCCCAGTTGCCAAATTTGGCTCCGGACCTGGGTTTCATTCGATCGGAATATCCCAGGGAATCGCCGTGAGCCCCGATGGCTCCAAACTGGCGCTTGGCGACGTTTATTCAGTGCAAATAATGAGTATGGGTTCTGTCAGCGCAGCCAATTAACGATGCGACAATCCCTTTAACGTTGTGTTGCCAGCTATTGGCGCATCGCCGCCGTCGAAGCCCCCACATCGTATATCTGACTTCGGGCCCAAAACGGACGTTTGATCTCGCGTGTGTCGCGATTTTTGAGATTCGGCATCGGCGCTGGCGACCCCCGGCCGCCCGTGATATTCTTACCAAACCAAGATCGATCACAAAGGCGCAAGACAATGGCCGCGTCCGCGACCCTCTCTTCCAAATTCCAGATCTCCATTCCCAGGGAAGTTCGGGAGAAGGAAAACTGGAAGGCCGGGCAGCGACTGGCCTTTGTGCCCAGGGGCAAGGGGTATGTTCTCGTGCCCGTCCCGAAATTCAGCGACTTGCGGGGCATCGCCAAGGGCGCGAATCCCGAGGGTTACCGTGATCGCGATGATCGCTACTGATGCGCGTCGTTGATACATCCGCCTGGATCGAATGGTTTCTGGATACGCCCGCGGGGCGGAACATCGGGCCGCATATCCCCGATCGGCGAGAGTTTGTCGTGCCATCCATGGTGCAGTTCGAGCTTGCGAAATGGCTACGGCGGGAGGTTTCAGCCGATGCCGTTGAAGAAATTATCGCCTTCACACAGGAATGCGTTGTCGTCGATCTCGACACCACAATCGCGCTTTCCGCCGCCGATCTCGGTCGCCGGCATAAACTCGCCGCGGCCGACGCCCTCATCTACGCGACGGCGCTGGCCCGCGATGCGGAGCTGCTGACCTGCGACACCCATTTCAGGGATTTGCCAGGCGTTGTGTTTGTTGCGAAGACGCCGCCATGACCACCCCGCCCCGCCGCCTCGTGACGCCGGAAAAGCGCGAAGACGACACCGACGTGTCGCTGCGCCCGCTGATCCTCGCCGACTTCACCGGCCAGGAAGCCGCGCGCAAGAATCTCAAGGTCTTCATCGAGGCCGCCAGGGCGCGCAAGGAGGCCCTCGACCATGTGCTCTTCGTTGGCCCGCCTGGCCTCGGCAAGACGACGCTGGCGCAGATCGTCGCGCGCGAGCTCGGCGTCAATTTCCGCTCGACCTCCGGGCCGGTGATCGCCAAGGCCGGCGATCTTGCCGCGCAACTCACCAACCTCGAGGATCGCGATGTCCTCTTTATCGACGAAATCCACCGGCTCAACCCGGCGGTGGAGGAAATTCTTTATCCCGCCATGGAGGATTTCCAGCTCGATCTCATCATCGGCGAGGGGCCCGCGGCCCGTTCGGTCAAGATCGACCTCGCCCGCTTCACCCTCGTTGGCGCGACGACCCGCGCCGGCCTGCTGACGACGCCGCTGCGCGACCGCTTCGGCATTCCCATCCGGCTGAATTTCTACACCGTGGCGGAGCTCGAAAGCATCGTCGCGCGCGGGGCCCGCGTGCTCGGCATGTCGCTATCGCCCGACGGCGCCAACGAGATCGCGCGGCGCGCCCGCGGCACGCCGCGCATCGCCGGACGCCTGTTGCGCCGCGTGCGCGACTTCGCCATTGTCGATGGCGACGACGTCGTGACGCGCGAGGTGGCGGATCGCGCATTGACCGCGCTTGACGTGGATTCCATTGGCCTCGATGTGATGGATCGCCGCTATCTCGACATGGTCGCGGTGAATTTCGGCGGCGGCCCCGTCGGCATCGACACCATCGCCGCGGCCCTGTCCGAGCCGCGCGACGCCATCGAGGACATCATCGAGCCATATTTGTTGCAGCAAGGTTTCCTGCAACGAACCCCGCGCGGGCGTTTGCTGACGGCCAATGCGTTCAAGCATCTGGGACTGGCGGAACCAAGGCGCGACGCGACGCAGTTCGGGCTGTTCGCGGACGAGGCGGACGAATAGCGCCATCCGTTGCTTGCGTTTCCTGGGAGCCTCGCCATGCCAACACGCATCGAGAGCGACGGATTTGGCGACATCGCCGTGCCCGCCGACCATCACTGGGGCGCGCAGACGCAGCGCTCGCTGGAGCATTTCGCCATCGGCGCCGAACGCATGCCAACACCGTTGATCGCCGCGCTGGCGCTGGTCAAGAAAGTCGCCGCGGGCGTCAATCGCGACCTCGGGCTTCTGCCGCTGGACATCGCGCAAGCCATCGAGGCGGCGGCGGACGAGGTGATCGCCGGGAAGTGGCCGGCGGAGTTTCCGCTGAGTATCTGGCAAACGGGTTCCGGCACCCAGACCAACATGAATGTCAACGAGGTGCTGGCCTCGCTTGCCAACGAACGCCTGACCGGCAAGCGCGGCGGCAAGACGCCGGTCCACCCCAACGACCATGTCAATCTCTGTCAGTCATCGAACGACGCGTTTCCGACCGCCATGCACATCGCGGCGGCGCGTGAAATCCACGACGCGCTGCTGCCCGCGCTCGACGGACTGACCAACGCATTGATCGAGGAGGAGCGCGCCTTCGCCCGCATCATCAAGATCGGTCGCACGCACACGCAGGACGCGACGCCGCTGACGCTCGGGCAGGAGTTTTCAGGCTACGCCGCGCAGGTCGCGCTGGGCCGCGGACGCATCGCGGCGGCGACGGACTCGCTCCTTGCGCTGGCGCAGGGAGCGACGGCGGTCGGCACGGGCCTCAACAGCCATCCCGAATTCGCCACACGGTTTTGCGCGCGCATGGCGGAAGCGACCGGCCTGCCTTTCGCGCGCGCCCGCAATCCATTCGAGGCCATCGCGGCTCACGACGCGCTGGTTTACGTGCATGGCGCGCTGGCGGCCGCGGCGAGCGGACTGTTCAAGATCGCCAACGATCTGCGCCTGTTGGGTTCGGGTCCGCGTTCTGGCCTTGGAGAATTGATCCTGCCCGAGAACGAGCCGGGCTCATCGATCATGCCCGGCAAGGTCAATCCGACCCAGTGCGAGGCCCTGACGATGGTGTGTTGCCGCGTCTTTGGCAATGAAACGACGGTGAGCGTCGCGGGGTCGCAGGGCCAGTTCGAACTGAACGCCTACAAGCCGGTCATCATCGACGCGGTTCTTCAATCAATCCGCCTGCTCGCCGAGGCGACTTCGAGCTTCGGCAAATATTGCGTCGAGGGATTGCGCGCCGACGAGACGCGCATCGCGACCCTCGTCGAACGCTCGCTGATGCTGGTCACCGCGCTGTCGCCAAAAATTGGCTATGACCGCGCCGCGGCGATCGCGAAGGCGGCGCATCGCAATGGGACAAGCCTGCGCGAGGAGGCGATTGCCTCGGGGCTCGTGTCGGGCGACGAATATGACGCCATCGTGCGCCCGGAACGCATGATCGCGCCCGGGCTTTAAGGGACATCGAGGATTGAATGACGACACCCGATCCGGCGCGCGAAGCTCCCGCGACCCATCGATTTTCCGTCCGCGTTTATTACGAGGACACGGATTTTTCCGGCGCGGTCTATCACGCCAATTTCCTGCGCTTCATGGAGCGCGCCCGCACGGAAATTCTCAGGGATCGCGGTGTCGATCAGGGCGCGTCCTTCGCGGGAGACGCCACCGAGACCTTTGGCCTTGTGGTACGCTCGATGAACATCGAATGGCTCAAGCCCGCGCGGATGGATGACCTTCTGACCGTCGAGAGCCGCGCCGACAGGATCGGCGGCGCAACGCTCGAACTCGACCAGCGCATCTTGCGCGGCGACGAAATTCTGTTGACGGCGAAAGTGCGAATCGCCTGCGTCATCAACGGTCGCGCCGCGCGCCTGCCCGCGGGACTGAAGGAACGGCTGGCGAACGGGTAGAAATTACCCGCCCATCTTCTTCATCAGGGCGTCGGAAATCTCGAAGTTGGCGTAGACGTTCTGCACGTCGTCGTTGTCCTCGAGCGCGCCGATCATCTTGAGAATCTTTTCGCCCGCCTCGTCGTCGACGGTGATGGTGTTCTGCGGCTTCCAGACGAGTTTCGACTTGCGCGGCTCGCCGAATTTCGCCTCCATCGCCCTGGCGACCTCGGCGAAGGATTCGAGGGACGTTACGATTTCGTGGCCGTCTTCCGACGAGGCGGCGTCATCGGCGCCGGCCTCGATGGCCGCCTCCATGACAGCGTCCTCGGAACCCACCTTGGTGTCGAACTCGATCGAACCGACATGATCGAACATGAAGGCGACCGCGCCGGATTCAGCCAATGCCCCTCCGGCCTTGGTGAAACAGGAGCGTACCTCGCCCGCGGTGCGGTTGCGATTGTCGGTCAGCGCCTCGATGATCACGGCGACGCCTCCGGGCGCGTAGCCCTCGTAGCGCACCTCGTCGTAATTTTCGGCGTCGCCGCCGATCGCCTTTTTGATTGCGCGCTCGATGTTGTCCTTCGGCATGTTTTCCGCGCGGGCGGCGAGAACGGCGAGGCGCAGACGCGGGTTCATGGCGGGGTCTGGCATGCCCATCTTCGCCGCCACGGTGATTTCGCGCGCGAATTTCGAGAAGAGCTTGGAGCGGATCGCGTCCTGCTTGCCCTTCTTGTGCATGATATTCTTGAACTGACTATGTCCCGCCATTTCAGCCCCTGATCCCCTGTCCGGTTCGTGATGTGGCGGCCTTATACGCCGCGCCTTTGCTCAAGAAAAGCTGGCCAAAGGACCCTTCAACCCGCCGCATGGATGACGTTGAACGGCGGCCTCAGGCCCAGAAAGCCGGCCTGGTCTCGGCCAGCCGGCCGCCGATCCGCACCGGCGCAACGGATTTCGCCAGCCCGGTCCCGTCGTCGGTCTCGACCGCGACGCCGCACAGCGTTCCCGGCCCATTGGCGGGCTCGAAGCGGCCCTGCGGGATGCGTCGCGTAAATCTTTGCAATGGTTCGGCTTTATTCATTCCGATGACGGAATCATAATCGCCGCACATGCCGGCGTCGGTCTGGTAGGCCGAGCCTCCGGGCAGGATTTGCGCATCCGCGGTCGGCACGTGGGTATGCGTGCCAACAATCAGCGACGCCCGCCCATCGCAGAAGTGGCCCATGGCCATCTTCTCGCTCGTGGTTTCCGCGTGGAAATCGACCACGGCCGCGTCGCAGACCTCCCCGAGCGGGCAGGCGGACAGCTCCCGGTCGACGCCCGCGAAGGGATCGTCCAGCGGGTCCATGAAAATGCGGCCCATGGCGTTCATCACCAGCACGCGGGCGCCTGATTTCGCCTCGAACAGATTGGCGCCGCGACCGGCCGTGCCGGCGGGGTAATTCAGCGGGCGGATCAGTCGCGGCTGCCGCTCGATGAAGACCAGCGCCTCCTTCTGGTCCCAGGCGTGGTTGCCAAGCGTGAGGCAGTCGGCGCCCGCGTCGAGAAACTCCTGGCAGATCGCTTCGGTCAGGCCAAAGCCGCCGGCGGCGTTCTCCGCGTTGACGATGACGAAATCGAGCGCCCAGTCGCGACGAAGGATCGCCAGATGCTCCAGCAGGACGGCGCGCCCCGCGCGCCCGACGATGTCGCCGATGAAGAGGATACGCATGCGATCAATCCATTCGGCAATCGATGAACTCGGCTTCGGTGATCACGAAATCAAGTCGCTCGTCATGCGCTTCGGCCGGAATGTCCGGGACCTCCTGCGTGGCGAAGGCCACGCCGATGGCGAGAATTTGTTTCATTCCGCGAAGATCGCGCAACGTCAAGTCATAATAGCCGCCGCCGTAGCCAATGCGATGGCCCCGACGATCGAAGGCGGCGAGCGGAACGAACAGAATGTCGGGTCGAACCTCGGGCAGGCGGCGCGAGGGCTCCATGACGCCAAAATTGCCCGATATCAACGGGTCGCGCGATGTCCATTTGCGAAAGATCAGCGGAAAGCCGCGCCCCTGAACCACGGGCAGGGCCGCCACGAATTCGTGATAGGCCAGCGCCTGAACGAGATAGCTCGCGTCCGCCTCCTCGGGCAACGGCCAATAAGCGGCGACCGTGCGAACCATGGCGCGGCGCGCGATTTCGACGCCCTGCAACGCAAGGTGCTCGGCGAATGTCTCGCGCGCAGGTCTGGAAATCGCGCGCCGCCGCGCCAGCGCCGCCGCGCGAATGGAAGCCTTCGTGGTTTGAATCATCCCTCGCATCCATCTCGACCATCCGCGGCGCGCGGACAACGACCTCGTTTCATTCAACGAATGTTAACCACGAACGATTGCCTCACATAACGTTAATGGTCTCGCTACGCCTTTGAGGCAATTTGACTCCATCAATGAGTACGATTTTCTCGTGTGTCTTGGAAGATATTCATGTCGTCTAGCCCAAAGAAAGCAGCGCTTCGAGCCGTGAGGCCGGCCCTGCGCAGCTCCCGAGAGGACGAACTCAAGCGCCAGATCGACAAGATGTTCCGCCGGCTCCGCGTGGCCGTGATTTACGCTGGCAACAAGGCGGCCGCTGGCGCGGTGATCAACGCAAGTCAGAACACACGCTCCTGGAAGAGCTACGAAACCGTCGCGGGCGATATCGCCAGCTCCATATCCCGGCTGGGATGCCGCGAAGTCGTCATCATGCCGGAAGACATGCAGTTGGGCCGCCGCCTGAAGGCCGCGAAAGTCATCTCGCCTGGATCAACAGCGGCGGCGTGCAGGGCTACAGCTCCGTCGCGCACGCGCCCGCGATGCTGGAGATGTTCGGCGTTCCTTACGTCGGGCACGACCCCATGTCGGCCGCCATGCTCGACGCCAAGCATGTTTTCAAGCGACAGGTGCGCGCTTCCGGACTTCCCACGGCGGACTTCATCGTATGGCACCCAAGCCACAACGCGCGCGATCCGGCGCGCGACCCGCAATTCATCGCCGCTTTTGGCGAGACGGCCCGCGGCCCCTTCATCGTCAAGCCGGTTTCCGGACGCGCCTCCCTGCACGTCCACTGCGTCGAGGACGCATCGGGTCTGCGGGATTATTGCGAAAGCATTTTCGAGGTCACGAAGAATCAAATTCTCATCGAGCGTTACCTGCCCGGTCGCGAGTTCTGCGTGGCGGTCGCCGGCAACGTGGTCTCGCGAGGTCGCGAACTCGAGCGACTTCCCGAGCCATTCGTCTTTTCCCCCCTGGAGCGAGTTCTCGACGCCGACGAGAAAATCTTCACGTCGATGGACGTCAAGCCGATCACCGGCGAGCGGGCGCGAGCCCTCGATCCTGTAACCGACGCGGACCTGATCAGGCGGCTCAGGTCCATCGGCCGCGATGTCTATCAGCGGCTCGGGCTTGAAACGCTGATCCGCCTCGATCTGCGCATGGACGCGAATGGCGATCTTTTCATCCTCGAAGCCAATCCCAAGCCGGATCTGAAGGCGCCGACCGGCGCCGTCACCAACCTCCTGTGCATTGGGCTGGAAGCCGAAGGCATGGATTACGACGACCTGATCCTCTCGCTGCTGGCGGACAGAATCGACATTCTGCTTGCGCAAGGCCGCGGCGCCGCGGACCCACTGCGCGCCCTGATCTGATCAAACGCCAATCAAGGCCCGGACAATGACCAGTCAATCCTCGCTCACGATGTCGCGCCGGTTGATAGACGCCGCGACCATGTTCATGGTTAGCGCGCTCTCGATCGCGTTGCTTCTGTTTGTCGGCCACGGCGAAGCGTTCCGGAACTACGAACGATTTCAGATCGAGCGGCTCATCGGCCAGGGCGAACTGGTTCAGGATTCCATCGACGCCTATCTGCGACCTGGCCTTCCCATTCGCCAGTTCGCCGGATTCGGGATTCTCGCCGATCCCATCCTGTCGACGGACACGACCGTCAAATCGATGGTCGTGATCGACGCCGCCCAGCAGCCGATTTTCGAATATGGGGAAAAATCCCCGCTTCTTGCTTCCGACGGCAAGGCAATCGAGGCCTATCGTCAGGAAGTTCGCCGCGACGGCGATGTCATTCAGACGATCCTGCCATTGCGCAACAGGTTCGAAAGCGTTGGCAATCTTGTCTTGACGATGAACGTCGCGGAGATTCATACCTACGTCGATGCCCGGTTCAAACCACTGGTGGCGATTGGACTTGTCGCGTCCATCCTCTTCACGATTTTCACATTTTTGTTCGAGCCGTACATCAAGTCGCGAGGCACGGTCTGGTTGAAGGTCGGATTCGCGGTCGCCTTCATGTTTGTCGCCTCGGGTGTCGTTTACACGCTGACGTCACTTTACACGGATGGATTGCAGGTCAAGGCGCGAAGCATCGCTTCCGCGCTCGCGGGACGCCTTGACGACATCCCGTCGCTTAATCTCGATTTCAAGGATTTCGACGGAGTGGACGAGGTTCTCGCGGACTTCCGTCGCCTCAATCCGGAGGTCAGTGGACTCGCGATTATCGTTGAAGGAAAGGCATATATTCATTCAGACAAGTCGATGATCGGCAAGTCGTGGCAATCCTCCTCCAACAGTCATGAGATCACAATTCCCTTGACGACGCCCGACGCCGCCAGACCAATCGTGTTGGTGGTCGAAATCCTCAAGAGCGGTATTTATTCGCAAGTCATTCGTGCCATCAAGAACTTCGCCGCCCTGTTTCTCGCGTCCGCGCTGTTCGCCAGCTTCTTCATGGAGCTCGCCCGGGTGCTTCAACGCAAGGTCGTCGCGATCATCGCTCACGACAAGACGCGCGATGATGATATCGGGTCAGTGACGGCTCGTGACATCACGAGCGGGTCGCTGGTCAAGCCGGCCTATTTTCTCGCTGTTTTCATCGAGAGCCTGGCTTATCCCTTCCTTCCGCAATTCACCTATCAGGCCGCCCATGATTTCGGCGTCGCCGGAACCTACGCGTCCCTGCCATTCATCCTGTACTATTTGTTCTTCGCGGCGGCGCTGGTGCCGGCCGCCCGATATGAAAACGCCATCGGCTCGCGACGCCTCATCTCATTGGGGCTGCTGATATCGGGCGCCAGCTATGTCGCTCTCGCCGTCAGCGCTACCTTTCCGATCCTCGTGATTGCCCGAGCCCTGGCCGGCGTCGGGCAGGGCATCCTGTTCATTGGCGTGCAGTCCTACGTCCTGAAAAACGCGACCCACGGCAATCGCACGCAGGCCGCCGGGATTATCGTATTCGGCTATCAGGCGGGAACCCTGTCGGGAATGGCGATTGGTTCGCTGCTGATTTCCCAATTGGGCATGCGCGGAGTCTTCGAACTGGCGGGAGTCGTCGCATCCATGACCGCGCTCTATGTCATCACGATCATTCCGAATTTCAGATCCGAGATCGTCGAGCCCCTGCAACGCCGAAAGCGCGGCGTCTTCAAGGAGCTCGGGATGATGCTTCGCGACAACCAATTCCTGAGATCGATGGCGTTTATCGGCGTTCCCGCCAAGAGCATCATGACCGGCGTCATTCTCTTCACCTTGCCGCTGTTGCTGTCCAGGCATGGACTTCCCAACGAGGACATTGGCCAGATCACGATGGTTTACGCCGCGGCGGTTCTCTGGGCCAGCACCATCGTCGCCAGGCGCGCGGACAAGAACGGCGGCATCAAGAACATACTTTTCCTCGGCGCGTTGCTCAGCAGCGCTGGCTTGCTGGCCATCGCAGCCGGCGGTCGGATCAACTCGGACATCTGGTCGATTGTCACTATCGTGGCGGGCGTGTGCCTAGTCGGCGTCGCGCACGGGTTCATCAACGCTCCCGTGGTCACTCATGTCTCGGACGCCCCGGTGTCGTCGAAGGTTGGCGCGGCGTCGGTCGCCGCGACCTACCGACTGCTTGAGCGCGTTGGTCACGTCGTCGGCCCCGGCCTCATGGGTCAGATGCTTCTGATGTTCGGCCAGGACTGGTCGACGATCTATTGGGTCGCGGGCGGCGTCGCCGGCCTCGCCTTCCTTTTCGCGGCGACGGATCGTTCGCCCGCGGCGGCTGAAGTGAACGCGGAGATGGCCCGATGAACCGGATGCGGATTTCCCGCCGCGATATTCTGGCTGGCGCGGGCGCCGTCACGCTCGCCAATGGCCGCGTCGCTCTGGCGCGGGAAGACAGCGCCTACACCAGATGGTTCAAATACAATGCCGACCTCGAACGAAGCTGGTCCTTCGGCGAGGCGAAGGACGACCCCAACATCGTCAATATCCGCGCCCTTGGATTTGAATCCCAGCAAGGCGCGAAGGTCCAGATTCTCTATCCACGCGCGTCTTCGGCCTACGACACCGCGATTTCAAAACTTCTGGACGTCTTCGACGACAAGGGCTTGCGCCTCGATATCGAGGTCGTCAATTACATGGGCGACCCGGGCCTGGCGAAGCTGGCGCTGAAACGCGCGGAAAAATCGGGAACATCGCTAATGATGGCGATGGGCTCTGAATCGACCGCATGGCTATGGCAAGCCTATCGTGGCGGCGCGATACCCGTCGTCACGGTCTGCTCCAAGGATCCCGTCAGCCTTGGTCAGATCAGGAATTACGATAGCGGTTCAGGCTCCAATTTCGCCTTCACGTCGCTGAACATGCCCATCGAAGCGCAGATGGCCTATGTTCTGCAGGTCAAGCCGTTGATGAAGAACATCGGCGTGCTTGTTGACTCCAACAATATCAGCGCCGTCGAAACGCAGGCCAAACCGGTCGCCGACTACGCCAACGCGCGCGGCATACGCGTCCTTCAGCTCGCCGTGAAAGACCCGAAAAATGTCCGCGAGGAGATCGAGCGGATGGTCAGACAGTCCGTGGCAGCGATGCAACGCACCGATCCGACACTGAGCAACAGCGTGTTCTGGATCACCGGCAGCACATCGGTATTCGACGAGATTGGCGCGATCAATCGCGAGGCGGGAAATGTCCCCGTCTTGAGCGTCGTTCCGGAAGTCGTGCGCGCTGGCGATGACAGCGCCGCGATGTCGATCGGCGTCAGTTTCGAAAGCAACGCCCATCTTGCCGCGATTTACGCGGCCGATCTGCTACAGAAAAAAGCCAGGGCCGGGGACCTTCACGTCGGGCTCGTCTCCCCGCCCGATATCGCGATCAATTTCCGGCGCGCGAAGGCGATCGGATTGCGCGTTCCCTTCAATATCTTCGAGAGCGCGTCGACCATCTACAGTTATGACGGGCGCGCCTCGCGGATCAACGGCGTTTCCGTCATCAACAAGACCTGAGACGCCAGCGGCGAGTCGGAGAAGGCGCGGAGCCGCCTGGGCCGTGGGATATCGATCCCGGGAACCTACAACGTAGGTGGGCGCCATGTGACCAAGTCCACGGACCGGGTCAGGGACAGCTCCCTTGAGATCGATAAGGCCCCGGGTATAGCAATCCTGCACGCACCCCGCAGCTCCGCGGAGCCAATGTAGGGTGAAAGCGCCCACGGCGCCAGAGCCATCGCGAAAGCGCCGGCGAATTCGGCAATTCAGGCGGGACTTGCCGCCATGGCCTTGGCCGCGCGCTCGATCTTGCCCGCCGCGTCGTCGATCGCCTGCGCGATCTGGCGCGCGGAATCCTCGGCCAGCATGGTCGCGCCGCGAGCCGCCTCGCGCATGCGGGCGATTTCCTCTTCCAGCTTCGCCACGCGAGCGAGCGCCTCGGCGCGTTCATCCGCGAGGCTGATGGCGGCCATAACCGTCAGGCGCTGGTCGCCAATCTCGCCAAACGCCTTGCGCATCTCGCCGATTCGCGCGTCGAGCGCCACGGCGAGCCCTTCAAGATGCTGTTCCTCGCCATCCTCGCAGGCCATGCGGAAGGCGCGCCCGGCGATATTGACTGAAATCTGGGCCATCAGGGCTCCTCCGCGTCTTCGGAGTTCCCGGACGCCTCCGGCTCCTCTTCGACCGCGTCCACGCCGAGCGCGGCGCGAATGGCCTCGCTAGCGCGATCGATTCGCTTCATCGCTTCGTCATTGGCCTGTTCAAGGCGCTTCAATTTCGCCATGGCCCCGTCGAATTCGACCGCCAGCAGCGTACGATCGTCGCGCATGATGGCGAACTCCTCGACCGTGTCCGAACGGC
Source organism: uncultured Hyphomicrobiales bacterium (assembly GCA_903885755.1). Classification (GTDB taxonomy): domain Bacteria; phylum Pseudomonadota; class Alphaproteobacteria; order Rhizobiales; family Beijerinckiaceae; genus Terripilifer. Next base: position 48,682 of record CAISJZ010000051.1, on the reverse strand, counting down.
TGGCGAGGGCCTCGCCCCGGCGCTCGGCGGCGGCCTCGATATGGTCGAGGGCCAGAGCCAGCCGCTTCAGCGCGGATTCAATGGCGGGCGGAACGCTCATGCACCTCAGGTCCCGTGCGAGGACAGGAACGCAACCATTTGCGACAAAAGGCGGTTGGCCGTCAACGCCTCCCCTCCGCATGGGGCGGGGATAACTCGCCCCGCCATTACGCGGGGCAGTCGCGGGGACCATGCGAAAGGCCGCGTTGACAGAGGGGTTTCAGGTGTTATCACCCGCGCGAGATCAAATCCCAGGTCCGCTCGCGGCGGACGACCTATTCGAGGGAACCATAGCGATGACCGTCACCCCCAACGACATGGCGAACGCCATCCGCGCGCTCGCCATGGACGCGGTGGAACAGGCGAAGTCCGGCCATCCCGGCCTGCCCATGGGCGCGGCCGATATCGCCACGACGCTCTTCACAAAGGCCCTGAAATACGACATCGCCGACACGTCCTGGCCGGATCGCGACCGTTTCGTCCTGTCGGCGGGCCATGGCTCGATGCTGCTGTACGCCGTGCTCTATCTCACTGGCGAAAAGAGCATGACCATCGAGGAAATCCGTAATTTCCGCCAGATGGGCTCGAAAACCCCCGGACATCCCGAGGTCCATCACACCGCCGGCGTCGAAATGACCACCGGCCCGCTCGGGCAGGGCATCGCGACCGCTGTCGGCATGGCCCTCGCCGAACGAATGCTGGCGGCGGAATTCGGCGACGTAGTCGATCACAACACCTTCGTGCTGGCGTCCGACGGCGACCTGATGGAGGGAGTCTCGCAGGAGGCGATCGCCATTGCCGGCCATCTGCGCCTTTCGCGCATGATCGTCCTGCACGACGACAACGGGATTTCCATCGACGGTCCGCTGTCGGTCGCCGATTCGGTCGACCAGTCGAAGCGCTTCGAGGCTTGTGGCTGGCGCGCCGAAACGGTCGACGGCCACGATCAGGCCGCTATCCTCGCCGCGATTGATCGGGCGCGCGCCTCGGACAAGCCAAGCTATATCGCTTGCAAAACCACCATCGGCTTTGGCGCGCCGACCCGCGCGGGCACCTCCAAGGCCCACGGCGAGCCCCTTGGCAAGGACGAGATCGCTGGCGCGCGCAAAGCGCTTGGCTGGTCCGCCGAACCCTTCGTCATCCCGGACGACATTCTCTCCGCCTGGCGGTGGGCGGGATCGCGCGGCAACGCCGCGCGCGAAGCCTGGACCGCGAAAGTCGGCAAGCTCGATCCGGCGACGCGCGCCGAGTTTGAGCGGCGCTTGAAGAGGACTCTTCCCGCCGCGTTGGGCGCCACGATCGAGGCCTACAAGCGCAAGGCCGCCGAAGACGCGAGCCCCATCGCCACCCGCAAGGCCTCCGAAGCGGTCATCGGCGTCATCGCGCCAATTGTTCCCGAACTCATTACCGGATCGGCGGACCTTACCGGCTCCAACAACACCAAGGTCGAGGCGACGCCGGCGATCTCGCCCGGCAACTTCAAGGGGCGCTTCATCCATTGGGGCATTCGCGAACACGGCATGGCCGCCGCGGCCAATGGCATGGCGCTGCATGGCGGGTTCAGTCCTTCCGATGCGACGTTCCTCCAGTTCGCCGATTATTGCCGCCCCGCCCTGCGGCTCGGCGCGCTCATGGATGTCCAGACGATCCATGTGATGACGCACGACTCGATCGGGCTTGGCGAAGACGGGCCGACCCATCAGCCGGTCGAGCATCTGGCATCGTTGCGGGCCATTCCGAATCTGCTTGTGTTCCGCCCCGCCGACCGGACGGAAACCGCCGAATGCTGGCAAGCGGCGCTGGAAGCCAGCCATTCCCCGTCCGTCCTCGCCCTGACGCGCCAGAACCTGCCGCAAGCCCGCAAGACCTATGTGGCGGAAAACCTGTCCGCCCGCGGCGCCTACGAGCTGTCGCCCGCGGCCGGCGACGCGAAAGTCTCCATCTTCGCATCTGGCTCGGAAGTCGGCATCGCGCTCGACGCGCAAAAGCTGCTCGCGGAGAAAGGCGTGCCGGCGCGTGTCGTCTCCGTGCCCTGCCTCGACCTGTTCGACGCCGCTGATCCGGCCTATCGCGAGAAAGTAATTGGCAAGGCGCCAATTCGCGTCGGCATTGAAGCAGCCGTCCGCCAGGGCTGGGACGCCATTATCGGCGACGATGGAATTTTCGTCGGCATGAAGGGCTTCGGCGCCAGCGCGCCTTACCAGAAACTTTACGAACATTTCGGTATTACCGCGCAACACGTCGCCGAAGCGGCTATAGCGCGACTGAAATTGATCTGAACTAAAGCAATCGAGCGGCGCATAAGCCAAAAGAACAAGTCGAAAAAATCTAACCGTACGGAAGGAACGAAACATGACGGTCAAGGTCGCAATCAACGGGTTCGGACGCATCGGTCGCAACGTTCTGCGCGCCATCATAGAGTCGGGCCGCAAGGACATCGAAGTTGTCGCGATCAACGACCTCGGCCCGGTGGAAACCAACGCCCATCTGTTCCGTTATGACTCCGTCCATGGCCGCTTCAATGGCGAAGTGAAAGTCGCCGGCGATACAATCGATGTCGGCCGCGGCCCGATCAAGGTGACCGCCATTCGCAATCCCGCTGAATTGCCGCACAAGGCCCTCGGCGTCGATATCGCGCTGGAATGCACCGGCATCTTCACCTCAAAAGACAAGGCGATGGCCCACATCACCGCCGGCGCCAAGCGCGTGCTCGTCTCCGCGCCCTGCGACGACGCGGACCTGACGGTCGTCTTCGGCGTCAACCATGACAAGCTGACGAAAAACCACATCGTCGTGTCCAACGCGTCCTGCACGACAAATTGCCTGTCGCCGGTGGCCAAGGTGCTCAACGACACCGTCGGCATCGAGCATGGCTTCATGACCACGATCCATTCCTACACCGGCGATCAGCCGACCCTCGACACCATGCACAAGGACCTCTATCGCGCACGCGCGGCGGCTCTTTCGATGATCCCGACCTCGACCGGAGCCGCCAAGGCCGTCGGCCTCGTGCTGCCGGAACTGAACGGCAAGCTCGACGGCGCGGCCATCCGCGTGCCGACTCCGAACGTGTCGGTGGTCGATCTCAAGTTCACCTCGAAGAAGAAGACCTCGAAGGATGAAATCAACGCCGCGATCAAGCGCGCCGCGAGCCAGGAACTGAAGGGCGTTCTCGGCTACACCGAGACGGCGAACGTCTCCATCGACTTCAACCACGACGCGCATTCCTCGATCTTCCACATGGATCAGACCAAGGTCATCGATGGCAACTTCGTGCGTATCCTCTCGTGGTACGATAACGAATGGGGCTTCTCGAATCGCATGGCCGACACCGCCGTCGCCATGAGCAAGTTGATCTGAGCGAAACCTGTCCGGCGGGGGTGGTCCATGGCCATCGACAAGTCAGGCGATTTCTGGACCAGCCCCGACGCCGGGGATATCGAGCGGTTTTTGAACGACCTCGCGGCGGAGGAAGGTTCGATCCCGATCAACCGGTTTCGCGCGGCTCGCTGCGCCTGCGGGTCGATCGAGTTCCGTCTGCGCGGCGACGACGAGGAAGGTCGCGCCGAGCGCGTTTGCGTCGCCTGTAAGATGGCGCGTTTCATCTGCGACAGCGCGGACTACTGGAGCGAGGCGGAACCCGAACGCCTCGTCTGCCACGTTTGCGACAATGACACGTTCAACATAGGCATCGGATTTTCCCTCGAAAAGGGAAAAGGTCCGGATGTCCAGTGGGTCACGGTTGGCGAGCGTTGCGTCAAATGCGGCGTTCTCGGTTCCTTCGCCGACTGGAAAATCAGCTACAGCCCTTCAGCGCATCTTATGGATCAGGTCTAGACCATGAGCTTTCACACCCTCGACGACGCCTCGGTCTCCGGCAAGCGCGTGCTTCTGCGCCTCGACCTCAATGTCCCCATGGAGAACGGCCGCGTGACCGACGCGACCCGCATCGATCGCGCCCTGCCAACATTGCGCGAACTGATTTCCAAGGGTGCGAAGACCGTCATCCTCTCGCATTTCGGTCGTCCGAAGAACGGTCCGGACACGGAAAACTCGCTCAAGCCGATCGCCGCCGCGCTCGCGCGCCATCTCGGGAAGCCCGTCGGTTTCGCGACCGACTGCATTGGCGCGCCCGCCGCCGCCGCGATCGGCGCCATGAAGGATGGCGACGTCTTGCTGCTGGAAAACACCCGCTTCCATAAGGGAGAGGTAAAGAACGATCCCGCCATGGTTGCGGAATTGGCGAAGCTTGGCGACATTTACGTCAATGACGCCTTCTCGGCCGCCCATCGCGCGCACGCCTCGACCGAGGGCGTCGCGCACAAACTGCCCGCCTTCGCCGGGCGTGGCATGCAGGCCGAACTCGAAGCGCTGACCGCCGCGCTCGAAAAACCGAAGCGGCCGGTCGCGGCGATTGTCGGCGGCGCCAAGATTTCCTCGAAGCTCGACCTTCTCGGCAATCTGTCGCGCAAGGTTGATTTCCTGATCATCGGCGGTGGCATGGCCAACACCTTCCTCGCCGCCCGCGGCAAGGCCATCGGCAAATCGCTGTGCGAAAAGGACCTGCTCGACACCGCGCGCAAGATCATCGACGAGGCGGCCGCGGCGAAATGCCAGATCGTGCTGCCGCTCGACGCGGTGGTCGCGAATGAATTCAAGGCCCATGCGGAAAGCCGTGTTGTCTCCGTCGATCACGTCGGCGCGGACGACATGATCCTCGACATCGGCCCGAAATCCGTCGCCGAAATCGAGGGGCTTCTTGGCGTGATCAAGACCCTGGTCTGGAACGGCCCCTTCGGCGCCTTCGAATTGCAACCCTTCGACGCCGGCACCAACGCCGTCGCCAAAGCCGCCGCGGCGCTCACCGACGCCGGCAAGCTCCTGACCGTCGCGGGCGGGGGCGACACCGTCTCGGCGCTCAATCAGGCTGGCGTCGCCCAGCATTTCACCTATATTTCCACGGCGGGAGGCGCTTTTCTCGAATGGCTCGAGGGAAAAGCCCTGCCCGGCGTCGAGGCTTTGCGCGTTTAACGAAGTATCAGGCCCGATCGGTCAAAACAGACCGCGCTACCGGAGGAATTCATGGCCCGCATCACCCTGCGTCAACTTCTCGACCACGCCGCCGAACACGGCTACGGCGTGCCAGCGTTCAACATCAACAACATGGAGCAGGCGCTTGCGATCGGCCAGGCGGCCGACGCGGTGGACGCGCCCGTCATCATCCAGGCCTCGCGCGGCGCCCGCGCCTACGCCAACGACATCATGCTCACGCGCATGATGGACGCCCTGACCGAAATGTATCCCCACATTCCAATCTGCGTGCATCTCGACCATGGCAACGTGGAAGCCACATGCATGACCGCGATCCAGTCCGGCTTTACATCAGTGATGATGGACGGGTCGCTCAAGCCCGATGGATCAACTCCCGCCGATTACGATTATAACGTGCGCGTCACCAAGACCGTCGCCGATCTCGCCCATATGAGCGGCGTCTCCGTCGAGGGCGAGCTTGGCGTTCTCGGCTCGCTCGAAACCGGCATGGGCGAGAAGGAAGACGGACACGGCGCCGAGGGCAAGCTGAGCCACGACCAGTTGCTCACCAATCCGGACGAAGCCGTGAAGTTCGTCAAGGCCACCAAGGTCGACGCGCTCGCGATCGCCATGGGTACGTCGCACGGCGCCTACAAGTTCTCGCGCAAGCCCGATGGCGCGGTGCTGGCGATGAACGTCATCGAGGAAATCCACCGCAAGCTGCCGAACGTGCATCTCGTGATGCATGGATCGTCGTCGGTGCCGCAGGACCTGCAGGACATCATCAATCAGTTCGGCGGAAAAATGAAGGCCACTTGGGGCGTGCCGATCGAGGAAATCCAGCGCGGCATCAAGAATGGCGTCCGCAAGATCAACATCGACACCGACAACCGCATGGCGATCACCGGCCAGATCCGCAAGATCCTCACCGAACATCCCGGCGAATTCGATCCGCGCAAATATCTGAAGCCGGCGATGGAAGGCATGGTCAAGATCTGCAAGCAGCGTCTTGAGCAGTTCGGCACGGCTGGCAACGCGCCGAAAATTGGCAAGATCATTCCACTCGCCGAAATGGCCAAGCGCTACGTCGCTGGCAAGCTCGATCCGACGTTCAGCTAATAGCGCTCGTTGCCAAAGCACGAAAGGGCGGCCCGCGAGGCCGCCCTTTTCATTTGATCTCGCATACCAGCGCGAGCAGGCGTCGGACATAGGGCGCGATGAAATACATCGCCACCGCCGCGACCGGCCATGAATATAGCCATCCACCAATCCAGTTCGCGAGAAAGCCGGGGCCCGGACCTATCGCGCGCAGGGTCGCGATGCCCGACACCATGAACGACGCGAAGCACGTCGTCAGGATGGCGAACAGAACGGGTTGTGTCCATGCGGGAAATCTTGTCATGGGAATCTAATCGACCCGTCGGGCGCCTACTGGATGAGCTTGCCGATCTTCTCGATGATCGGCCTTGGCGTTGCATAGATCGATGCGATCAATCTGGCGAGATAGTCGCCGTTGCGCGGCGAAAGGTCGAGATTCAGTTTCACGGTGTCCGCGATAAAATCCGGATCCGTCATCGTGGCGTCGAAGGCGTCACGCAGCATTTTCAACTTGTCGGCGGGCAGATTGGGCGGCGCGACAAAAGGACGCCCAACGCCCTGTCCCGCGTAGAGAAAGGTCAGCTCCGCCTTTTGTTGCGCGTCTTTCGCGCGATCTAGAATGAAGGGCACGCCCTCGAGCCGCGGATTGGGTTCCGCGCCCGCCTGAAACAGGATGTTGACTTTTTTCGTGGAAATCCAGTCCGGGCGCTTTCCCGTGACGCTGTCGAGCGACTCGCAGAAGCCTTCGACCTCGCCGCGCTCCATCGCGAGAAACACATCCGACGAGGCCGGGAATCCCGAGACCAGCCTGAACTTCGTCCCGAGCAATGCATTGAGCGCGATGGGATAGGAGCGCGTGCCGGTCCCGGGCCCGGTATCGCCGACGATCAGTTCATTCGTGAAAAGATCATCGAGTGTTTTGACCTTCGCGCTGGCGTTGGCGATGCAGACATTCGTCTCGGTTGTCGGCGTGCCGAGCCACGACATCTTCGTCGCGTCGAAGCGCGCGCCATCGGCGCCTGTTAGCGGACCGAGCGTCGCGTCGCGGGCGATGAGGCCCATGACCGTGCCGTCCTTCGGCGCGATGTTGTAGAGGTAGCTCGCGGAGACATAGCTGCCGGCGCCCGGCATGTTCTGGGTGACGACGGTCGGCGCGCCCGGCAGGTGCTTGCCGATCGAACGCGCCACGGCGCGCGCCCAATAGTCGTAACCGCCGCCAGGACCAAACCCGATGATCATGGTGGTCGCCTTGCCGCCAACGGCCTGCGCATGCGTGGCGCCCGGTGAGAGCGCCGCGATTAAAGCCAGGGCAACGCCAGATCCAATCTTCAACATTCATGTTTCCCGAACTATCCAGACGCGCCGCGATTGGCGGAAATCAGGATGGCTGTCAATTCGCCGCTTTTTTTGCGAGCAAGGCCTTGTCGAGCCGTCCCTGCAATTCCTTGCGTTGTTCATCGTCCCACTTGCGGAACCCCTCGCCAACGCTGGCGCCGGTCTTGCCGGCGGCGACGAGATCGACCAGCAGCTTTTGCGGCTCCGTGCTGCGATCGAGATCGGCGAGAATGACCTTGTGAATATCGAGAGTCAGGTTGAGTCCAACGAGATCCGATTGTTCGAGCGTGCCCATGACGCCAAGACGCGACCCAAAACTGTTACGAATGACAAAGTCCACGGTCTCTGCGTCGCAGACGCCGTTCTGCACCAGCGCGATGGCCTCGCGCTTGAGCGCGTGTTGCAGACGATTGCCGATGAAGCCAGTGACATCCCGCTTCACATGCACCGGCATCTGGCCGACGCGCGCCATCAGCGCCATCGTGCGCTCCACCGTTTCCATGCTTGTAGTGTACGTCTGCACGACCTCGACAAGCCGCACCGCGTAGGGGGGATTCCAGAAATGCGTTCCTACGACGCGCTCCGGGTGTTTCGCCCGCGCGCCGATGGCGGTGACGGGGATGACCGAGGTATTTGTCGCCAAAATGGTCGCCGGTCCGCAAAGCGCGCCGAGTTTCTCGAAAATATCCCGCTTCAGTTCAAGCTTTTCCGGCGCGGCCTCGATCACGAGCGCGCAATCGACGAGTTCATCGCCGATCGCCGCGACCGGCGTCACGCGCGCGACGGCGCCCGCATCCCGCCCGCGCGCGCGACAGATGTCCGCGATGCGCGCCGACATTTGCGCGCGCGGGCCCTCGTTGGGTTCGACCACGGCAACATGGAACCCTTCGCTGGCGAAAATCTGCGCGATGGCGGCGCCCATGCGGCCGCCGCCGATCACGCCGATCCTGTCAGCCCGCGGTGAATCCGCCATCGACATACATCACCTGTCCCGTGCAGAAATCCGACGCTGGCGAAAGCAGATAAAGCGCCATGCCCATGAGATCCTCGACCTCGCCGAGCCGCCCCAAGGGAATGCGCGACAGCGAGCGCGCCTTGGTCGCCTGACCCAACTCATCGTCGCCGAACATCCACGCCGTGAGCTTGGAACGGAACACCGTCGGCGCGATGGCGTTGACGGTAATGCCGTGTTTGGCCCATTCGGTCGCGAGCACGCGCGTCAGGGAATCCGTCGCGCCCTTCGACGCGCAATAGCCGGTATAGCCGGAAATATTGCCGTGTCGTCCGCGCACCGACGACATCAGCACGACCTTGCCCTTGATCTTTTCCTTGATCCAGTAACTACCGACCGCCTTGGCCATGAACCATGGTCCGCGCACATTGGCGTCCATCACGGCCTGCCAGTCCTCATAGTCGAGGTCCTGAATGAAGCCGGCCTTGTTATAGCCTGAGCCGACGACGAGTTGATCGACGTGGCCAAAAGCCTTCAGCGCGGCGTCGAGCATGGCCTGCGCGTCTTCCAGCGCGTCGGGCCGACGATGCACGACCTCGACCTGTCCGCCCAGCGAGCGCGCTTCCTCCGCGACTTCGTCGAGCTCCTTGGCGGAGCCGCCAGCGATGGTGACCTTGCCGCCGAGCGACGACAGCATGAGCGCGGTGGCGCGCCCGAAAGCGCCGGTGGCGCCGGTGACGATGGCCGACTTGCCCTTCACGTTGAAGAGCGACATCGGATTGCGGAGTTGTTCGGTGATCATGACGCCTCGACTATTTTGAAATGATGACCGCCATGGTGGCGACCTCGTTCGTGCGATTCACGATGGAGCGACCCTCGCCCGGCGCGAGATGGCAGGAATCGAGCGGCCCGAGCGTCGTCTCGCCCTTGTCGGTAATGACGGTCACGTGACCCGCGATGACGAGATAGATTTTCTCGGTCGCCGAGGCCGAATGCTCCGCGCCGCCACCCGGTAAAAAGTGCGATAGGCCGAGCGTAAAGTTTTTCGTCTCGTTCTCCGCGCCGCCCTGCAACTGCAACGCGACCATGGCGTGGTGGAGCTTGGCTTCGTACGGCTTTGCCTCCCGGATGCGGGTGACGTGCATGTCAGGCTCCTGTCTCGATACGGAACTTCTGTTCTGGATCGATCACCGCCATGACGCGCAGGGTGCAACCCTCGCCCTGCGGCCAGCGCCAGGGGAAAGCCAGAAAGGTGCAACGCTTGCCCGTGACGAGATCGAGATCTCCGCCGATATTCTCGATGCCGGGAATTCCATTGCCCATCATGATCTTGTGCGCGGGTTCCCAGTGTGGGAAATCCTCGGCGATATTGCGCCCGGTGACCTCTTTGTATTCGTCGTTCAGATACCAGTGGGACGGGCCCGGACCATGATCGGCGAGCTTGGTGCCAAGCGGATGATCCAGCGCCTGCACGTCAACGCCGACGAGCTTGACGCCGCGCTCGACGATCCATTCCGCGGCCTCTTTGTAGAGGCCCGGCGAATAGGCGTAATATTCGTCGGTGTCGGCGACCTTGTGATGGTAGCCGGTGTTGATCATGAGAATGTCGCCGCGTTCAATGCGAGGTGTCGCCTTTTCCAGATCGTCGGGCGTGATGATTCCCCATTTGCCCTTGGGAATCGACACTGCGACGCCAGTCCCGAAAAACCGCCAGGGCTCGTAATCGGTCAGCGTGCCGCCATTCTCGGTGACATGCAGCGGCGCGTCCATGTGGGTCGAACGATGCATGATCGCCGAGACCTGCTGCACGAAAACGCCATCCTTCGAATGGTACTTCGCCGTATGTACGTCGAGATTTGGCGACGACGGCCATTGCGGCACGCCATGGCCATAGATGTTGGTGAGGTCGTAGTAGCGCAACCCGTTCGCGCCGATGATTTCCGCCATGGGTCTCTCTCGTTCTGTCTGGATTATCGACCGCTGGCGACGCGATAGGCGCCGCCGGGATCGAGGATCGCCATCAGGCGCACCACGCAGGCGTCGCCGTGCTGGAAGCGCCACGGGGTCGCCTGCATCGTCACGCGCTTGCCCGACACGAGATCGACGCCGCCGCCGACGTTCTCAATGGTCGGAACGCCCGCGGCGAGGAGCGCCTTGTGCGCCGGATTCCATTTGGGAAAATCCGCCTTCGCATCGCGCCCGGTTTGCGCCTTGTAATAGGCTGGCAACCGCTTCATCAACGGTCCGTTGCGATGCGCCGCCATCGATGTCGCCAGCGGTTGATCGATGAAGGGCGTATCAATGCCGAAAAGCGCGATCTTTTTCGCCACAAGCCATTTGGCGGCGGCTTCCGAGAGGCCGGGCGCGAGACCGAAATATTCCATGCTGTCTGAATATTTCTTGTGCCAACCCGTGTTGACGATGACGATATCGCCTTCGCGAATGGCGGGGGAGGCCTTTTCGAGATCGGCGACATCGACAAGCTCCCAGCGCGCCTTGGGAATGCGCAAAACTAAGCCGGACCCGAAAAACCTGTCGATCGACAGACTCGCGACATCCGCGCCGCCCTGAATGAGATGAATCGGCGCGTTGAGATGCGTCGAGATATGCATATTGCCAGTGAACTTCTGCGCGGTCACGCCATCGCGCGCGTGAGTCGCCGGCCGCTCAATCCGCAGATCCGGATCACCGGGAATAACCGGCGAGCCGTGTCCCCATGGGTGATTCAGCTCGACGAATCTTAATCCGGTCGATGGCTCGACGCATTCCAGTTCATGGGGATCGCGCCCTGTCTTGCCCTTTTTGTATCTGCCCAGATCGTCCATCGGTCCTCCGCGGCGCGATGCGCCAGACTACTTGCTCAAAAACGCCTCGATCGATGTCGCCAGAGCAATCGGCGTCTCGTCCATCGGGTAATGACCCGCGTTCGTCATGACCTCGAGCTCCGCGTTGGGATAAAAGGTCATGTAGGTCGCCTTCATCACATCCGGCGTCAGCGCGCCATCGTGTTCGCCGACGATCACCTTCACCGGCAGCGTCTTGCCGGCGATCTCCTTGTGAAAATCCGTCTTCACCCAGCTTTTGAGATAGCCTGAAAACGCGGCGTCGAGCGCTACCATCTTCGGATACATCGCGACATCATTGATGAAGCGTTTGCTCAAACGTCCGCCGACGGAAAACCCAACGATGCCGCGCGCAGCGTCGGGATTGTTCACCGCGCTTTCAAACATCGCATAGGTCGCCGCGTCGAGCGGAACGCCCGACGCGGGAACCGGCGTCACGGCCACGAGCTTTTCCACCCGCGCGGACGCGTCGGCGAGTACACGCTGGATCGCCATTCCGCCCATGGAATGACCGACGAGGCTGAATGTCTTGAAGCCGAGATGGTCCGCGAGTTCGATGACGTCCCGCGCGATCTCCTCGACGGTATAGGCGCCGGTCAGGCTCTTCGACGCGCCATAACCGCGATAGGCCGGCGCGATCCAGGTGAACGCGTCCGGGTCGAGCGCGCGATATATCGGCGCGAAGGTTTTTTCATCGCCAAACCACCCATGCAAAGCAATGACCTTGCGCGGCCCCTTGCCGAAAGTGTCGTAGCCCAGACGCGCCATGCCGCCCTCCCCTGTCCGCGTAATCCTATCACGCGTTCTTTGCCGTTGCCGAAAAGCGAATATTGCCCATCGGGCGCCCGCGTCAACTCATCGACCGCAGAAGGGCCGAATTCGATCTGAAATGGCGGCATTCCGGACATTTCGCCACACGCGCCCTCCGGCCGCGCGGTTGAACGAACCGCGGCGCGCCGCTACAAGCGGCCCCAGCGCCGCACGGAGCACAATATGACAACCGCCTTTTCACGCGCGGCCTTCGCCGCCGCCATTCTGACCATCTTGCCCGCCACGGCGCGCGCTCAGGGCGCGGAGACTTTTTACAAGGGCAAAACGATCAGCGTTTACATCGGCTTTTCGGCCGGCGGCACCTATGATTATTTCGGCCGGCTGCTGACGCGTCACCTCGGCAAGCACATTCCCGGCAATCCGAACGTGATCGCCCAGGCCATGCCTGGCGCGGGATCGCTGACGCTGGCCAACTGGATGTACCGCATCGCCCCGAAGGACGGCACCGCGATCGGCATCGCCTCACAGACGCTCGCCATCGACGAGGCGCTTAAATCCCCGGGCATCCTGTACAAGGCGAACGAGTTCAACTGGATTGGCCGCGCGACCTCGAACGTCGAGATTACCGTCATCTGGGAACGCTCCAGGGTCAAGACAATCGCCGACGCGACGACCTACGAAGTTCCGCTCGCCTCGACCGGCGCCGGTTCTCCCTCGGAGGGCTATCACAAGCTTCTGAACGCGACGATCGGCACCAAATTCAAGCTCATCGGACCCTACCCCGGCTCGACCGACGGTCTTCTGGCCATGGAGCGGGGCGAAACCGACGCCGCCTTTACCTCCTGGAATACGCTCAACGTGACCAAGCATGATTGGCTCGACAGCGGCAAGGCGCGCGTACTCGTCCAGTATGCCCAGGAAAGGCATCCCGACATGCCGAACGTTCCGACCATGGTCGAACTCGGCAAGACCGATGAAGACAAGGCGATGTTCTCCTTCGATGTCAGCGGCAGCGAGATCGGTCGCTCCTTCATGGCGCCGGAAGGCGTTCCAGGCGATCGGATTGCGCTGTTGCGCAAGGCCTTCGACGAAACCATGCGCGACCCTGAACTGCTCGCGGAAGTCCAGACGGCCAAGCTCGATTTCCACCCGACGTCGGGCGAAAAGCTGCAGAAGATCATCGCGGCCGCGGCGGGCGTGTCGCCCGAGGTCGTGGCGCGCATGCAGTCGCTTCTGAAATAGCGCGGCTTGCTCACGGCCACCCGCTCGGCTAGCTTCCGCGCCTGTTTCGCGAGGAGACCCGCCGATGTCCGCGCACGTTTACCAGTTCGCCTGTTTGCAGGATAATTTCGGCGTGCTCGTGCACGATTCCGATACCGGCGCGACCGCGTCGATCGACGTGCCGGAGGCGGCGCCCGTCCTCAAGGCGCTTGCCGAAAAGGGCTGGACCCTCACGGATATTCTCGTGACCCACCGCCACGCCGATCACGTGCAGGGCATTCCCGAGGTGAAGCAGCATTTCCCCAAGGCCCGCGTCGTCGCGCCCAGGGGCGAGGCCGATCGCGTGCCAATGGTCGATATCAAGGTTGGCGAAGGCGAGATCGTGCGCGTCGGAAAACTCGCCGCCAGGGTGATCGAAACGCCCGGCCACACCGTAGGTCACATCGTCTACTGGTTCGAGGACGACAATTTGCTCTTTGCCGGCGATACCCTGTTTTCCCTCGGCTGTGGTCGAGTGATGGAGGCGCCGATGGCGGTGATGTGGGATTCCCTCGAGAAACTCGCGGAACTCCCGGGGGAAACGCAAGTCTATTGCGGCCACGAATACACGCTCGCCAACGGCAAGTTCGCGCTCACCGTCGATCCCTCGAATGACATGCTCAAACAGCATCTGGAAAAGGCGACGGCCCTGCGCGCGGCGGGCAAGTTCACACTGCCCTCGACGATCGGGCTCGAACTCGCGATCAACCCGTTCCTGCGCGCAGACGAACCGGACTTGCGCGCCGCCGTCGGCATGCCAAACGCCGATCCCGCCGACGTATTCGCCGAAATTCGCGAGCGCAAGAACGGGTTTTAGGCCAGCCTGCGCGGTGGTTCACGACGGCATGAATGCGGCGGAGGACATCGCGCCGTCTGAACTTGAAGAGCCCGACCGATGTCCCAGGCCCGGATGGGCCGCGCTTCAGCTCTTCTTGCTTAACGACTCGATGTTGCGTTGCATGTCGGCGATCTGTTTGCGCAACTCGTCGATATCGGCGCCCGCGGCCTTTTGCGGCTCGGACGCTGCCTTGGGGCCGCCGCCGGCCGCCGCCGTGGCGACGAACGGATTGAACATGGTAAGCGCCTGATTGAACAGAGCGATATTGCGCCGGGCGGTCTCTTCCATGGCGTTGAAAACTTGCGCGCCCGGCACTTCCGGAACGCCGAGGGCCGACGTGAACTGCTCGCGCATCTTCTGCTGTTCGCCAACGAATTTATCGAAGGAAAATTCCAGATAGCTCGGCACCAGCATCTGCATGCTGTCGCCATAAAACCGGATCAACTGCCGCAGGAACGCGATCGGCAACAGGGATTGCCCTTCCTTGCCTTCCTGCTCGAAGATGATCTGGGCCAGCACCGGTCGCGTGATATCCTCCCCGGTCTTGGCGTCAAAAACGACAAAATCGTCGCCGGCCTTCACCATCTGGGCAAGGTCTTCCAGGGTCACATAGGCGCTGGTGCCTGTGTTGTAGAGCCGCCGGTTCGCGTATTTCTTGATGGTGATCGGTTGTTTGTCGTTCGCCATGTCCGCTGCTCACGCCTTCCATGCCCAGGCCTTGGGCGCCGCGGCGCAAGGTCCCTGTCCTCAAGGTGACAGGATAACGCTCTTGTTGCAAAGCGGAAACCGCTTTTTCCGGGTCTGACGGCCGGGCGGCCGCCAATCGCGCGTAAGACCGGGCCTTGGGCGCCCTTGAGACCAATTGACCATTGTTGCGGCGCACGGAGCGCTTGACCCGGCCGATCCGGAGGCGTAGCCGAACAATCGGCGGCGCCGGAAGTTCGAAGCAACGCGCCCCTCTCGGGGGAAGCCCGATCGGAACGGATTTGCAAGCGGCAACACAGCCTTATCAGCAAACAAAGGAGTTCTCGAATGGCGACGGACATTGTGGTCGTGGGCGCGGCCCGCACGGCGGTTGGCTCTTTCAATGGGGCATTCGCGAACACCCCCGCTCATGAATTGGGCGCGGTGGCGATCAAGGCGGCGCTGGAGCGCGCCAAAGTCGCGGCCGCCGAGGTCGATGAAGTCATCATGGGACAGATTCTGTCCGCCGGTCAGGGTCAGAACCCCGCCCGTCAGGCCGCGATGAAGGCTGGCGTCCCGCAGGAAAAGACGGCCTGGGGTCTCAACCAGCTCTGCGGCTCGGGCCTGCGGACGGTCGCCATCGGCATGCAGCAGATCGCCAATGGCGACGCCAAAATCATTGTCGCCGGCGGCCAGGAATCGATGTCGCTTGCCCCGCATGCCGCCTACCTGCGCGCCGGCACGAAAATGGGCGAGATGAAGATGCTCGACACCATGATCAAGGACGGCCTGACCGACGCTTTCGCCGGTTATCACATGGGCAATACCGCCGAAAACATCGCCGCCCGCTGGCAGATCAGCCGCGACGAACAGGACAAGTTCGCACTCGGCTCCCAGAACAAGGCGGAAGCCGCCCAGAAGGCCGGCAAGTTCAAGGACGAGATCGTCCCGTTCACGGTCGCGGGCCGCAAGGTCGATGTCATTGTCGACCAGGACGAATACATCAAGGCGGGCACGACGCTTGAGTCGCTCGCCAAGCTTCGTCCGGCCTTCTCCAAGGAAGGCACGGTCACCGCTGGCAATGCCTCGGGCATCAACGATGGCGCGGCCGCCATCGTGCTGATGACCGCCGAGGAGGCGCACAAGCGCGGCCTCACGCCGCTGGCGCGGATTGCCTCCTGGGCAACCGCGGGCGTCGATCCCTCGATCATGGGCTCGGGACCCATTCCCGCGTCGCGCAAGGCGCTTGAAAAGGCCGGATGGAAAGTCAAGGATCTCGACCTTATCGAAGCCAACGAGGCCTTCGCCGCGCAGGCCCTCGCCGTGAACAAGGACATGGGTTGGGATCCGTCCATCGTAAACGTCAATGGCGGCGCGATCGCCATCGGCCACCCGATCGGCGCGTCCGGCGGGCGCATCTTCAACACCCTGTTGTTCGAGATGCAGCGCCGCGGCGCCAAGAAGGGGCTCGCGACACTCTGCATCGGCGGCGGCATGGGTATCGCGCTCTGCGTTGAGCGCTGAACCTCGGCGCTACGTCGAAAGTTCCTGATCAAAAGCATGAATGACTCCAACGGCCCGATCTGCTTAGATCGGGCCGAAGTCGTTTAACGGGGAGAACGCACATGGGACGGGTCGCGCTGGTTACCGGAGGTTCGCGTGGAATTGGCGCGGCGATTTCCGTCGCTCTCAAGGCCGCCGGCTACAAGGTCGCGGCGAATTACGCAGGCAACGACGAGGCCGCCGCCAAATTCAAGGGTGAAACCGGTATCCCCGTGTACAAGTGGGACGTCTCCGATTTCGACGCCTGCGCCGCCGGAGTCGCCAAGGTCGAAGCGGATCTCGGGCCGATCGAGGTGCTCGTCAACAACGCCGGCATCACGCGGGATGGCATGTTCCACAAGATGACCAAGGATCAGTGGTACGCTGTCATCAATACCAACCTGAACTCGCTGTTCAACATGACCCGTCCGGTGTGGGAGGGCATGCGCGCCCGTAAATTTGGCCGCGTGGTCTGCATTTCCTCCATCAACGGCCAGAAGGGCCAGATGGGTCAGGCCAACTATTCCGCCGCCAAGGCCGGCGATATCGGCTTCGTCAAGGCGTTGGCGCAGGAAGGCGCGAAAGCCGGGATCACGGTCAACGCCATCACGCCCGGCTATATCGGCACCGAAATGGTGCGGGCGATTGATCCTGCCATTATCGAGAAGGCGATCCTTCCGCACATCCCCGTCGGGCGCCTGGGCGAGCCTTCGGAGATCGCCCGCGCGGTGGTCTTCCTTGCCGCCGACGAGGCCGGCTTCATCACTGGCTCGACCCTGTCCGCCAACGGCGGCCAGTACATGGTTTGAACTAAATTCATCAAAAACAATCGCCGATTTTTAAGAAAATAGGCGCGTTATGTCAGGGGCCGGCGTTTTGCCGGCCCCTTTTTTTACGCCGGGGGCGACATGAATTGCGCGCGTGTATGGACTGTCCGGGCTGGAGCCTCGGGACAGGCCGATCATATTTTTCTGGGTTCCGGCCAGATTGCCATCTCCTCCGCCGAGGTCGAGGCCGACGTCAGCAACCTTCCCGCGTCCCGCGGGGCATTCAAGGAGGCGTTTGGACGCTCGGTCAGCCTGCGTCCGGAGTCGGTCCCTGTACAAGCAGGACAACTCTTTCGATTTGTTCATGAAATGAGCATAGGCGACAGGGTGATCTACCCACGTCGTCAGGATCGAACGTTGTGGTGGGGTGAGATAGTTGGCCCCTATGTCTTCGAAGCCGACGGCGCCGACGAGTTTTCCCACAGACGATCGGTGCGCTGGATTGGCAAACTTAGCCGCGACGAGTTTTCCCAGGGCGCGCTCTATGAGCTCGGGTCTTTGCTTGCGCTTTTCGAGGTGAAATCCTTCGCGGCGGAATTCAGAAAGAAGTTCGAGGGTGGCGCTTCGGACATCGACGACGCCCTTTCCATCCCGGAAGACGACGCGGAGGCAGCCGTCGCGCGCGACATTGGCGACACCACGCGGGATTTCATCGCGCGCAAGATCAAGACGGAGTTGAAAGGCGTTCCCTTCGAACCCTTTGTCGCGGACCTGTTTCGCGCCATGGGCTATCGCGCCCGAGCGACCCGGGCCGTACGCGACGACGGGATCGACGTGATCGCCCACCGCGACGAACTTGGCATCGAACCGCCCATTCTCAAGGTTCAGGTGAAGGTCAACGAAGCCAACATCGGCGCCGATTGTGTCAAGGCGTTTTACGCCATGGTCCCCGAACGCGACGTTGGCGTCTTCATCACTACCAGCGGCTATTCCGCCAGCGCCGTGGCTTTCGCCCGCACGAAGGGCAATCTGCGGCTGGTCAATGGGATCGAACTCGTTGATCTCATACAAAAATATTACGATGGACTGGATATCGCGTTTCGCCGCGCCATCCCTTTGCGTCGAGTGTTCGTGCCCGACGTGGCAGTGGCAAGCTGAATCCCGGCGTCGCCGCCGAACAGGCCACGGAAATACCGGATTAGATCGACGGATTTCTTGCCATTCCAGGCCAAAGCGGTTATTGACCCTCATTCCCGTAATCGATCGTGAATGTGAGGCTGAGCCTCGGCCGGGCCGGAGCCCGGCGGCGCTTGCCCCGCGATCGGCCACAATCGTCGCGGCCAGCGCGCCGCAAGGAGATAGAGATGAGCGCCAACGCCCCGTTGATGCCCATGGCGACAGCCGTCTGGCTGGTCGAGAACACGTCGCTGACGTTCGACCAGATCGCGGACTTCAGCAAGTTGCATCCGCTTGAGGTGAAGGGCATCGCCGATGGCGAAGTCGCCGCGGGGATCAAGGGCCACGATCCCATCACCTCGAACCAGCTCAGCCGCGACGAAATCGCGCGCGCCGAGAAGGACGAGAATTACAATCTGAATATTCTGCCGTCGAAAGTCATTTTGCCGGAGATGAAGAAGGGCCGCGGGCCCCGCTACACTCCGCTGTCGCGCCGTCAGGACCGCCCCAACGCCATCCTCTGGCTCTTGCGCAACCACCCCGAGCTCAAGGACGCGCAGATCATGCGTCTGGCCGGCACCACCAAGACGACGCTCGACGCCATCCGCGATCGCACCCATTGGAATTCATCCGCGCTGCAGCCGCTCGACCCCGTGACCCTTGGCCTGTGCAAACAGATCGACCTCGATATGGAGGTCGCTCGCGCCAACAAGGACCGGCCGCGCGTCGCCGAGGACCACGGCGCCACCCTTCTGCCGGCCGAGATCACGACCGAGCCGCGCCATGACCAGCCACTGACACACGAGAATGTCTTCGGCGCGAACAAACCCGCCGCCGTCGAGCATGAAGCCGACATTGATGTTGATTCGGTCTTCGCCAAGCTCAAGGACATCAAGACCAAGGAATAACGGCGCGGCTTACAATCCTCGACGCGCCGCGTCGAACGCGTCGGCGACGCTGTAGAAACTTCGCTCGGGCGTCGCGAGATGCCGGGCGTTGGTGTGCTCCAGCAACTCCCGCGCGCGGTCCTTGACCCGCGCCAGATAGAGCGTGCGATTGGCGGCGGACAGCCGACCGTCGAATTCGCCGAGGGCGTCGACCGCCGTGCTGTCGAGATCCTCGCTCTCCTCGATGCTGAGGATCACCACCTTCGTCGCCGATCCCGCCCGAATCGACTTCTCGATTTCCGAGAAGATGCGTTCGCAGTTGGTGAAGAACATCGGCGCGGACGGACGGTATATGCCGACGTCCGGATGCTCGACGGCTTCCGGATGACGCTTGATATCAACGAAGTCGTGACTGTCTCCGAGTTGGCCGAGAACCGCGACCATCGGATGCGACAGCCGCTGAATCACCGCGCCAAGCGATAGTGCGACAGCGACCAGCATGCCATTGAGCACGCCAAAGGCCAGCACCGCGATCGCCGCGGCCGTGGCCACATACTGGTCGCGATCGATGCGCCAGAGATGCACTAGCGGCTTGGGATCCAAGGCATGAGCCAAAGCCGCGATGACGACGGCGGCGAGCGCTGATTCCGGCAGCAGCGCGACATAACGCCCGCCCAGCGCCATCAGCAGCACGATCGCGATCGCCGCGATCACGCCCGCGAAGCGCGATTTCGACCCGGCCGCCTCGTTCGCCGATGTTGCCGAAAATCCGGCGCCCACGGGCATCCCGCGCATCAGGCCCGACGCCACGTTGGCGAGCCCCAGCGCGATCATCTCGCGATTGGCGTCAAGCGGCTCGCCGTGCCGGAGCGCGTAGGTGCGCATGGAGCCCCAGGACTCCGCGTAGATGATGAGCGTCAACGGCGCGGCGAGTTGCGCCAGCCGGCTCCAGTTTTCCAGCGAGACCGACGGAACGCCCGGCGCGAGCAGGGCGATATCAATGGAACCGACGCAGACAACCGCGCCATCGCAGAAGTGTCCGGCCATCGAGGCTTCAATCCCCAACGCAAGAACAACAAAGGCGCCCGGCACAATAGGAAACCGCTTGAGGGAAAAAAGCAGAATAAGAGCCACGGCCCCGATCGCCAGACTGGTCTGGTTCCAATGACCAACCTGCGCAAACAGACTCCAAAGGACCTGCCAGGGATCGCCCTTGGCCGTCACGCCCGCGATTAGCGGCAATTGCTTGATGACGATCGTCGCAGCCAGACCAAAGGCGAACCCGCGCAACACCGGACGGGAAATGAAATCGGCGAGATGCCCGAGCCGCGCCAGCCCGGCGGCGAGAAAGATGATTCCCGTGAACAGCACGAGACCAAAGGCCAGCGCCAGCTTGTCCGAATCGTTGGCGACCGGAATCGACGCGACCGCCGCCGCGAGAATCGCGGCGGACGACGACGTCGGCGAAGTCACTGCGAACCGGCTCTTGCCGACGGCCGCGTAGACCAGAAGCCCGACCACCGCGGCAAAGATCGCGTGCTGGGGCGCGAGGCCCGCGATGAGCGAATAGGCGACCGCCTCCGGCAACAGCAGACCGGCGACGGAAAGACCCGCGATCAGGTCTCCAATCGAAGGCGCTCCAGAAGGGGCGGCTCGATAAGCTGGCATTGCGGTCAATTCAGACGCTCCATCCCGTCACGCCGGAAACGCGACATCACAGGATGGGCCCTCATCGGCGACCGCGTCAATCGCGGTCAGACGCCCTTGTGCTTCAACGCGTCGCCGATCTCCTCGAAGATCGCGGGATCGTCCACCGTCGCGGGCATCGACCATTCGTCGTGATCGGCGATCTTTTTCATCGTGCCACGCAGGATCTTGCCAGAACGCGTCTTGGGCAGGCGCCCGACCGTCACCGCGACCTTGAAAGCCGCGACCGGGCCAATCTTCTCGCGCACCAGCGCGACGATTTCCTTTTCAATGTCGGCGTGCGGGCGCGTGACGCCGGACTTCAGGACGATAAAGCCGCAAGGCGCCTCGCCCTTCAGTGAGTCCTTCATGCCGATGACCGCGCATTCCGCGACATCGGGGTGCGACGCCAGCACTTCTTCCATGCCGCCGGTGGACAAACGATGGCCCGCGACGTTGATGATGTCGTCGGTTCTGCCCATGATGTAGAGATAGCCGTCCGCGTCGCGGTAGCCCGCGTCGGCGGTTTTGTAATAGCCCGGAAAATCCACGAGATAGCTTTCGCGCATGCGTTCGTCATTTTGCCAGAGCGTCGGCAGGGCGCCGGGAGGCAATGGCAGTTTCACGACAATCGAACCCATCCTGCCATCCGCGACGGGTTTAGCCGCTTCATCGACGATCCGCACGTCGTAACCGGGCATTGGCACGGTCGGCGAACCATGCTTGACCGGCAACTGGCCAAGACCGACCGGATTGCCAACAATGCACCAGCCCGTTTCCGTCTGCCACCAGTGATCGATGACTGGCACGCCCAGTATTCGTTCCGCCCATTGCACCGTGTCCGGGTCGGCGCGCTCGCCGGCGAGGAACAGGGTCCGCAGCGATTTCGTGGAATATTTTTTCAGATGCTCCGCGTTCGGGTCTTCCTTCTTGATCGCGCGGAATGCCGTGGGCGCGGTGAACAACGCGACAATGTTGTGTTCCTCGATCACGCGCCAGAAGGCGCCCGCGTCTGGCGTGCCAACGGGCTTGCCTTCATAGAGGATCGTCGTCGCGCCATGCAGCAGTGGAGCATAGACGATGTAGCTGTGACCAACGACCCAGCCGACATCCGACGCGGCCCAGAACACTTCCCCGGGATCGATGCCATAGAGATTCTTCATCGACCATTTGAGCGCGACCATGTGGCCGCCGTTGTCGCGCACCACGCCCTTGGGAATGCCCGTCGTGCCAGACGTGTAGAGAACGTACAGCGGATCGGTCGCCTTCAGCGGCGTGCACGCCGCGCGCTGACCGGCCGCGCGCGCGTTCGCGACGGATTTGGCCCAGTCATGGTCCCGCCCGGCGACAAGACTCGCGTGACCCTGATCGCGCTGGAACATCAGAACGGCGTGCGGCTTTGACGTCGACAGTTCGATCGCCTGATCGAGCAGCGGCTTGTAGTGGACAATCCGGCCCGGCTCGATGCCGCAGGACGCCGCGAGCACGAGTTTCGGCTTGGCGTCGTCGATCCGCGTGGCCAGTTCGCGCGCCGCGAAGCCGCCGAACACGACGGAGTGAATGGCGCCAATGCGCGCGCAGGCGAGCATGCCGATGATCGCCTCGGGAATCATCGGCATGTAGACGATCACGCGATCGCCCTTTCCGACATTGAAATCGCGCAGAACGGCGGCGAGCGTCTCGACCTCGTCGAGCAGGCTGGCGTAGCTGATCGTCCTTTTCGTATCGGTGACCGGACTGTCGTAGATGATTGCTGGCCGCTCCCCATGGCCAGCCTTCACATGACGATCCACCGCGTTCCAGCAGGTGTTACAGACCGCGTCGGGAAACCAGTGGCCATAAACCCCGGCTTTTTCATCGAAAATGACGCGCGGCGGCTCGATCCAGTCGATCTCGCGGGCGGCCTCGGCCCAAAAGGCTTGCGGGTCCTTTTGCCAGGCGGCATAAACTTGTGCGTAACGGCTCGCCATCGTCGACTCCGATCCCTGCCTCGATCCTCGCGGATTTTGTGCGACCACGCGCGCCATATGGCAACCGTCGGCGGATTAGCTCTTAGGCGGAGCCGGAGGCAAGCGAAGCGCGACCAATTCGCGCATTGGACGAAGGCATGATCACGGACTGGCTTTTCTACGTCGTCGCGATTCCAGCCGTGATGTGCAATGGCATGGGCAAGGGTGGGTTTTCTGGCCTTGGCGGTCTCTCCCTGCCGCTGATGAGTCTTGTCATCTCGCCGGTCCAGGCGGCGGCGATCACGCTGCCCATTCTGATGCTGCAGGATGTCGTCAGCCTCTGGGCCTATCGTTCGCATATCGACTGGCGGAACGTCCGCGCCTGCCTGCCGGGCACGATGATCGGCATCGCCATCGGCGCGGTTCTCGCGGCACGGGTCACCCCCGCCGCCGTCCAGTTGATGGTGGGGTTTATCGCCGCCGGCTTCGTCCTCACCAATGTGCGGGCCGGCGCCGACACGCCGCCAACCCAACCGGCGCTTGCCAAAGCGACACTCTGGGCCACGATCGGCGGGTTCACCAGCTTCATCGCCAACGCGGGCGGGCCTCCGATCCAGGTTTACATGATGCCCCAGAAACTCGCCCCGCCAGTCTTTGCGGGCACGATGACGATGCTGTTCGCCATTGTGAACTGGGTGAAATTCATCGCCTTCATTGGACTCGGGCAGGTATCGACGGCCAATCTGTCCACGTCCGCGGTGTTGATCCCCGTTGCCGTTGGCTCGACGTTTCTTGGCGTCTGGATGGTTCGCCGCATGTCCGGCGCGAAGTTCTATCCAATCGTGAAGGCGCTGACCTTCCTCGTCGGGCTAAAGCTGATCTGGGACGGCTCGCACGGGCTGATGAAGAGCGCCTGATCAGCCTTAATCGCCTTTTAGCGGTTCTCCGTCATCCTGGTTGAGCGCGAGCGCGCGCCACAAGGAGAACGGGAATGCTGGCGAATTTGCGGGATGGCGGCTGGATCACCGCGCAACGCGTCCGCACCTATTCCCTCATGCTGATCGTCGCCTATATCCTCGGCACAGGCGCCTGGTTCGTCATGGCGAAAGACGGGCGCGACGCGCAGGGCCAACAGCTTGGCGCCGACTTCTCGGAAGTCTACGCCGCCGGAACCTTCGTCAACGAAGGCCAACCGGCCAAACCCTATGACATGAAGACGCATTTCCAGCGCCAGCGCGACATTTTCGGCGACACCGCCGCCATCTACACCTGGAACTACCCACCCTATTTTCTCGTTGTCGCAAGCATTCTCGCAACCCTGCCTTACATGGTGGCTTTCTTCGTCTGGATGTTCGGAACGCTGCCGATCTATCTCGCCAGCATTCGCGGTATTCTCGACACGCCCAACGCCCTGCTGGCGGCGGCGGCCTTTCCGGCGGTCTATATCAATTTCGGCCACGGCCAGACCGGCTTCCTCGCTGCCGGCCTGATGGCCGGGGGCCTCGTTCTGCTCGATCGCCGCCCGCTGATGGCGGGCGCCCTGTTCGCGCTGCTCGCCTTCAAGCCGCAGTACGGGCTGCTGATCCCCCTGGCGCTGGCGGCGGGAGGGCGCTGGAGGGCCGTCGCCTCGGCCGCCGTCACCCTCGCGCTCATGACGCTCGCGACTTTTCTGGCCTATGGTCCCGAGGCGTGGACGGCCTTCCGCGACAGCCTGCCCTATTCGCGTATGTACGGGCTTGAATACAGCAATACCGGCTTCCACAAGATGCAAAGTCTCTTCGCGGCGGTCCGGATGCTGGGCGGCCCCGTGCCCCTCGCCTACGTACTGCACGGCGCGCTGCTCGCAGCCGTTACCCTCTGCGTGATTGGCGCCTGGCGCGGCGGCGCGGACCGGCGCCTGAAATCGTCGATCCTGATGACCGGGGCCATGCTGGCGACGCCCTATTGCTTCGACTATGACCTCGTCATGCTCGGTCCGGCCATCGCGTACATGGTCGCCCATGGCCTTGAGCGCGGCTTCCTGCCTTGGGAAAAATCGCTCCTCGCGCTTGTTTTCGTCGCGCCAATCATCGCGCGACCGATCGCCATGGCGGTGCATTTGCCGTTTGGACTGGCGGCCATGCTGGCCTTGTTCGTCCTCATCCTTCGCCGCGTCGCCATGGACGACATCGCTGTCCGCAAGTCCACGCGGCGACTCGCGACCATCTGACTGCCCCAAAGGGAGAACTGCGGACCGGCATTCCATGGGGTAAGGTGCGTCTCGCCAAGAAACCTTGGGGGAGCGCCCGATGACCAAGTCCGCCTATGACACCGATCTCGATCGCAATCCGGCGAACTTTCAGCCGCTCACGCCGGTTGCCTTTCTTGAACGCTCGGCCTCGGTCTTTCCCGACCGGCTCGCCATCGTTCATGGCGCGATCCGTCGCGATTACAAATCCTTTTACGCGCGCGCCCGGCGGCTCGCCTCGACCCTCGCCGACAAGGGAATCGGCAAGGGCGATACGGTTTCCGTGATGTTAGCCAACACGCCGGCGATGGCAGAGTGCCATTATGGCGTGCCGATGACCGGCGGCGTGCTCAACACGATGAACACGCGCCTTGACGCGGCTATTCTCGCTTTCACCTTCGACCACGCCGAAACAAAGGTCCTGATCGTCGATCGCGAGTTTTCGGGCGTGGTGAAGGAAGCGCTCGCGCTGGCCAAAACCCGGCCGTTTGTCATTGACTACGACGATCCCGAATATTCCGGCGCTGGAGAGCGCATCGGCTCCATCGAATACGAGGCTTTCCTTGCGTCCGGCGACCCGGACTTCGCCTGGAAAATGCCTGACGATGAATGGGACGCGATCGCGCTCAATTACACCTCCGGCACCACGGGCGACCCCAAGGGCGTCGTCTATCACCATCGCGGCGCCTATCTGCTCGCCATGGGCAATCTGTTGACCGGCGATCTCGGCCGACATCCCGTCTATCTCTGGACGCTGCCAATGTTCCATTGCAACGGCTGGTGTTTTCCCTGGTCGATCGTGCTCGCGGCCGGCGTTCAGGTATGCCTGCGACAAGTCCGCGCGAAGACCATGTTCGACCTCATCGCCTCGGAAAAAGTCTCGCATCTCTGCGGCGCGCCGATCGTCATGTCGACGCTTCTCAACGCACCGGCCGAAGAGAAAAAGCCCTTGCCGCATATCGTCGAATTCATGACCGCCGCCGCGCCGCCGCCCGAGGCCGTGCTGGCCGCGATGAAGGAAGCCGGCTTCAACGTCACGCACGTTTATGGACTGACCGAGGTTTATGGCCCATCCGTCGTCAACGAATGGCACGATGAATGGAACGTCCTCTCTTCGGCGGAACAGGCGGCAAAAAAATCCCGGCAAGGCGTCCGCTATCCCGTTCTGGAAGCGCTCGACGTGCTCAATCCCGAAACCCTGCAACCCGTCCCGGCCGATGGCGAAACGCTGGGCGAGGTCATGTTCCGCGGCAATACGGTGATGAAGGGCTACCTCAAGAACCCCAAAAGCACGCGCGAGGCTTTCGCTGGCGGCTGGTTCCATTCCGGCGATCTCGGCGTCAAATATCCCGACGGCTACGTGCAACTGAAGGATCGCTCCAAGGACATCATCATTTCCGGCGGCGAGAATATTTCATCCATCGAGGTCGAGGATGCGCTCTACAAGCACCCCGCCGTCGCCGCGGCCGCCGTCGTGGCCAGGCCCGACGACCGCTGGGGCGAGACGCCCTGCGCTTTCGTGGAACTACGCCCAGGCAAATCGGCGACGAAGGACGAACTGATCGACTGGTGCCGCGAGCATCTCGCGCGCTTCAAGGTTCCGCGCCACGTGGTCTTTGTCGAACTCCCCAAGACATCGACCGGCAAGATCCAAAAATTCCGCCTGCGCGAAATGGCCAAGGAGGCCTGAACCACGGGCCCGCCGATGGATGGACTGACGCTGTTTGGCCTCTTCGCGGTGACCGCCATGCTGGTCTGCTACAGCCTGGAGAATCGCAGTCACTGGTTCGTGCTGGCCTTTGGCGGCGCCTGCGCTCTCGGATCCATCTACGGGTTTCTCCAAGGCGCGTGGCCGTTCGGCATCGTCGAGGCGATCTGGGCGCTCGTCGCGCTCTGGCGATGGAAATGCCGGCTCGGGGGCCAATGAACCTAAGCCGGCGAACCCGAGAGACAATCCATCCCGCCCTCTTGCTTGAAGCGGGGCGAAACGGCTATTGTCCGCGTCGTTAGCGGGCGTAGTTCAATGGTAGAACGGAAGCTTCCCAAGCTTCATACGAGGGTTCGATTCCCTTCGCCCGCTCCATCCCACGACAGGCGCTGGCAAGGCCGCTATCCGTCGCGGCGTCGATCAATGCGGCCTGATTGAAGCGGGCTTGCCAGGGCCCGTGCCGCCGCGTCGATCTGGAACGCCCGGAAATTGCGTGTAGAATGCGCTCGATACCAAATGGTCGCGGCAACCAAAATCGCGCGCCGAAAATCGTGGGAGGAGATATGCGCGGCCTTACTGGGAATATGCGCTGGATAGTCGCGACCGTTGCGATGCTCAACGCCACAACGGCTTTCGCGCTCGACAAGCTCAAGATCGCGGTCGGCGGCTGCGGCACGACCTACGATACCGCCTTCGCCATCGCCGCCAAAACGGCGGGCATCTACGAGAAACATGGACTTGATGTTGAATTCCTTACGACCAGCGGTGGCGGCGAAACGCTGCAGGCCGTTATTTCAGGCGGCGCCGATATCGGCCTCGCGGCGGGCCTCACCGGCGTCATGGGCGCTTATTCAAAGGGCGCGCCCATTCGCGCGATTTCCATTCAGGACACCGGCGCGGACGAAACCTTCGTTTACGTACCGACCAATTCGCCTATCAAGTCGTTCTCCGACGCTGGGGGAAAGACGGTCGGATTTTCGACGGTCGGCGCCTCGACGTACACATTCGTCAGCGGTCTGGCGGACGTCTACAAGATCAAGCCCAGGATGACGGCGACTGGCAGTATTCCAGCGACCTACACCGCCGTCATGTCCGGCCAGATCGACGTTGGCTGGGGCGCTCTTCCATTTGGCTTGCAGGAAATGAAGGACGGAAAAATCCGCATTCTGGCGTGGGGTAGCGAGGTCGAGGGACTGCACAACCTGACGCTTCGCGTCAACATCACCAACGCGGCGACGCTCGCCGGGCGGGCCGACGTTCTGCGCAAATTCATGGCGGCCTACGTGGACGCGCTCGACTGGGCCTACGCCTCGCCGGAGGCGGTCAAGGTCGTCGCCAAAATGGTTGGAGCGTCCGAGGAAGTCGTGGAGGAAACCCGCTCCAAACACACTCTCAAGCAACAATTGCAGCCATACGACATGCACGGTCTTGACCGCTCCATGCAGGACGCGATCGAATTCAAATATATTTCCGCGCCGCTGACCCGCGAACAACAGGCCGAATTATTCCAGATCGGTCCGCTGTTGCCGCCGCGCTAGCGCGCAAGACCGAATATCGCCAAGGGAGGCATCATGTCGTCGCTCGCGGAACTTGATCGCGCCAACTCAACGGAGCTTGATCTCGCTGGCCCTGAGTTCAAGGCCAATGCCCGCAAGCACCTGGCCGACTGGGCCACGCGACCGCCGTTTTACGTCTTCAACAATGGTCCAACCCAAGTGATCGTCGGGCGATACGCCGACGTTCAGGAGGTCTTTTCCGATCCCGTCCGCTTCTCCTCGGAGATGCCAAAGGGGCCGGGATACGAGCAGTACGATAAGTTCATGGGCGCGCGATTCATTACCCAGATGGATGGCGAGCAGCATGCGCGATTGCGCCGTTTGCTCATGCCCGCTTTCTCCAACAAGCGCACGGCGCAGATGGAAGCCCGGATTGAGGAAATCGTCGACGGCATGCTCGACGAGATCGAGGAGGGCGGGCCCGCCTTCGATGGCATGACCCAATACGCCGGTCGCCTTGTCGTTGGCGTGCTGCTGACGGCGATGCTCAACCTCGACGCCGGCCAGCGCCGGATACTCCTCGATTTTCAGGAATTGCAGCCAATCGTGACCGCGCTCAGGCCAGGTCAACCCTATCCCCCGGAATGTCTTGAAGCCTATCAACGCGCGGACGATCTCGTGAAGCACGTCATCGCCGATCGCCGCGCCCATCCGCGCGGAGATTTTCTCGGCGATCTCGTACAGGCGCGCGACAACGACGACCGACTCAGCGATGTTGAGCTATTCGATCAGATTTTCGGGATTTTTGGCGCGCTCGCGACAACCCCGCGGTCAAGTTCCGGCGCCCTTCACCTGATCTACTCCCACCCCGATCAGGCAAGACAACTCGTGAACGACCCTTCGCTCATTCCCGAAGCGATCGAGGAGTGTCTCCGTCTGGCGGGCAACGGCTACTTCACATTCCCGCGGATCGCGACGCGCGATACCGGGGTTGGGGGAACACGCATCGACAAGGGCATGGTGGTGCGACCTTCTCCGCTGGCCGCCAACTATGACCCGCGGATATTTTCCGATCCGCTACGCTTCGATATTCATCGTCGGCCCAAGCGCATCATGACCTTCGGCGCCGGCCCGCATCACTGCATCGGCAATCTGCTGGGCCGCGCGACAATCACCATCGCGGTTCGGAAGCTACTCGCGCGCTTTCCGCGCGCGCGCCTCGAGGATGTCGACTTCCAGCCTAGTTACGCAGGCGCGGCCGGCGAGCTTCGCATGAAAAGGCTGCCAATGCTGGCTTGGTGATTTCAGGACAATTCCCTAGAGTCGCGACATGACCTTGTCCGCGAAAAGATTCAGCGACCGCCTGGCCTCGTTCACTGGCAGTGTCGCGAAATTGATCTGCAAGGAGGCGTGGTCAAACGGACCGAAAGTCTCGTTGGCGCGAAGAATCATATCGCGCATTTCATCTGGCGCTCCAATGAACGCGCCGCCGCCCGCGATCTGGTTCTCGAGCGATGTCGCGCGCAGCTTCGCCGCCATCTTGTCGTAATCCCTGTAATCACCCGAACGGGTCGTGGTCTCGAACTCGCCCGTCACCTCCGCGATCATTCGGAAATAGGCCTCGAATGGCTTGCGCGCGATATCGCGCGCCAATTTTGGGTCCTCATGGCAGAACATGTGGAACGCCATCATTACTTCGCCATTGCCGGGATGGCCCGCGTCGCGCCAGGCCTTGCGATAGAGCGCGACAAGATCGCGCATTTTGGGGCTGATCGGGAT
The DNA here is from genome assembly GCA_903885755.1 of uncultured Hyphomicrobiales bacterium. Lineage (GTDB taxonomy): Bacteria > Pseudomonadota > Alphaproteobacteria > Rhizobiales > Beijerinckiaceae > Terripilifer. Next base: position 18,614 of record CAISJZ010000051.1, on the reverse strand, counting down.
CGCCATCAAAGCGTGGCCCTCGCGCCCGGCGAATTCGAAAGTCTCGGGAGTCTGTGTCGCGGCTACATAAAATTTTGGTCGCGGCAATTGCGTTGGCCGAGGCAACGAGGTGACGTTGTCAAACGAATGAAATTGCCCGTGATGGGTAACGTTTTCCTTTTCGAGCAATAGCGCGATCTGTTCCATGCCCTCGCGGTAACGCGCGATGGATTCGTTCATGTCGACCTTGAAATGGCGGAACTCATGCGGAAGAAATGCGCGCGCCATGCCCACGTCGAGCCGGCCATTCGACAGCGCGTCAAGCATGCCTATTTCACCCGCGAGCTTCAGCGGATTGTTGAAGACCGGCAGAACGGCGCCAGTGACGAGCCGCATGGATGTCGTGCGTTGCGACAGCGCCGCGAGAAAAACAATCGGATTTGGACTATACCCGCCATAAGGCAAAAAATAATGCTCGACGATGCGGGCATGCGTGAAGCCGCGGCGTTCGGCTTCGACCGCGATATCGAGACTTTCCGCGAAATAGTCCTTCGCCGATTTCTCGGATGGAGCAACGGCGGGAAAATATTGAACGCCGAATTGCATGTTTGTCTCGCCCGCATCAATTGAATGGTCGCGATCGACTATAAATTCGGGAGCATTCGTGTCAACGCGTCGTCATCACGCGCGCCGAGGCCACTTGATCAGTCAATTCCTACGCGGGAAGAGCGGCCGCGAAGGCGCGGGTGATCGCATCCCTCGCGTCTTCCTGAATCCGCCCGAGGTGCTCCACTCCACGAAAGCTTTCCGCGTAAATTTTGTAGACATCCTCGGTCCCTGATGGTCGCGCCGCGAACCAGCCATTCTTCGTAACGACCTTGAGGCCTCCGAACGCGGCGTGATTGCCTGGCGCGACCGTGAGCTTCTCCAGAATCGGCTCGCCGGCGAGTTCCGTTACCGCGAACTGGTCCGGCGAAAGCCTTTCGAGGACATCTTTTTGGGCAGACGTCGCCGGCGCGTCGATGCGCTCGTAGAATGGCGCGCCAAGTTCGCCGGTCAGGTCATTATAGATTTCACCCGGGTCCGCGCCCGCGCGAGCGGTGATTTCCGCCGCGAGAAGCCCCAATATGATTCCATCCTTGTCCGTGCTCCAGACAGAGCCGTCTCGTTTGATGAACGAAGCGCCCGCGCTTTCCTCGCCCGCGAAGCCGAACGAGCCGCCAGCCAGCCCGTCCACGAACCACTTGAAGCCCACGGGAACCTCGACGAGCCCGCGACCAAGCTTTTCGGCGACCCGATTGATCAGGCTGCTGCTCACCATTGTCTTGCCAATGGCGCAAGTGGCTTTCCAATCAGGCCGGTTCGAGAAAAGATAGGAAATCGCGACGGCGAGGTAATGGTTGGGATTCATGAGGCCGCTTGACCGAGTCACGATGCCGTGTCTGTCGGCGTCCGTGTCGTTGGCGAAGGCCACGTCGAATTTATCGTGAAGTCCAATCAATCGCGCCATCGCGTGGGGCGATGAGCAGTCCATTCTGATCCGGCCATCCCAATCAAGAGGCATGAAGCGAAATGTCGGATCAACGGCCTCGTTGACGATGGTCGCGTTGATTCCGTAGGCCTCGATAATCGGGCCCCAATAGTGCACGGCGGCGCCGCCAAGGGGGTCGGTGCCGATTTTCACGCCCGACGAACGTATCGCCGCCATGTCAACGACGGCGCCAAGGTCGGCGACATATGGACCGATATAATCATGGCGATGAATGGATGCCGATTTCAGCGCTCGCTCGTAGGGAATTCGCTTCACGCCGTCAAGCTTGTTCAGCAGCAACGTGTTCGCATTCCGCTCGATCTCGGACGTGATATCGCCATCCGCCGGTCCGCCATTTGGCGGGTTGTATTTGAAGCCGCCATCCTCGGGCGGGTTGTGCGACGGCGTGATGACAACGCCATCGGCCTGCCCCCGCGATCGGCCCCTGTTGTGACTCAGGATCGCGTGCGAGATGACGGGAGTGGGCGTATAGCCGCCCCTGTCGTCAATCATCACGTCGACTTGATTCGCCGCGAAAACTTCCAGAGCGCTGGCGAAGGCGGGGGTCGACAAGGCATGAGTGTCCATGCCCATGAACAGCGGGCCGTCGATCCCTCGTTTGCGCCGATAATCGCAAATCGCCTGGCTGATGGCGAGAATGTGCCCTTCGTTAAAGGCCGTATCGAAGGCCGACCCGCGGTGGCCGGACGTGCCGAATGCGACCCGCTGCGCGACGACCGCCGGATCGGGCCGCCCGGTGAAATAGGCGGTAATCAGCCGAGGCACGTCGACAAGCATTGATCGCGGAGCCGCCTTTCCGGCAAGTGGGCTAATTTCCCCAGCCATCGCTATTTCCATTGTCCGAGTGATTCGCCGGTCTGTTTTAGCGAATCGCTCCATATCGTCCAACCGCCGCGGCAAGTCCTTGGCAGCCGGATTTTTTTGCCGCTCAGGTCCGCGCGACAATCTTGTCTTGCGTCTTCGTCTCGAAATCGCTGGCCTCGTGACGCTCGTGCAATTGGCCCGCGGGTTCGCCGGACAAACGGTTGACCATGCGTCCGCGCTGGACTGCGGGGCGTTGCAAGATTGCGTCGGACCACCGCAGAAGGTGCTTGTACTCTTGCACCTGCAGGAATTCGGCGGCGCCGTAGAGCCATCCCTTCGCCAGTCCGCCATACCACGGAAACACGGCAATATCCGCGATCGTGTACGTTTCGCCAGCCAGATACTCGCTTTGCGCGAGGCGGCGATCAAGGACGTCGAGCTGACGCTTCGCCTCCATGGCAAAACGGTCGATGGCGTATTCGATCTTGGTCGGCGCATAGGCGTAGAAATGACCAAAGCCACCGCCGAGATAAGGCGCGCTTCCCATCTGCCAGAACAACCACGACAGGCATTCGGCGCGCGGCGCGGCCTCGGTGGGCAGAAACGCTCCGAACTTCTCGGCGAGATAAAGCAGAATAGCGCCTGACTCGAAGACCCGGACCAGCTTGGAACCGCCGCGATCCATCAGCGCCGGTATTTTGGAATTGGGATTGACCTCGACAAAGCCGCTGCCGAACTGGTCGCGGTCACCGATCTTGATCAGCCAGGCGTCGTATTCGGCGCCGGCGTGCCCGAGGGCGAGAAGCTCCTCCAGCATGATCGTGACTTTCTGGCCGTTCGGCGTCGCGAGCGAATAGAGCTGAAGCGGATGCCGGCCGACGGGAAGCTCCTTGTCGTGCGTTGATCCCGAAACCGGGCGGTTGATGTTGGCGAAGCGACCGCCGTTCGCCTTGTTCCATGTCCAGACCTTCGGCGGCGTATATTCATGTGAGTCGGTCATGCGGGTGCTCCAAGGGCTGAATGGTGCGTAAATGAAATGCGCGTCTGACCCATGCTACACGATAGCCATCGCACGCGACTAGGCCGAACGTGTTGGTTCGACCCACTCCACGGATCGCGCGTCGATGATCGAATAGCGCTGTTGCATGGTTTCCCAGAATAGGCCTTCTATATGCGGTATTCCTCGCGCTTACGGCCCTGCGAGACATCGAGGAACAACTCGTCGAGGGTTGGCGTCCGCGAAATCAGACCCTGTTCGCGCGAGTAGCCAACCAGAGTATTCAGGTTCTTGCGATTTCGATCGCCGAGGCCATATTCCCAGGGGTCGGCGCCAAGAATTGCTTCCTGCTCCTCCCATGCCTCGCGGTACCAGGCGAGCGGTACAATGCGCGGATTGAGCATCCGCTTCATCGCGATCGCTTTCGATTGATTGAAGGCCGCGTACATGTTCACGGGAACCCATGGATATTTCTGGACGATTTCCTCGCGAATCCCGAGCACGTGCATGATCGGGAAAATTCCGGTACGCGCGTAATATCGTTGTTCTTCCTCCTTATAGTTGGGGAACAATCGACCCACGCGCGGGTCGCCCGCCAAAAGCGGCTTGAGAAGATCGGGCGAAATCAGCGCGTCAAGCCTGCCTTCGACAAGCATGTTCTCCGATTCGACATTACTGGATGTGTGCGGCAATCTGGATATCTTGAGATCGGGCGGCGGCGTGAACTCGACATCTTCATCAAGCTCCGTCACCCATTCGATCGACTTGTGCGGAACGCCGTATTCGTGTTCCAGAATTCCGCGCAGCCAGAGGGCGGCCGTGAACAGAAACGCCTTGGACCCAACGCGTCGCCCAATCAAGTCCTTCGGCGAAGTTATACCCGCCTTGGAGTTTGTGTAGATAAATCCATGCCGAAATCGTCGGTGGAGAAAGACCGGAAGGGCGCGAAAGGGCAATCCCTGATCGCGCGCGGCGAGATAGCCCGAGCAGGACACCTCCGCCATGTCATATTCCTGCTTCCGCAAAAAGCGCCAGTGCCGCGGCGAAGGATCCATCGCGGTCAAGACCGTGAGATCGATCCCGTCCGGCTTGACAATGCCTTCCTTCAGGGCACGAATGATCTCATAGTCGCCGCATGCGAGTGTCAGTGGAATTCCTGCCATGTCGCTTCCCTGCCCAATGCATCCCGTGAAGGTCTCGCGCCGAATAATATATTGCCGTGGCGGCGGCGGAACGCCTGTGCGAAACTTGTCCGAAACAGGGATAACGGTCAATAACCAACGGCGGAATCATCATAAACTGCTTCGCCGCGAAATTTTCAGCATGTCACAAGGCAACTCGCCACGCGTCGGAGAACGACCCCGCAAGCGCGGATGCTTGTCGTCAGCGATCGCCACCGGCTCGCCCGGCTCGAACTTTCGAGGCGGGAGCTTGGTTCAGCCTCGGGATAAACTCGCGCGCGTTTCAGGCGGCGTTTCAACGTATTTGCTTGAGCCGGCCATCAGTGGTCATTAGTCGATCTCCTCGCCAAACGCGGTGCGCTTGAGTCCGCTGATATAGTCGTGAATGTTCGCTCCTGTCGTGTCGCCGGGTCGCCACGTTGGATATTTGTGGCGCAGGCCCCCATCCACGGGAATATCAATTCCGGTGACGCAGCCAGTTTCATCCGACGCCAGAAACACCGCCGCCCAGGCTACATCCGCGGCGCGCGGAAATCGCCCGAGCGGAATATTCTTGAGATAGTCATCGCGCGAATATTGCGGCTGGGCCTTGCGCGGTTCGTAGTGGCCACTTTCCGCCTCCGCTTTCATGTTGGTCCAGAGTTGATGCTCCATCGAGCACGGCGTGATCGAATTGACGCGGACGCCGTGTTCGGCCAGTTCCATCGCGGCCGAGCGCGTGAAATTCAGAAGCCCGGCCTTGGCGGTCGCGTAAGCGGTCGCCTCCGCCTGCCCAAAATGCGCCGTCGTCGACAGAAGATGAATGATGCTTCCGCCGTGGCCCGCCGCGATCATCGCCCTTGCGGCGTGTCTCGTTGTCAGGAGGCCTGCCGTCGGAAAACTTATGACCGCCCGGCGCCATTCCTCGACATCGGTATCCAGAATCGACGAAAATAAAACCGTACCCGCCATGTTCATGACGATGTCGAGGCGACCGTACCGGTCTTGCGCCAATTTGGTCGCCCCTTCGACCTCCGCCTCGACCAGCGCATCGCCACGAACCGCCGATGCCTCATAACCACGTTGCTGAATGAACGCGGCGGTTTCGTTGGCGACGCATTCATTGATATCGGCGACCACGACCCGCGCGCCCTCACGGGCCATGAAATGCGCGACTGTTCCACCAACGTTGGGTCCTGCGCCAAAGATCAACGCGACCTTGCCCGCAAGCCGTCCAGTTCCGCGATTCGGCATTTCGCTCATCCCGCGATCGCCTCGGGATTCTGGATCGGCAGTTCGGATGACTGCCGCAATCGAGTCCAGGCCTTCGTTGGTCGTCCCTCGCGGATCGCGTCCATTTCCCGCCAGCAAATTCGCCGCAGCAGGGCGATGCCCACGTCCGACTTGCCAAGGCGCTCGCGTGTCCGATCGGCGATGACGCCCTGTCCAACGCCGGCGACATAGTCTTGCGCGCTCGTAAGCTGCAGCAGAATGTCCTCGGGGTACTTTCCCTCGTGGATCAACTCATCATGGTGATCGGCGGGATTGTAATCGCCGAACTCGGCGAAATAGCGACGAATTCGCTCATCCGCCTCGGGTGTCGTGGACGGGATCGAATAGATCATCATCCGTGTCGAAGTATGATCGTCATTGGCGATAATCCAGTGGCCGACATCGATCCACGGATCGCCCGCGTGAACACCCGGAACGACGATGTGGTTCGCGTTGGGATAGGTCCAGTCGCTGACGCGGACATTACCGGGTCCGCGCGTCGCGATTTGCCGAATGCCGGCGTCGTTCTCGATATACTCAAGCAATGGCACGGCGCCGGTAACGGCCTTGCCGAAATTTCCGACAATGCCCGCCCGGTGGGCGAAGCTGACGTGCACGGCGTCCATGGAGTTCTCGACCTGCTGAAACCAGTTGCAGGGCCATTGCTCGCGACGAGCGAACAGGAGGCCATCAGGACGTTCGAATACGTCCTTGCGCAGGAGACTGAACTCCGGCGCGGGCAACGGACCGAGGTAGGCGAAGATCATCCCGGCGTATTCGTGCACGGGATAGGAGACAATCCTGATTTTCGCCGCGGTCGCGTCGCCCTCGGCCGGCGCTTCGGTGCATCGGCCGCCGCCATTGAATTTCCAGCCATGATACATGCAACGTAATTCATCGCCCTCGACCCAGCCCGTGTGCAGCACTGTCAGACGATGCGGACAATGGCCCGCGACGAGAAATGGCTTGCCGCTCTCGCCGCGATAGACGGTCAGCGCTTCCCCCAGAAACTTGCAGGCGCGCGCCCTGCCAGGCGGAAGTTCACGAGACAACGTAACTGGGTGCCAGAATGTTCGCAGAAGCTTGCCCATGTCGGTGTTGCCGCCGGTCTGGTGCAGAAGCGCCAAACGGTCCGCAATCGTCATGCCGGCATCAACCTGGCTCATGCGTTGCCTCCATCGTTTCGTGGCGACCGCAAGATGGATTTTCCACGGCGCGTGATGATTTTTCTATCATAATGCAATAGGACCTTCAAAGGTCGGTCGCCGGGAATGAGCGCATGTGCGGGAACCCGACATTGGCGAAAGATCCGGGACGGTCGAGGGAGGGAGTGATGACTTCGGGTTTATCCTGTCTTTGCCGGACTCTGGCGTTCTTGTTGGCTATCCAGGGATTTGCCGCGAATGCCGCCGACAAGGTTCGCGTTGGGCTGACAATGAGCACGGCGGACGCGCCTATTTTCGTCGCCAGTGAACGTGGATATTTCGCGGCTGAGCAACTGGAGGTCGAAATCATTCCACTGGATTCCGCGTCGAAAGCCATCGCCCCATTGGCGACCGGCGACCTCGACGCCGCTGGTGGATCGGCCTCGGCGGGGCTGTTCAACGCCGCGGCCCGTCAGATCGATATTCGCATTGTCGCAGATCGGGCGACGGCCGCGCCAGGCTACCATTATCAGAGTGTCATCGTCAGGAAAGACCTGATCGATAGTGGCCGATTCAAGGGCTATGGCGACCTTAAGGGGATGAAGGTCGGCCTCCCCGCCCCGGGCACGGGCGGGCAAATTCTTGTCGACGAGATGACACGCATCGGCGACCTTGCCTATGGCGACGTAGAGCAGGTTTTCATGTCATTTCCGCAGCTCGTCGTGGCCCTTCAGAACAAGGCGGTCGACATCGCCTTGATGATCGAGCCCTACGCCAGCGCCGCGGTGGCGACCGGAGCCGCGACGGAATTTCAGGCTACCGAGCAATTTTATCCCGGTCAGGAGGTTTCCCTGCTGTTTTACGGCAATCAATTCGCCCGCGGGCGCGCTGACGTCGCTCGCAGGTTCATGAAGGGCTGGCTGAAGGGAGCGCGCGATTTCAACAATTCGATCGAGAACGGCACATGGCGCGCCGACGCCAGCGCCAGCGCGGTCGTGCGAATTCTCGCCAAGGCTATTGGCATGAAAGAAGAGCAAATTCGATCGGCGCCGCCGCAGTTCACGAATCCGGACGGGTTCGTCAACATGGAAAGCCTGCGCAAGGATCTCGCGTTTTATCGCTCGCACGGCCTGATCACGTCGGGCGCAATCAGCGCGGAAGATGTCGTGGACATGAGTTTCGTGAATGAAGCCCTGAAAGAACTCGGTCCGTACAAGCGACCGCAATAGGCTCGCTGCGCGGCAACCCGAACCATCAGACGGAATTTGCGACTGTCTGTCCGACATGCGCGCCAATGAATAAGTCACGATGCCGACTTTGAATAATGGTGCGAATGATCGACCCGCCGTGCGATGAAGGGTCCTGACGAGCGCCACTTTCAGAGCATCTTTCATCTTGACAAGATTATCGACGCGTCTTCAAGCTGCGATGGCGCAACAGGAGAATATCCGGTGGTTAAATCTCCGCTGATCATAGAGCATCAAATTCCCACGCCAAATTCCGGGCCCTATATCATTACCGTCGGTCCGGATCAGTGCTTGTGGTTTTGCGAGAGTCTGACCGACAAGATTGCGAGGCTGGATCCCGACACCAGCGATATCACGGAATATTCCGTTCCAACCGCGAACAGCAAACCAACGGGGATTATTGCCGGCGCCGACGGAAATCTCTGGTTCACGGAATACTCTGGCCACAAGATCGGGCGCATCACCCTCGATGGTCGGATTGTCGAGTTTCCATTGCCAACTCCTAACGCGGGACCGAACGGAATTGTGCTCGGGCCAGACGGGCATGTGTGGTTCTCGGAAACAGACGTCGCTCGGGTCGCGCGAATTTCCAGCAATGGTCACGTCCAGGAATTTCACGCTGGCATCAGCCCTGGAAGCCGTCCACTGTCCCCGGTTGTTCGAGACGGCGCGCTTTGGTTCAGCGAAGCCGAAGGCAATCGCATCGCCCGGGTGACAATCAATGGAGAGGTCACCGAATTTCCCATCCCGACGATCAACAGCCAGCCCCGCGCCATGGCCACACACCCCGACGGATCCATTTGGTTCGTTCAGACAGACGCCAATTCGCTTGGCCGGATCGCGCCCGACGGCTCCATAGTTGAACACAAGGTTCCCACGCGAAATGCGTCGCTCCGAGGCGTTTGCGTTGGCGCCAACGGCGATCTCTGGTTCACCGAGAACGCGTCCAATCTGATCGGTCGCATGCGGCCGGATGGCATGATGGTGGGCGAATATGAAATTCCGTCGCCGGCAAGCGGCGCTCGCGCGATTACGGCGACCGCCGACGGGCGACTCTTCTTTTCACAATTCGACATTGGCAAGATCGGGGAAGTTCGTCCCGCCGGTTCTTGATCCGAGGCGCGCGCACAAGGAGCCGCTAGCGCGCAGCGCCATATTTATTGATCAAAACGCGAGCGCTCTCTCGGTCCTCCTTCAGAAATGCCGCGAATTCGGCCGGAGATGACGCATCGATTTCGAGAAACTGTTTCTTCGCGAAATCCACGAATTTTGGGCCATTCAGTATCTGCGCCAGTTCCTTGTGCAGCCGCTCGACAATCGCGTCGGGCGTCGACTTCGGGACGACAACGCCCCAAAAGATAGGGCCGCCCGGAAATCCACGCAGCCCCGCCTCGGCCAGGGTTGGTACATTTGGCAGCAGTTCACTGCGCTTTGAACTACGCAACGCCAGTGTCTTGATGCTTCCGTCATTCAATCGGCCCGCGAAGTTGCCCATGCCTATTTTGGAGATATCGATGGTTCCGGTCAGCAAGGCATTCACGATTTCACTGCCGCCCTTGTACGGAACGCCAACGATGTTGGTCTTCCATTCCTCGTTCAGCCAGACCCGATACATATCGGTTGTCGTGCCCTCGCCGAGCGTTCCAAAATTGATCGCCGCTGGCTTTTCGATCGCGAGCTTCTTCAGTTCATCGACGGTATTGGCTGGTAGGGCCTGTTTCCCGATCAGGCCTTCCACCACGTAATACATATTGGTTACAGGGCGAAAATCCCTGTCTGGATCATAGGAGAGATTGGGCACGGTGAATGGATTGAACGACATGGTATCGGGACTGACAACGCACAGTGTGTATCCATCGCCCGCGGATTTCGCGCATTCGGTCCCCCCGATGACCATGTTCGCGCCCGGACGATTATCAACGATGACGGAGATCCCGCCGAGGCGTTCGGACAATTCCTGCGCCATCAATCGGGAGGCAACGTCCGTGACCGAACCCGCCGCGATCGGAACAATCAATCTGATTGGGCGGCTCGGATAATTCTGCGCCAGTGAAGGCCCCGACACTCCGGCGCCAATTGCCAGAAGAAAGGCCATACCAAATGCGGTTATTACTCTCATCGGTTTCCATCCCATGGATTATTGCCGTTAGTCGTCATTGTAGGGCTCAATTTCCGGGGTTCAAGCCCTCAACGAACTTTTGCGACAATTGAGTGAATCCGGGCTCGAAAGCGAAACACCAACCTGCCATAAGCTCTGTGGAAGCTGATTAATCGCTCCATTTCGCCGAAATGCAGCTATCGAAAATTTTCCCCGCGCGATCGCCGAGTATCTCGATAATCGAGATGCGCGAAGGCGTCACGATAGGATCGACATCGAAAGTCGTTCGGATGACGCCTTCAGCTGCGCGGCGATGGAACCATCCAGTCTGGTATCAAAGTGCGTTGTCACGCCTATCACCGTGAGCGCCATGCGAAAGCTTCCGCCGCGATTGAAAACGGGGCTTGAAAACGCGGTCCATGCCGGATTTCTCATACCCCGCGTCCTGGCGATTCGCGCTTTCTCGACCTTACTCCGTTGACGCATGGATTTCTCGATACTCGCGGCGGCGCCGGGCGTTTCGCGGTTCCAGTCATCGATGTCACGGATCAGCAACTCGCGGGTCGTTTCAAGCGGCATAAAAGAAAGAAAGATTTGGCCAGTCGCGGTCAGCATCGAGAGGTTTGAGCCGATGCGCATTCGCGCCACGGTCCGCACCTCGCCCATCTCGCTACGGATAACGGTTGGCCCGTTGGATCCCCAGACGCAGAGATAGGAGCACAACCCGGTTCTGTTGGTGAGATCCTTCATGAGATCGTCGGTTATCTGACCGCCGTCGGCATTTTTTATTGCGGCGATCCCGATTTCAATTGTCGACGGCCCTATCAAGTAGCGCCCGGTCGCCTCGTCTTTTCCGACAAACCCCGCATGCCGAAGACTGGAGAGATATCGATGCGTGCGACTGGCGGACATGCCGACCGCAAGCGCGATTTCCGTCAGCTGCATAGGGCGGCTCTCCCTCGCGATCGCCTTGAGTAGCTCGAGTCCGATGAGGGCCGTCGAGTTTCCCGCCGCCTCGGCTGACAGCCTGGCTGGACGCCCCTTGCGGTGATTGACTGTTACCGCCGACATGGTCGCTCCATTTGTTGACAATCCGAAAAGTCAAGATTACTTTTTCAGAAAATGGAATACTTTTCCATTTTTCGGAAAAATGCAAGTTTGACGCGAGCTGGAGTTGAATGAATGTCATACGCGGTCGCGGTGGATATAGGAGGGACATTCACCGATCTGGTCGGTTACGACCGGGAGACGCGCCGCGTCGTCTATACCAAGAGCTCGACGACCTACGACAATTTCGTCGACGGTATTCTCGACTGCTTCAGGAAGGCCAATCTAGCACCCGAGCAGGCCCTATTCCTGAATCACGGCACGACGCTCGTCATCAATTCCTTTATCCAGCGACGCGGCGCGAGGGCGGCGCTTGTCACGACGCGGGGATTTCGCGACATTCTCGAGATTGCGCGCGCCAATCGGCCTGATCCATTCGATCTGCACTATCGGCGCGACCCGCCGCTTATTCCCCGCTCGCTGCGCTTCGAAGTGCCGGAGCGCATGGACACGTTCGGAGAGATTCAGACGCCGCTTGATCTTGCGGCGGTCGATCGCCTCGCGGAAGAGTTGGGCGCGGCAAAGGTTGAAGCAATCGCGGTATTCTTCATGAACTCATTCGCTAATCCCGCGCATGAGGTCGAAGCGGCGGCGCGCCTGCGCGCGAAGTTGCCCGACGTCTACATCACCTGTAGCACCGATCTCACGCGCGAATGGTATGAATTCGAGCGATCCTCCACGGTCGCGGCGAACGCCTACGTCGGGCCGCAGGTCAACACCTACATCCGCCAACTCGAAGACGACATGAAGGCGCGAGGCTTCACGGGATCACTCTTCATGATGGGATCGAATGGTGGCCTCCTGTCCGTCGAGCGTACCTGTCGTCAGCCGGTCGGCCTTGTGGAGTCCGGGCCGATCGGCGGATGCATTGGAGCTGGCGCCTATGCCGAGGAACTTGGCTTCAGGAATGTCGTGGCCTTCGACATGGGCGGCACCACCGCGAAGTGCGCGCTTGTCGAGGATGGACGCTTCAACGTCGAGACGATCTATTACGCGGGTGGCTACGTTCATGGCTTCCCGATCAAATCTCCCGTCATCGATATCGTGGAAGTCGGCTCCGGTGGCGGCTCGGTGGCGTGGCTAGACTCACAGAACCGTTTGCACGTTGGCCCGCGTAGCGCTGGATCAACTCCCGGTCCCGTTTGCTATGGCCGCGGCGGCATGGAAGCGACCGTCACCGACGCCAATCTGGTGCTCGGACGATTGAACGCGGATCGCTTCCTCGGTGGCGAACTGAAGCTCGATGTCGAGGGCGCCGCGCGCGCCATTCGAGAACTTTCCGGGCCCTTGGGCTATGCCGGCGAAGATGGCATGTTGCGCCTCGCGGATGGCATTCTGTCTCTGGCGACCGTGACCATGGCTGGCGCGATCCGGCAAGTCTCCGTCGAGCATGGACTCGATCCGCGCGACTTCGTCCTGTTCAGTTATGGCGGCGGCGGCCCGTTGCATTCATCCGCGTTGGCGCGTGAACTTTCGATTCCCACCGTTGTCATCCCGCCGGCGCCAGGCAACTTCTCGGCCGTCGGCATGTTGCTGGCGGATGCGCGCATTGATCTGTCGAAGACTTTCACCGGCCTTCTTACGCAAAATGCAATTGCCTCGATTCAGGAAGCTTTTGGCGAGATGGAAAACGAAGCCGCCGCGGCATTGAAGCAAGAGTTCGGCGCGCGCGAGATCATTATGGAACGCCATGCCGAGATGCGCTATCTCGGTCAACGCCATAACATCAAGGTGCCCGTGGGAAACGCTGGCGACTTCGCGACCATCCGCCATTCCTTCGAACGCGATTACAAGCGCCGCTACGGACACGCCGACCCCAAAAACCCGGCGGAGTTGCAAGCGCTACATCTATCGGCCTTCGCGCGGCAGAAGCGTCTCGACCTATCGAGCCTGCCGCTCATCGGCGAGGGAGGCGCCGCGCCCACGTCCCGGCGTGTTTATTTCAGGGAGGCGGGCGGCTTCGTCGATGCGGCCGTTTTCGAGCGTTCCGGCCTGGCGCCGGGATTCTCGGCGCCGGGTCCCGCGGTCATCGAGGAATATGGCTCGACGACGCTGGTGGGTCCTTTCGATCGTTTTGAGATTGGACCCCTGCGCGAAATCCGAATCCAATGCGACGCTCCTCGGGCGAAATCAAAATGACCCAATCATCTGAAATTCGGGACGCCATCGATCCAATCACCCTCGAGGTAATCCGCCATGGCCTGATCTCGACCACCAACCAGATCGACGCCAACATCAAGCGCACCGCGTTCAGTCCCTATATCTACGAATATAACGATTTCGCGGTCGGCATGACCGACATCAAGGGACGTCTAGTCGCGCAGTGTACGGGCGGAATGCCGCCTTTCGTCGCGGATTCCGTGGGAACGGCCGTTCGCGATGGACTCGAGATTTATGGTCTTGAACGGCTCCACTTCGGCGACGTTATCGTCTGCAATCACGCGGCGGTACAGGGGCAGCATCTCAACAACACGGTGATGTACACGCCCATTGCGGAACGCCTGGATGGGTCGGGCCGCCTGATTGGCTTTTTCGCCATCAACGTGCACTGGATCGATATCGGTGGGACAATGAACAACTCCCATGACATCTTCATGGAAGGCCTGCAGTTGCGTTCCATCAAGATGTGGTCGAAGGGAGAGCCGAACGAGGAAGTCTATCGCATCATCGAGAATAACAGCCGGCTTCCAACCGAACTGCTTGGCGATATTCAGGCGCAATTGGCGGGCTGCCTGCTCGGGCGCGATCTCATTGCCGCGCTTGCCGTGAAATATGGAACAGCTACGTTCGAGCGCGCCATCGATATTATTCTCGATCAGGCCGAGGCGGCCGCGCGCCAGCACATTCGCGATCTTCCCGATGGCGAATACGAGCACGAAACCTGGCTCGACAACGACGGCCAGGGCGACGCGCCCATTCCCATCAAGGTGCGCGTAATCATCAGGGGCGACGAGATGACGGTCGATTACACCGGCATCGCGGAACAGGCGAAAGGTTCGATCAACTCGGGCTATCATGGCGGCGGCCTGACAACCGCCCGCGTGGCGTTCCGCTATCTCGTGGCGCCGGACGAACCCGCCAACGAGGGACTTTTCCGCCCTTTGAACCTGATCTTGCCGGAGGGAAAAATCCTCAGCGCCGATCCGACGGCGCCGATGGCCAACTACCCGATGCCTTTCCCGACCGTAATAGACGCTGTTATCAAGGCTTTGGAAAAGGCGCTTCCAGAACGCGTCACCGGCGGCCATTTCGCAACGCATTCCGGATTTCGCCTGTTCGGAAGACGGGCGAACGGCCGGCCCTTCAACGGTCACGACAGCGGCCACGGCGGTTGGGGCGCTTGCGCGACCCACGACGGTTCGGGTCCGTTCCGCACCATGGCCCATGGCGACACAAGGCTCATTCCCATCGAGTTGCAAGAGCGGCTCCTGCCATTCCGCGTCGAGTCCATCGCGCTTCGTCCCGATTCCGGAGGCGCCGGCAAATTCCGTGGCGGTCTCGGCTTCGCAAAGACATATCGCATCCTTGAGGATTGTCAGTTGCAGACCAATCTCGATCGCACCAAGCATCCCGCATGGGGTGTGCTTGGCGGCAAGCAGGCGCGCCCTGGCAGCGTCGTCGTCATCGACGAAATTGCGGGCACGACGACGCCGAAATACAAGGCGCATGGCGAACCGCTTGCCGCCGGCAGCATTCTTATACTCGAAACCGGCGGCGGCGGCGGTTATGGGCCAGTCGAGGAGCGAGATATCGCGATGATACAAGGCGATCTCGACGAGGGTTACATTACGACCGACGGCGCGGTAACGGACTATGGTGTTGCGATCGACGCGAAAGGGCGCATAGTTCGAGTAACCTGACTGGCGCGGGCGGCTCACCAATTAGCCGCGCCGCGAAAGTGTCGCAGCGGGAATGAAACGAAATGCGCATCGGCATGACGACCCTGTTTTTCGCTTTGATTTCGTGCGCGACGGTTTCTGACGCGACCCCGGCGGCGGCGGATTCGTGGCCGGACAAACCCATTCGAATTATCATTCCATTCCCCGTTGGCGGGTCGGTTGACGCGACCGCGCGCGTCTTCGCGGCCAAACTGCAGGAACAACTCAAAGTCCCGGTCCTCGTGGAAAGTCGCGCTGGCGCCGGCGGGAATGTCGCAGGCAACGCCGTCGCGAAGGCGCCGCCCGACGGCTACACCTACCTCATGCACTCCAACGGAATTTCCATAGCCCCTTCCATGTATAAATCACTGCCGTTCAGTCCGGTCGACGACCTCGCGCGGGTCGCCGAACTCGTCACTACGTCATCCGTGCTCATCGTCGGCAAGAACCTGCCGGTCAAGACTTTTCCAGAATTCATCGCTTATGCGAAGGCAAACCCGAGCAAACTGAACTATGGGGCGACCGGCGTCGGCACCGCGTCGCAATTGACGATGGAAATGGTCAAGCACGCAACGGGAACCGAGATACAGCTCGTTCCCTTCACGGGCGACGCGCCGCTGTTCACCGCGATCATTGGCGGCGAAGTTCAGTGCGCGCTCGTTCCCACCACCACCGCGAAGGCGCATATCGATACCGGCGACGTGCGAGCGTTGGCGGTGACGACAGCCGATCGAGTTCCGACCATGCCAAGTGTCCCCACCATGAAGGAAGAGGGATTGCCGGGTTTCAGCGTCACGGGATGGCTTGGCCTGTTCACGGCGGCGGGGACGCCGCGCGAAATCGTGGAGCATATGGCCAGGGAATCTTTGATCGCGATCGCATCCGGCGATCTCAAGGATTCGCTCTTCAACCTGTCGCTGGAGCCAGCGACCGCCGGTCCAGCGGAATTCGACAATATCTACAAGGACGAAGTCGCGAGTTTCAAGAAAGTCATCGTGGATGCGCATATTCCGACGATGGATTAATTGGCGGGCGGCTCCAGCCTGTTCGCGCCGATTGCTTTCAGGGCTTCTGGCGACGATAAGAATCTGATGAACGTCTTCGCCGCCTCCGGCTCGCGCGCGCCTACGGTGACGGCGGCCGAGATGGGTATGCTTCCACCCAACTCGTCCGGGAGCCGACCCGCGAGCTCGATTCCTCGTCCGCGCGTTTCGCTTAATTGTGACACGCCAATCTGAGCGATCCCCAAAGCGACGAGCCTCACCATCCCTTCCGTATCTCCCGCGCGTTTGGTCTTGGCCTTCATCTGCTCGGCGACTCCCAGCTTTTCCAGAATGCTTGAGAAAGCGATGCCGGATAGCGCGCCGGCGCCTGGATTGGGGTAGCTGATTGACCTGGCGTTCAACAGCGACCCCTTGAACGCCTCGGCCGAACTCACGTCCGGCTTGGGCGCGCCTACCTGTACGAACACCGCCAAGGAAGAGCGCGCCACATCGGTTATGGTGTGGCCATCAATTTTTCCAGGTTTGAGCAACTCCTCGAGAATCGTGCGTTGGACTATGACAACGTCCGCGTCCGCGCCAACCGTGATCCGGTGGTTCATGGCTCTGGCGCTATCGAACGACATAGCCAGCTTATTGCCCGTCGAGCGCTCGAATTCGCGGGATAGCGCGGTCACGGTAGCCTTCATATTGTTTGACGACAGGACTTTGATTTCAACCGCGCTGGCCGGAAGGGTGGCCACGACGACAGACGCGGCCAACCAGAGCGCAAGCGTACGAAGCATCGGAAGCATGATCAACGCGATCTCCCTCGCCGCGTCCGGCGGTTAGATGGATATTGTAATATTAGCAGGCAACCGCCAGATGTGACACCCCGGGTTGGGTATTGATTGACCGCCCATGACGAGGGAACGCCGCGGGAATTCGTGGTCTTCCCTCGGCGTCAGGAGCTCCCCGCTGGAACATTAAGCGAATAGCAAGAAGGGCTTATGTAGCTGCCGAGATTTCTCAATCGCGGTGGTCGGGCGCCTAGCGCTCTATCGTGAATTTAGGTGAATAAACGTTATTTCAACTCACATCGGGAGGCCTTCACGCTTGCGATGAACCAAATTCCGACTCGCGCGTCGCCAATATTATTTATCGACATCCGGGCTTCGAGCCTGTCGGGATCTTGACAGGCCCGAGCGTCGCATTCGCCGCTTCCACGAGCGACATGTCGACGAGGTCGGCAAGAGGTAGCTCCTTGTCGAGAAGCCCCTCCTTGTAAAAATAATGCTGGATATCGAGCAGACTTTCGACTGGAATCAGACCCCGCGCGCTACGCGAAAGCCAAACTGAACGGTCGAGAAATGCCGCGTCTTTCATCGCGGTATTACGTGTCAGGATGTCGATGACCTCGGATCGGTTTGAACCGCCGTGATAGGCCGCGCAGTAATCCCGAACGCCTTTCATGAGCGCCACAAAATATCGCTTCGCCAGGTCCGCGTTCTTTCTAGCCCAGTCCGTATTGACCAGTATCCCGGAAACAAGCATCGGCGTTGGCTTGATGATTTCGTCCGGATCGATCCACGATTTCGCGAACCCGCCGGCTTCCAGCAAGGCAACGGTCGGTTGAATGACGATCGCGGTATCGAGAGCCTTGTTTGCAAAAGCGGCGGAAAGTTGCGCGAAGCCGATATACTTGGCGTCAACATCTTTCATCGACAAACCAGCCGTTTCGAGCATCTTGCCCGCGACATAGATGTTGCTGGAGCCAGGCGCCGTAACCGACACCGACCGTCCCTTCATATCGGCGAGTGAGCGCATGTCTTGGGCAAGATCGGGACGGACCATCAAATTGAGACCAATCGGCGTGCTGCCGCCTTCGAGCATCAGCTTGATGGGAAAACCCTTGGCGACGGAATTGAAAAATCCTACCGAAACCGCGCCCCCGATGATGGGCAAGGAACCCTCGGCGTTCGCCGCGGCGAACCTTGAACTCGAATCCATCGGAACAAAATTTACATCGATCCCCAATTCCTTGAAATATCCCTTCTCCATTGCGATGAATTCGGGAGCTCGTCCCATTGCCTCCACGATCCCGATATCGATGTGTTGCGCGCGCGCCGCAGTTACCGCTCCGAGAACGAAAATCATCCAAGCGAATCGCGACCTGAACCACATCGTTCCCATGCGGGCCTCCCAATATTATTCCGGAAGGCTACTCTATTTTATTGGCAAGTACAGCCCGCGCCGCTAGGTCTCGTTGACAAAGTAGCGCATCCATAGCCGGATGCAGGCGATTTGAACGAAGCCTCCGAACGTTTCGGCGAGCTTGTCGTATCTCGTCGCGAAGCGCCGGGCATTCTTGAGTTTGTTGAAGCATCGCTCGATG